>NZ_JBIVCA010000014.1:70520-149435 GCF_044746345.1 Lysinibacillus sp. NPDC086135 | reverse complement strand
GACTATCTCCTATAGGAAACCCAACAGATCCCCAGTTGTCCGGATCAACTGGAAATTATATCGGATAGAGCTCTTACTACTAATATACGAGGGGGATTAAAATGGAAATTCGTTCAGTTACAGGTTCAGACTACTATGTAATTTCACCGCTAATCAATGATTGGTGGGGTGGCAGGAATATGTCGGATATGTTACCAAAACTATTCTTCGACCATTTTACACAAACAAGTTTCATTGCAGAAAAGGATGGTAAACTTGTAGGCTTTCTAATAGGATTCCTTTCTCAAACTCATTCAAATGAGGCGTATATTCATTTTGTTGGAGTTCATCCTGAGTACAGAAAGCATCATATTGGACAACAATTATACAATAAATTTTTTTATGCTGTAAAACAAAATAATCGAAGTATTGTTCGATGTGTAACGTCACCTGTCAACAAAGTTTCGATTGCCTATCATACCAAGATGGGTTTTGAAATTGAAAATGGAGATAGAATTGTTGATGGTCTATCAGTAAATACTGAATATGACGGACCAAATCAAGACAGAGTTTTATTTGTAAAAAAATTAGATTAAATGCTAGTTTCATATAGTTGCCCTTTTTTCTTTATTGAACTAACTTAAGCAAGTTAGTTCAATAAAGAAAAAATGTATATAAAATAGCACTTTAGGGCGAAAGCTAGTAGAATGGGAAATTAGAGATTAGTTTAATAAAATACAGAAAACTCCAGTTATTATTGTGAGAAAAAGTAAGCAGAGAAGGTGTACTATGAACACGAATGATTGGAAAATAAGATTAGCGTTTCTCTTACAAAAGCAAAAAGAGAAAGAAAGAAATGATGAATTGCAGATGCAATTAGGTTGGATGTTGGAGCCGTTTTCGACTAAAGAAAGTATTATGCTGATAGATATTGAGGAAAAGGCGAAAATGAAAACTGAATTTATTACGAGCATCCCAATAAATGAATGGGTAAGTCTAGACTTAGAGAAAATGAATAACAAATTCGTGATACATAATGTTAATAGCGATAAGGTTGCATCGTTTTTAAAAGGTGAAGAACTTTACACCGAGAATTCAGTTTATCTTTTCTTACAAGACGACTTACCACCTTTCAGTACATTACCTTGTTAAGATGCCACTTTCCAAGGTTATTGAAAATATTATTCATTTAGCAGCAGAAGATTCCTATCAACAGTATGTATTTTGCCAATCACCTAAATTTGTAATAGAGTTCGTTGAACCTGACTTAATAACTATTGCTTGGTAACAAGGGGTTCTTGATGGATACGTTTCACTAACGGCGCAGGTTAGAGTAATTATAATAATGATAGTAATATAAAATCACTAGAAAGAATGGAGTGAATGACGATAGATGTAGGTCAATATTTACATAATGCTTTTCCAGGGCTTACTTTGGCACCTAGTCTTTATCATCAATGGAGTATAGGAATTCACTTTGAATTAGGAACGGGGATTTATCAGCTTAAAGATGATGGTAGTCTGAATCACGAAATGTTTGACTGCGTATACAGTCAAGCATTGTCTATTTTCAACGAACTTTTTTCTGATTTGGATGAAATTTTTCTGGTTACGAATGTTTATCAGCACAGGTCTAATAAAATTAAGAAAAATCGAATAAAGGTTTATGATCGCTATGTAAAAAATAAAAAATTAAAATGCCATTTAACACAAGAAACTTTACCGTATGTATTTGATGCTGAAGAAGTTGACGATTATTATACTTGTCGATTTTCCCTAAAGTGCCGCAAACAAGATTTTAAATTCCCATTGCTTATTAAAGCAGCGTGTAATGAGGATTTCCCCTTAAAACCTAGGTTTGATAAAAAATGGGGGTCAGGTACAAACTATCCAGATGTGTTTTTTATAAATATGACTAAAAATGTGATCTTTTTTATTTATGATGATAGAGGATGCGAGGTCATCGCAACTAATAAAGAAACCATATACCCTTTATATAAAAAATACGGCGATTGGATTGATGAATACTCACGAGAAGAAATTATTAAACGTTTTAAATAAGAGTGTCATTATGTAATTTTCAACTTCTATAATCACTTGTTCTGGCAAAAGTGGTACATACGTACTAACAGAGGCATTTATTAAGATCATTGAGTTGCATATGCAGCTCTTTTTTATTGAACTAACGAAGCGCAATTTAGTTGAATAAGGAAAAAATTACATATATTAAATTCAGCCATACATTGTTAGCATTTGATAGGTCAAGTATTCTATGGAAAGAAATTAGAGCGGAAGCGTTTCTCCAACAAGTGGAGACTTTCTTTACTAAACCATTGAATTAAAATATAGCTTCTACAAGGGTTGAAGTGTTTGATGAAACTTCAATTGAGAAACACGAGGTGAAAAGTAATGTATCAATTCCAACACGAGAGACAAAGAAAAGATATTTAAGGTATATGTCATTTTATTTATTATATCTGTATTGATAAATGTAGTTTCATTCTTTGTAGAAGGTAGTATCCTTCGTGGAATAATCAGTCTTTTATTTTTTTCTATTGTTCTACACTATGCTTTACGACAGAATGTTTGGGCGGGGTTATTCGTAAAATATATAGTATGGATACATATAGTTTTATTGTTTCTTATATTTCTCAATATGTTAATTTTAGTTTGTACCTTATTCAACTAGTTCAATAAGCGGTTGGTAACGTTACTTGGTATAATAGAAAGAATTTATATAAGGGATAACTCCAATGAAGGAAAATATAATGAAGTATATAGAAAGCCATTTTCCTAACCTAACAAGTGAATTGCATCTAAGGTTTGAACTTGGCGAGCCCTATGAAAATGGAACGGAAGATAGATTAAATCAAGTTGTAAAAAGAGTTACAACATTGTTTGAAGAAGTGTTCAAGCCCGATGATTCTATTTATATGTATATAAAAGATTGGGAAGTTACAGAGGATATTATGTTTGGAAATACTACTCCAGAATATCTGTATAGTTTATTAATTGATCAAAATATAGAAGAGGAAACGTTATTGGAGATAGAGAAGGATTATGATGAGGTAACGTCTCAAACAATAGAAGTTAAGAATGAATACAAAGTGAAATTTGTATACGCACAATTAAAGTCTGTACCCTACCAGGAAATACTTAAGGGTATAGGAAATTATGAACAAGGAAGAGAACCTTCTATTGGACAATCTGTGTACTTTATTAGTACTGATAAGAATTTAATATTTCATATGTATGACGATAGAGGTTGTTTAATACATTCTAAAGATGTGAAGAAATTGATTGTTGCCTTTGTATCATACATATAATAATTGGCTAGTTGACTATTGGCGTGATTACTTTGATAGCATTTTCAAGATGGCATAATCTTTTTTATTCGACAAACGGAGTTCGATTGTCCAACACGCAGAAAACTTATTATAGGGAAGCATTTTCTTTAGTAAAAAAGCACTTTCAATTATGTGCTTCCCTAAGTATAAGAAAAATAAAGGGTTATGAATCCTACAAAATTTACGAAATGAAAAATCCTACTATATAATGACTAACAAAAATTGCAACATAGATTAAAGTAATATAAGGTTGATAATCAATATAAAATTCTTTATGTGTTAACCTAAATTTATGGGGAATTAAAACCCAACTAATATAATCAATTATTATAGAAAGTATTGTCCATTGGATAACCGTATTAAGCATAAATTCTTTTACATTATCCGTATCAATCCCTTTGCTATATAGCCATAGAAAAATTGGAAATATTAAAACATTGTAAAGAACCTGGTAGGGTCTAGATTTAACATAAACTGGTGATTTTAAAAAAGTTGTTCCTGCCTGCTTCGCATTTTGTACACCGTAAAATTTATTGGAGATTAACATATGTATAAAAACTACTAACGTTGCGACTGTATAAGCAAGTAACATCCATATAAAAGACATACCTAAATTATTAAACAATTAACTTCACCTCGTAATCTAACAAATTATAATTATACTTTTTTTACATATTATCCAATGTAATTAAGTAAATGTAAATAAATATTCCGGAAAATAGCCACTATTACTTCGATACTTTAAAACTGCTCTGCTCCGTTAGTTAAATTTACAGATACTATAAATATACCCCTATATCTTTAAACAAAAATAAAGCTGAACTACTATCGAAATTAGTTCAGCTTAAAAATTGCATTTGTTGCACATTGTATTTAGGATCGGGAAATATAAGAGCCTTACTCAACTCTTGGCTTTTCATAAAAAACAGTATCCTGAGCGTTTTTTATGACATAGATTACAGTAAACCACTAACAAGGTAGAGAGCGGTTCCCCAAATAAAAATCGCTGAGCATTTATTAAAAATATTCATAAGCTTACCAGAGCTATCCAGTTTTTTTAAGGATGCTCCAGCAATGATAAGACCGAAAAACCATAACCAAGAAATCAAAACACATGCTGCAGTGAACAACATTTGCTCCGTCCCACTATATTTTAAAGCACTCGTTCCGATAACACCTATTGTATCTAAAATAGCATGTGGATTTAAGAGAGAGACCGAAACTGCAAATAAAATTTGTTTTTTTACAGGAAGTGCTTCGTTATTATCGGTAGATGCAGGATTTGAGCGCCAAATTGTATAGCCCATATAGAGTAAGAAAAGTATCCCTACACTCATCAAGGTGATACGTAACCACTCAAATTGCAACACAATTATAGATAAACCAAATACCGCAAGTAGTATTAGAAGCGTATCACAAATTGAGGCAGTGATGCTGGCGGGTAAGGCACGAACTAGATGGGGCTGTGTTGCACCTTGGGAAAAGACAAAGACATTTTGTACGCCAAGGGGCAAAATAAGTCCAAATGCTAAAATCATTCCATGTAGAAATGCTTCCACTGAAATACCTCCTTTCACTAAACATTGTAGATATGTTATAACTAAAAGAAAACGACCAATTGGATGGTTTTTAAGCCATCCAATTTCGAAAGTTTGAGGTGATACGGATGAGCTGGCAACCAAATAGAGAGGGAAAAATGACATTACAGCAGCAAATTATTCAGTGGATTACTGAACATATTGAACGGGGGGATTGGGTGGCAGGAACAAAGCTACCGACACAAAGACAGCTAGCGATGCAGTTTGGGATAAACCGTAGTACTGTTCAACAGGCGTTAGAGGAGTTAAAAGCGGTAGGAATATTGGAATCGAAAGTAGGTTCAGGTATTTATGTGGCACAAAATTCCTGGGATTCATTAATTGTACAAACACAACCAAATTGGCAAAAGTACATAGACACAAGTCTCCATAAGCCCAATTATCTTACCATTCAATTAATCAATGAATATGAGCAGCGCGATGATATCATTCGATTGGGCACTGGCGAGCTAGCACCTAGTTTATTGCCCACCACTGAAATTGAAGCTTCTTTGAAAGAGCTCTCTTTGCAGCCGAAAGCTTTAGGCTATTCATCACCACAAGGTAGCGATAAACTTCGAGAAGCAATTTGCGAATACGTGAAAAAAAGAGGGATCCATGCAAAGCCGCAAAATGTTTGTATTGTATCTGGTGCACTTCAAGCATTGCAGTTAATTGCTGTAGGACTACTTGAACAGGGTTCTATCGTATTCCAGGAACAGACGTCTTATTTAAATTCAGTCCATCCTTTCCAGTCTGTAGGTATGCAAATGCTGTCTATCGATCGTGATGAACAGCTCGCACAAACGTTAGCCCAAAAGAAAAGAAAAAGGCAGGCGGTATTTTATGCTGTTCCCACTTTAAACAATCCGACTGGTGAGGTATGGACGTCGTTTGAAAAAAGGCAACTATATCAAGCGTGTAAAGCATCTCGTATTCCTATTATTGAGGATGACGTCTATCATGAATTGCTCTTTGAAGCCACAGCGCCTCCAATTAAATCAATGGATGAAAGCGGGCAAGTCCTTTATATTGGCAGTGTTTCGAAAACATTAAGCCCCGGACTTCGTATTGGCTGGTTAATAGGTCCAACTACAGTAATTGAGCGATTAGCAGATATAAAAATGCAAACAGATTACGGATCAAGCGCCATCTCACAGGAAATTGTGCTGCATTGGTTGCAATCAGGGAAGTATGAAAAGCATATTAAGAGTTTGCGGAAAGAATTAATACGGAGGGTCAATTTTGTTGAGGGTATATTACAAGAAAAATTTGAGGACATTGCTAGTTGGGATAAGCCGAAAGGTGGCTTTTATATTTGGCTAAAGTTTCATGAGCCAATCGTTGATAAAGAGTTATTCACCAAGCTATTGCATCGACAAGTTCTCATTAATCCTGGCTATATTTACGATCCGCAAGATACTCAGCATATTCGATTATCATATGCCTATGGAACAGAAGTAGAGCTGGAAAAAGGCTTAAATATCCTTTTTGAAATTGCAAGCAAGAAAAAATAAAGTTTTAGGTAGATTCTAAAAGAAGCCCGCTTTTCGAATTTCCTGCGACAAAAACCACACTCATAATAACTAGAAAGGTAAAGCTTGAACTCGAATAGTAAGATCAATAAATGCTTACGGGTATGAAAGATAAATGCTATTTATAAGAGAGTGATTCATGGCATGCGGAAGACAAATTTGACAAAATTAACTTCCCCTGAAAGAAGTCCCCGATTTTTAAAGAAAAAGGTGGGAGAATATTAAAAGTTTAGCAAATCCCTAATAAAAAAACTGACAACATTAGTTGTCAGTAAAAAGAATGATATTACCTACCTTTATGTTTATTTTTAGACTTTTGAACTTTGATCTTTCGAATATATTCTTTGCGTTCTTCTTTAAGTCGTTTACTGGTAATAGATTTTTCTTTTTTTCTAAGTGCCAATTCTGCTTTTATCGCTTCTTCGGCCTTAGAGGTGATACTTGGATTCCTTAGTTCTTTTGCAACTTTTCTTTGAAGCCTTTTAGGGTTGATTTTCTTCATTTTAATTTGTTGGATAGGTATTCCATCATGTTTATCATTATTTTTGATAAAATCCAACAAATTTTTATTTACAAAATCAAAGACTTCTTGATCTTTAGGTTCATTCCCAAAAGTATACTTGTATGCTTTGTATTTGTTTTCGGAAATGGTTTCAATTAGCCCTATATAAAATTGGCCATCATAAAAAATGGTTAGTTTCATAGTAGGTCCCTCCTCATATTAAAATCGAATGATGGACATCCCGAGGAGGGGAAGGTTACTGACATCATATTAATGATGCATCCGGACTACCAACCGAATCGTGTTTTTTCATTCAAATAGTATTATAAACGATTTGTTATTATTTGTAATGGAAAATTTATGATTCCGCTATAAATTATCAATTGATCTTGGTGGCTCTTTTCAGGCGTAACCTTTTGAGAAGAGAATAATTAATTCAAGTGAAGAGTTTGGCATGATTCAATTGTTGATAGGAATTAATTTATCAAGCTATTGCGTCGACAAGTCTATTCAATCTCGTGTATATCTTAATGTTTAACTTTTATTAAAATTGTATTTGAATAATAGTGTCATACCGATATTCATTAAAAAAATGTACAAGAAAAGGTACTAAGATATTGTTTGTTTGACAATAAATCCATCCGAAAATTGTACTTGGAACGGTTATATTTATTAACATTATAGGTTTTTTGAAGTATTGTGTATGCATCCCTATGAACAATAAAGTTGTAATGATAATTGCAGTGCATTGGTGTTCTAGAAATACAAGAAGTAAATTTTGAATAATTCCCCTAAACAAAAATTCTTCAAATAACGCGCCTATAAACATAAAGGCACCAATACTTAACAACGAATAGTCTTGATAGATTTGGTTAGTTTCGTCTATGTATTTCGATGGAATAAACAATGTTAAAATTACTCCAAACAAAAGTAGACCAAGTGAAGCGAGAACTACGCTTATTACCATGGTGAATGGCTGATTGAATGATAGGAAATCACGTATTGCGAATACATCATAAACTATTAAAGCGAAAATGATTGCTACACAAACGAATGTAAAAGAAGAGTATACAAAAATAGCGTCTTTCGGGCTAAAATCCTTCATAATTTTTTTTTGATTTGTTTTTCTCCATATCTTCCCATCTTTCCTGATGCTTAAAGAATAAAGAGATATTTTACCATAATATTTTTGCGAAAAATGCAATTGCAACTACTTTTCCGACAAATCGTTTTTTTTTGAGAAAAAATCGAGGTTAGTAAAGGAAATCATGTAATCATTTATATTCATATATTCTAGAATTAGTGAAGTGAGCGTGCTTGGGGTAAATTACACAAGGGGAAATATTTTATGTTTGAACTTGTTTTTTGGAGGATATATTCAAAAATATGCTAAATTACTTTAGTGAAATATATACTTATTATGTATTAATGGTTTAGCGTAGTTTCTTTATAATGAGTTTTTATTGTGCCTTTTAGAATTATTTCCAATTGCTATTATGAAAATCGCTACAACAAAAACACACTGTCCTATATGTGTAGCGGAAGACCTCTTTTCTAGGGTTGGTTATGGTGAATTAATTCTCCCAATAAAAGGTCTTCCTTTTTTGTCGTTTTATCCATTTACACTCTCTTTTTTAATTGTCTATTAATGCTCACTAATAAGCTCATAATAATAGAAAGTAAAGTAACTATTATTAGCCCAATAGACATTAGTATACCATCAATATAGTCAAGGAATCCTGTTGCGCCTAAAGCAAAAAAGCTGACGACACTTAAAAATAAAGTAAGGAAAAAAACTTGGAAATAATGCATGTTATCCACCTCCTATTTTTTAGATATGGAACGGATTTTCTTTAACTTCTTTCAGCAAATGTTTTTTGTAGAAAAGGCGAAGCGTCAGCTACAGAAGTCTACCACTCCTATAGGTGGTGAGATAAATGCGGGTTTATACGTGTGTTCAAACAGAGGAACCCAGTCTAAGAACGCCACGTCATGTGGCAACGACTGAGTGACCAATATCGGTGCTGTTGCTGACGCTGCGCTTTCGCACAGGCAAAAAACATGTTGCTGACGCTGCGTTAGCACTACGCTTTCGCGCAAAAAACATTTATATGCCTAAGCACAAAGCCATTCCGGACGTAATTATGCCGAGGCATAATTGATTTTATTGTTATTTTTATATTAGCAAAATTCATGTATTCCCAAATTGGTAAAGAAAAAGGTTATTAGATTCTTGCTCTGATGTGGCTGAAAGGTTGATTTCAGTACTTTTGAGCTAGAACAGTTCCTATAGTGCTTGAGTAGTTCATTTCTAAATGATTAATTTTTAATCCAAGTAAGTAATCTTACAAGAGGAAAGAAACTAATAAAGAGTCACTCGGCTGGAAGTGACCCAAAGTTTAACTATAAGAGACTATTTAAACTTCTCAACTTTCTTAACTTTCATTGAAGCTACTTCTCCGCAATTCGTACAAATAGTCAAAATTAGTGGCGAACTCGAAAAATGGACCATATCGAGCTTAATGGGTTTTACATTTGCCATAGATCCGCCTAATTCACCTTGTGCGAAGGAATCACTACCACAAGCCTTACAAACTAAAGTATTATTTTCCATGTTAGCACCTCGTTATGTAATATATGTAAATTTTATCATGGAAATAGCCGCCGTGCCACCATACGCTACAGCAACTAAATGAACAATATGAGTATTTAATTAAAAAAAGAGCGATTAAAACTGCGCTCTAAAATTTAATTTATTCATTTGGTCTACTAACTTTTAATTTGTTACTATACCACTGACAGTAGGATAGATATTGCATTCATCGGTACAACTCCCCATTTTTATCTTTTTATACTATGAAAAGCCGCAGCGTTCGAAGGCTTTTGCGGACCTCAAATAATACTTGATTTATCTGGGAAATTAAAATAATGGTGTGATAGCAAACTGCAAAGACGTTTGGGGCGATGCATAATGTAAGCTATCCTGAAGTAAATATATGTAAAATTATTTGATAACATTCCAACTGTAAATATGGTTAAAAAGGGATAATAAAATAAGATGGGTTAAGCATTTTAGGTAAAACCGTTATATATAAGTAGCGATTACTCTGAAAAAGAAATAAATTTATGAAAAACTGCATCGCACCTCTATTTAAGGAAGCGATGTTTTACAAAGGGATTTTAAGGGGAAAAGCGAATATATAGTTTAAAATCGTAAAGGTGATTGGTCATTATGTTATCGAAATATCGCTCCAATACATATATTCCGGAAATGGTGAAGGCATGTAAAATGTTAGGCCAAAGACATGATTTCGAGTATTCTTGCTCAGATGAGGCAGGAAGATTGTTGTCAGTGCTTGTTAGTCAAATTACACATGGGACAATCCTTGAAGTCGGGACTGGCTTTGGGGTAGGCAGTGCTTGGATACTTTCTACCATTGCACCAAATGTTCAGTTTGTCTCAGTTGATCATGCAAAGGAAAAAATCGATGCTACTGCTCAAACACTTCATCATCAGCAGGCAGAATTTTTAGTAGGTGACTGGAAAGAAGTGATAGCGAAGGGTCCTTTTCAATTTATTTTTGCTGATGCAGCTGCTGCCAAAACGATTGAAGGCGTACAACTATTGGAGGCAATAGCAGTTGGGGGTATGTTAGTGATGGACGATTTTACACCAGAAGAACATTTTCCAGAAGAATGGAGAGGGAAACCTGATAAGGTTAGGGACTTTTGGTTAAATCATAATGAATTAAGAGCTACAGAAATCTATTTGACACCAACATCCTCTGCTATCCTCGCAACTAAACTGAAAGGGAAAGAATAATCCGAGTAAAGAATCCATACATATTTACATAACGATTTCTTTATGAAGAGGTGAATCATTGGAGAACATGCCAGAGGGCTATTCTTATGTTCCGCAGCCTATTCGGAAAGATGGGGCGGGGTGGGTTGATAAAGGGCCGAGAGATTTTATGAGAGATCTGGAAAATCCTAATATGCTTGTCCCTCCAAAAACAGATGCTGGACTTGTACCAAATTTAAAATTCTCTTTTTCTGATACGCATATGGTTTTAAAACATGGCGGTTGGTCTCGAGAAATTACTGTTCGTGATTTGCCAATCGCCACTACATTGGCAGGTGTTAATATGAGTTTGACACCAGGTGGAGTACGGGAACTGCATTGGCATCAACAAGCAGAATGGTCGTATATGCTTCTTGGTCATGCACGCATTACAGCAGTCGATCAAAATGGGCGTAATTTCATTGCTGATGTAGGACCGGGAGATTTATGGTATTTCCCACCTGGAATTCCACATTCCATACAGGGTCTTGATGATGGCTGTGAATTTTTACTGGTGTTTGATGATGGACATTTTTCAGATCTTAGTACATTTTCAATATCTGATTGGTTTGCTCATACTCCTAAAGATGTGCTGTCCTCTAACTTTGGCGTTCCTTTGAGTGCTTTTAAACATATCCCGAAAGAACAGGTCTATATTTATCAAGCTAAGGTTCCAGGACCTCTAGACTCACAAAAAGTACAATCCCCATACGGTACAGTCCCTCAAACCTTCAAGCATCGCCTGCTTGCCCAAACTCCTATTAAAACTCCTGGTGGTAGCGTTAGAATTGTGGATTCAACAAACTTTCCTATTTCAAAAAATATCGCCGCAGCGCTTGTCGAGATTAAGCCTGGTGCAATGAGAGAGCTGCATTGGCACCCGAATAACGACGAATGGCAATATTACCTTCAAGGTCAAGGCCGTATGACAGTGTTTGCTGCAAATGGTATGGCTCGAACATTCGATTATCGTGCAGGAGATGTAGGGTACGTGCCGTTTGCAAATGGTCACTACATTGAGAATACCGGCACAGAGACATTATGGTTTCTTGAAATGTTTAAAAGTGATAGATTTCAGGATGTTTCGTTAAATCAATGGATGGCTCTTACTCCATCTGAGCTAGTACAAAGCAATTTAAATATTGGTCCTGAACTTCTTAACGTATTGAGAAAGGAAAAGTGGCCAGTTGTATAGATAGCTTGGATTTTCTAATTATCCAATGTGAGCGTTTAGAAAAGCAGGTAGGAAAGATCAAAGAACTTTCCTACCTGCATTTTTTTAATAGTGATATTTATTTCTAGTAGCAAGCAGTATCCCGATTGCTGGAACGGTACAAATAAGCATTGCTGCAAATGACAGTCCAGGAGAGATTTCGTATAAATAGCCGCCTAAAAATGTAAGGATCGCTGTACTTAATCCCATTGCTAATGCAGAGTAAATGCCTTGTGCATTTGGAATTTGCTCCTTCGGCAATGTTTTTGTTAAATAGCCGATAAAAGCGAAATGTGCGAGAGCGAAAGAAAATGCATGCAATGTTTGAGAAGCGATAAATACCCAGACATTAGGGAATAGGTAAATAAGTAACCAACGTAGCGAAGAACTACTTGCTGCTAAAAGTAATAAAGATGATGAACACCATTTTTTAAATAATGTATCAGCCTTCATAAAGTATAAAATTTCGCAAATAACGGCGATGTTAATAATCATCCCCATATAGAATGGATCAACATGTAAATCCCCTAAATATAAATAGCCATAGCTGTAATAAGAAGCATGTGCGCCTTGCAACAGAATAACGACTAATAAAACAATAGGGAAGCCTTTAATAGACCATAATGTTTTCATCGACAATGATTTTGCCCGTTGTTCTTTCGTCGGTACAACGAGTAACTCTTTAGGTGTTGCCATTTGTTGCATCAGCAGCATACCGATCAGGCCGACCACCATACTCCAGAAGATAATGTCATTGCCAAATGCACCTGTCAGCATACTAATGATTAATACTGCAATGACAAAGCCAAGGGAACCATAGGAACGGCTTTTGCCATAGTGTACATTTCCATGCTGTACGAGCGTTGCCGCACTACTTTCAACGGCAGGTAGCAGTGCCGGATAGAAAACGCTAAATAAAAGGGTAACAATAAGAAGCGAGATAAAGCTCGTGCTTAGTATGTAAAGTAAAGTTGTGATTAGTGCACCTATTGCAAGAATACTAATGAGTCGTTTATTATGCACATATTTTGCAAGCGTCGGGAAGAAAAATAGATTTGATGTTGCTCGTGCTAAAAGACCACAGCCCATTACGACGCTAGCCTGTGAAACAGTAAGATGTTTGGCATCAACAAGCCAACCAGTCCAGTAAGGTAAGAAAATACCCCATGTAAAGAAAAATGCAAAGAAATTTTGAGAAAGCCATCGTTGATTGTTCATAAATTTTTTTGTACCTCCAATTTAACTATGTTGAATAATAGCACGTTCATCGTTACAATAATGTGAGATATCTCACATTTCGGAGGAGAGAGTAAAATAATGCATATACTGACAGCTGAAGAACGTTCTTATTATCTTGATAAATATCCAATAGATGATTTTTTTTCTTTTGAAATTGATCCATTTCTAGAAATATGTAAGTTTGACAAAGGGGAATGGATTTTTCAAGAAGGGTCATTTCCAGATACGCTATACTACATGATCGAAGGAAAGGCGAAGCTATACATGACACATAAAAATGGCAAGGTCTCGCTTATCGATTACTTGGAGGCACCACGTTTTATGGGGGAAATTGAGTTGCTTAATGAGGCAAGATATACGAAGGGGATTCAGACAGTAACCGAGACGATTTGTTTTTCGATTACACAGTCCTGCAAAGAAAAGTTACTCACGGATGTACTATTTTTGCGTAAACTTTGTGTGTTTTTAGGGGAAAAGGCGTTCAAAATGACGTCAAAATATACACAAAATCAAGCATTTCCACTTGAAAATCGATTGGCTGCATTTATTCAATTTTCGTCAGATCAAGGAGTTTATAAAGAAAAGCATACTGAAATCTGTGAATATTTAGGGGTTTCCTATCGACATTTATTATATGTACTTGCGCAATTTTGCGAAGAAAAAATTTTAGAGAAGATAAAGAATGGCTATCACATTATTAATGAAGAGCGTCTTGCCGAATTGGCACAGGAAATACAATAAAGAAAGGATACAGTTACGAAAGGTTATAAACAATAAATAAATGAACAGTCCAAGTTTATTTCATAGAATTGAGACTTCCACCCGTAAACGGCCAAGCTGGCTCCAGTGGGATTCTTGAATGATTTAACGTTCGCAGTCAATTTCTGTTTTAAACAGCCTTCAAGATTGGGGTATCCCATTACCCCTCCCTATCCAGTGTCTATAGAAGATAGCGCTACGCTACAATGACTATAGCGTATCGCTTTTTTGTCTGATTTGTTTTAGCGTCTTTGTCTTGACGACACATATAGTTTTACCAATCGCATGAATTAGGCGATGAACCTCATACTATATCTACTTTTCAATGAACGAGGATGTTTTAGAGACTTCTATACCAAAGAATGAGGTGCTTTTTGTATACCTAAAAATAGTGTCAAGAAACATAAATCCATTACAGTGTAACTTATAGCCATCTGTTTGGGGCTGGTTTATCTAGCTGCGAAGTTCGAGTAGTTTTAAAAAAAGGTAGTTGAATGTTCGATTTAATTTAGCTTTTAACTACTTGAATAAATTGCTACTTTGGCTTTAATAATCCCTTTAGTAAATAATCTTTTTCAATGATGTTAAAATATTAGGTCGTTAAGTATCTATCAAAAATCGCTGAATGTTACTTTAAAAGAGGAACGTTCAGCGATTTTTGATTTATGTATCATCTCGACAATCATTGAAGAACTTGTATTGAACGGATTACATTCATCTGTTGACGATAGGTACACTGTTTTAACTTTTACACTTAATATTGTCTTTTCATTTTCATACTTTGAACATATTCGTTTTTTCATGGAGGTCTTCAGCCATTTTAGAAATTGCCGAAGTAGATGCAGTAATTTCCTCCATAGAGGCTAACTGTTCTTCTGTTGCTGCTGAAATATTTTGTGTTCCTTCTGCAGAACTTTGGGCAATCCCACTGATTTGTTCCATGGATTTGGTCATTTGATTAGCTCCTACAACTATCTGTTGTACTGAAGATGATACTTCTTGAATTTGAACAGACACCTCATTAATGGCATGCTTAATCTTTTCAAAGGAACCACCTGCAATGTTTACATTGTTAATACCCGTTTCCACTTCATGCGTTGTATACTGCATAGAATCTACCGCTTTATTCGTTTCCGTTTGAATTCCTATAATTAACTCAGAAATTCTCTGTGCAGATATAGAGGATTCTTCGGCCAATTTTCTCACTTCTTCCGAAACGACAGCAAAGCCTTTTCCGTGTTCTCCTGCTCTTGCTGCTTCAATAGCTGCATTTAACGCCAGTAGATTGGTTTGTGCTGCAATACCAGTTATAACTTCAACAATTTGTCCAATCTCAGCTGAGCGTTCACCTAAACCTCTAATTACCTCACCTAGACTATCAATAGAAGTTTGAATCGAGTTCATTTGTTGAACAGCGGTATTTATAATATCATTTCCATCCACTGAAAGTTGTTCTGCTTGAATAGCAGCATCCGAAACATTAGTAGAATTTCTAGCTATTGTTTGGACATCTTGTACAATATGATCCACAACATCTGATGTTTCTATAGTCGTTCTAACTTGATCATCCGAACCACTTGCCACCTCTAACGTAACAGACGCAATGTGTTCACTTGCCTCACTTGTTTGTTCCGCACTTGCTGCAAGCTCAACTGAGAATGCAGCCAACTGTTCAGAAGATGTTTTTACCTGACCAATTAACTCTCGTAAATGAGCAATCATTTGGCTAAATGAAGACGTTAAGATACCTAGTTCATCCTTGGAATCATAGTCCACACTGAAATTCAGTTCCCCAGCTTCTGCTCGTTGAACAGCAAGTTTTAATTTTTCTATTGGGGAAATTAGATATTTTCGTACACCTATAAAACCTAACGCAACAAATAAAATTCCTAATACAATTGAAATGATAAGAGAGGTTGTAATTCCTTGACTTGCTTTTGCTTTACTTTCTTGATTCAAATTACTTGTATTTTTTTTATTTAATTCTGTCAGCTCTATTCCTTTTGACGTAATATCGTCAAGTATAGGCTTGGCACTTGAATTAAAGAGATTTGTTGCTTCTTCATTCTTATTAGCAACACTTAGTTGAAAGACTTGCTCCATGCTTTCTTTAAAACGTGGATATTGCTGAGTCAGTTCACTTATTATTTTTTTCTCATCTGGGTTCATATTGGCTGCTTTAAGAATTTCAAGATTCTTTTCATTTTCTTTAAAAGCAGTCGTTACTTCATCTTTAATTTGTGTCACAGTTGATTCATCAATAAAAAACATAGAACGATACATATTTGAAACAATAATCCAATTATTAAGTCTATAGTCAGACAGAACAATACTTGGTTCAAGACGATCTTTAAAAATATTATCTGTATTATTCTGTAAAGTTTTCATAGTCATATATCCATTCACTTGGATAATACCAATTGTTAAAATGGATATAAACATCAATAGGACCAACTTTTTAAATATGGACAGATTGCGTAGCATGGTTAAAACTCTCCTTTTTGAATTCAGTAATTTGATGAATGGTAGACAATGAATCGTTCCCTATTAAGGGTACGAGCAAACATGTTTTTAAATTACTACATGGCAACATGGAGGCTAACCATCTTGTTTGATCCTTTGTTTTCATTAAATTTATTCTCCTAGTCGTATACCTTTATTCTTATATACTTCCCTTACTTTTTATCTCCTCTCCTATAACACTAAAGTATTCTAATGATACTATTTACGATATATTTCGACATGCTTCGACGTTTTTTGAACAAAATATCGACAAACTAAAACAATTGAGGAAATAGTCCTGAATTACTACCGAATTATGGTGGGCTCGGTTCTATAAAATATTGATGGAATTAGCGAAAAAGTAGAGAGGACATCGATTTTTGGAAAGACTTCTCTCTTGGTGCGGTTTCGATTTTTAAAAAATGGTCGGTTTTATCTTATTCGGTTTGAAGTCGTTGAATCCGGGTCAGTACATTCCAAAAGAATCGTTCATATACGAAACTAGAGGACAGTTTAAAATACAGCGAGCGCCCAGATTTCACCAGTTTACTCGCTACTTTAATGAGTGCGTGCGAATCGTATGTATTTGAATGTCCTTGTGTTGAGGTAGGAAAGCAAGCGTACGCATCCAATTCGTTAGATTGTAAGCAAGCAGACTCAACATCATGCGTACTTCGTTGACAAGGAAATCATGGCTTTTCATCTGATCAAAGCCAAAACCATTCTTAGCTTCTTTAATGAAATTTTTTATCGTGCCTCATTTTTGATAAGACTGCACAATGGCTTTTGGAGAGAAACTTTCGCTGAAATTGGTCACGAAGAACGTGTGCGAGAAGAATAGTTCCCCAGCTGGACGAACGGATTGAATGATGACTCTTCTCGGTTTGGACCAAGACGCTGCCTGATAAATCGTTTCATCCACATATCGTTCTGTTACAGAAACGTCTCGTATTTCGGTAGCTGTGTATAGTTCTTCTGCGAGCGTTTTTAATTTGGCGTTCGCTTTAAACGAATGATGTAGAAAATAGATTCTTTTCCATAACTCATAAAGCTCAGGTTCCGCAAAACCACTATCTCCCCGTTTCAGGGAGTTGTTCGTTGTTGTGTTCAATGAGTGGTCGCATAAAATCAACAACGCCACTCAACGTATACACATTACCTGAACGTAATTGGGCTTTCAGAAAATCACCTGTCAATCCGTCAAAAGCGACTAACGGATGGTAGCCGACTGTACGATAATGAGCATTATACGCCGTTTCCTCTTGTGACTATATGTATCAGCGTGAGTCGAATCTAGATCGATAATAAGTGTTTTCGATTGTCTGAAATGATGGACACGATCTAGTAGTGTTTGATTGACCTGTTGTAATTGGTCGAGTGCTTCTTGGTCAAATCGGTTGAAAAAACGCGAAATACTCGGTTGAGAAGCGAGAGCAGGAATGCCTAGTGCTCATGTAAATATCGGATCATAGGTAAGTTGGTCCGTTGCATTGTCTGTATGATAACAACAATTAATTGATAAATTTTTTGACGTAATAAGTTATCATTTTGATGGAGGCAACTGAACGTTCATCCTTTAAGCGAAGATGCTTAGCGATTGTTTGAGAGAAGCCTAATTTTTCTTCAAATTCACGAAATAAAAGTTCACCCGTGTCCGAAGAAAGAGTAAGGTCAATTGCGGTAAAGTACCTATTAGAAGAATCTTTTCTATTTGGTTTTGTTTCGACGCAATAACCTTGAAAAGCTAATCATACAGCTTTTCAAAGGGGATTTTTGTAGTATGGTGAATAATCTAGGTTTAAATAAATAAAAAAGTGGTTATTCTATGAGTTTGAATGCAGAAAGAATCTTAAAAGAAGTCAGATAAATTCAATGAATCCAATCTTTGAATTTGATGAAGAAATGTTTTATTTATGGGGAAGACTACCTGGCTATTCTATTTTTATTTTTTCCAGTTTCACTTAAATTAGATACTTCTAAAACTCCTTGGGGGAGCGAGGTTAAATAAGTTAATTTAAACGTTCGAACCATTAGATGTAGCATATTAATTTATGATTCTCTATATGGTTATTACGCCCCGTAAGTTCTTCATTTTGTTTTTCTATTTCTCATGCAATTAGTTTTCTTGTATAGTTAGATGTAATTTCAGAAGCAAGGAGTGAATTTTATGCTTCACCAATAACAGGTCACTCACAAAACTTCAAGGACAAGCTTTAACCTTTATGTACGGTAATACCTAGAAAAGAAGGGCGGAAAGACTGAAGCCTCAATCTTATGCTGAAGAAATAAAGAATATAATAAGGTTAATTCAGTCCTTGTCTTATTATATTCACTTTTCTTAATCAGCCATCGTGCAATCTCCTTTCCGCTATGGTAAAAGTTAGCCTCATTGGCTCTTTGGTTTTGTATGGAGATATTTAGGGTTTCTTCTATAACGCCAAAAGGTATAACCCTTAAACATTGGTGTGTGTTCGGTGGAATCTTTGTGTGCCTTACCTCAGTTTCGATATAAGCTGTATTAGATTTTTGTGCATTTTGGAATGGATGAGTAAGTAATTCTCCTTGTTCCATTGTTGTGCTTGGTGAATAACAATTACCTTTCATTCAACATGCCCCCTTTGTCGTTAGTGTTATTGTACAAGACATACGGTCGGAATAGTCTCAATTTACAAGGCTTTAACGAAAACTTAAAGGTTAGTCGTTAGATTTGTAAAATGTAACCGTATTCATGCCATTAACGAATAGAAATCATAGAAAACTTGTATAATTTCAAGAGAAAAACACGTACTCGAACTATTGTGAATTTTCCTAACAAAACGTATTATTGTAATTAGATTTAACGTGAAAAGTTTCACAGAGTCACGTAATCGTGAGGAGGAATTTTTAATGGGTGCAATTCGAGTAGGTATTGTAGGTTATGGAAATTTAGGGCGCGGAGTAGAGTATGCTATCTCGCAAAATCCAGATATGGAATTAGTAGCGATATTTACACGTCGCGATCCTTCAACTGTAAACATCGCAAGTAATGCAAGTGTATATTTAGTAGATGATGCTGAAAAATTCCAAAATGACATTGATGTAATGATTTTATGTGGTGGCTCAGCTACAGATTTACCAGAGCAAGGACCACATTTTGCACAATGGTTTAATACAATTGATAGCTTTGATACACATGCGAAAATTCCTGAGTTTTTCGATGCAGTCGATGCAGTAGCTCAAAAATCTGGAAAAGTATCAGTCATTTCAGTTGGCTGGGATCCGGGTTTATTCTCATTAAATCGTATACTTGGGGAGACAGTTCTACCAGTGGGCACAACTTATACTTTCTGGGGAGATGGATTAAGTCAAGGACACTCAGATGCTATTCGTCGTATCGAAGGTGTTAACAATGCTGTACAATACACAATACCAATTAAAGAGGCTGTAGACCGTGTTCGCAATGGCGAAAATCCTGAGCTGACAACGCGTGAAAAACATGCACGTGAATGCTGGGTTGTTCTTGAGGCAGGTGCAGATGCTGCAAAAGTTGAGCAAGAAATCGTGACGATGCCGAATTATTTTGATGAGTATGACACTACAGTAAACTTTATTTCTGAAGAGGAATTTAAAGCAAACCACACTGGCATGCCACACGGTGGATTCGTAATTCGTAGTGGTGAAAGCGGCGCTAACGACAAACAAATTCTTGAATTCTCATTAAAGCTTGAGAGCAATCCAAACTTCACGTCTAGTGTTCTAGTAGCTTTTGCACGTGCAGCTTATCGCTTAAACGAAGCAGGAGACAAAGGTGCAAAAACAGTATTCGATATCCCATTCGGTCTGTTATCATCAAAATCAGCTGCTGAATTACGTAAAGAACTTTTATAATAATCAAAAATATCCACTGAAAGAAGTTAAAGCCTCCGGCGGATGTACAACTGCTGAAAAGTAAATTAAACTTGCATTCATCTCACAACTTTTAGAGAGGTGAGACTAAGGCTGAAAGAGGTTTAACTATCTATTAAGAGGCTGGGACATAACTAAATGGTTCTTTCATAAAGCCGAATAATCTCTAAATTAACAAAATACGATAACTAGAAAAACCGAACTATTCCGAAACACTTCATAAGAGTTTCATTGGATAGTTCGGTATTTTTGTTGACTGAAACACATTTGTCCTTTGTAAGTGAACGCATCGCTCCAAATATGTAAGGCAGATTTTTACACTAACCGTTCGGGTGCATACATATAAACCATCGCTCTAACGGTTGTATAAGGAAAATTATATTCACGTTTTTGAAAGTTGAATCCTTGATTTTCGTAGGCTAACAGTTCCCTTACTTACCGGAAATCTGTTTTTTCCTTAACTTTTTATATTAGAAGTATGACTTTTTCTTCTTATGAGAGTGTGTACGAGAAACAGCATCATTCTTGTCTACTTTATAAGCTTACTTTGCGTTTATAAAGTAAACTAGATGATCTGTCCATTTGTCGTCCTCGTATATGAATCCTTTCCTCGTGCATTCATAAACCATTCCAACACCTTCTGCTAACTTTATAGATGCTATATTATCAAGGTTTATGTGAGCTTCTATTCGATGATACTTTAATTTTTCAAACGCTAGAGCAATGGCTGCTTTTACAGATTCTTTACCATAACCTTGTCTCCAAAAGTGGTTATGAATTGTATATCCGAACCTGGCCCATTGAAATTCTTCCCTCATAATTGTCGAAAAGTCTATAAAGCCAATATGAGTATTGTCTACTTTTCTAAACACTCCAAATACATATACTTTGTCATCCTTAGCCATCTGATGATGTTTAGTAACTAAATCACGAAACCATTCTTTCGTACAGATGCTCATATCTAATTTACCTTCATCGTATTTATGTTGAGAAGGTAAACGATTTTCATATTGGGTAAGCCAAGTAGCATAATCACTTTCTTCTATTAATCGAATAACTAATCTTTCTGTTTCAGTTCTTATCTTATTCAATCGAACACCTCATCTATTCTATTCTTATATAGTATATTCGATATATGGAATTTATCTCCTTCTAATCAATTATGCCTCGGTAATAAATGCAACACTATATTGATGCACGACTCTTCCTGGAATATAGAAGTTAAACGGCTGAAATGCACTACAAAAAATTACTGTAAATCTTGCGAAGAATCCAGATGAAATATTTCGTGTTGGCGATAAGGTAAAAGTGGGCTATGATGGTAAAATAAAGGATAAAGTGCCAATTGGAATTGCTACACTTTCTTTAGAATTAATTTAGTAGTTGTACAATGTAACGTTGTTGCTTTGTAATTGGGGGGAGTTTTATATGGAAAAAGTAAATTTTTTTAATAGTGAACTATTTCATGAAAATGCTGAGAAAACTTTTTTAATACACAAAAATAAAATAACAGAATTACTACCAGAGGCTGATATCCAGCATGTTGGTAGTTCAGCAATTCCGAATAGCCTTACTAAAGGTGATTTAGACATCCAAGTACGTGTTAGTGCTGAACAATTTTCGAATGCAGTAGAACTTCTATCTAATTTATATGAAAGTAATGATGGAAGTGTCAAAACAGATACATTTAGGGCATTTAAAGATGATACAACTAAACCTCCTTTAGGAGTTCAATTAACTGTAATTGATTCTGAATTTGATTTCTTTTGGAAGTTTAGAGAAGTTTTATTGGCAAATAATAAATATCGAGATGCATATGATAAATTGAAGAAAGAATATGAAGCCAAATCAATGGATGCCTATAGGGAAGCTAAAGATATCTTTTTCCAAAGACTCATGGAAACCTCTGAGTTTAAGAAATATGATAAATAATCTTTGTGCTGAATTTTACCATTCGTCGATGGTAAAGAAACTTGAAAAAGATAGTAGTAAAATCAATTTGATAAACAAGGAGTATAAAACGGTAACTCCTCTCGTAATTTGTTTCAGCAACAATTACGATACGTGAGTTTTCTCATAAAATTATTAGATTTTAAAAGTTCAACCTCAAGTTACGGTGATGAACTATAACGCATAAAAAGTTTAGGATGCGTTTATAAGTATGCCATATATATTAGTTGATTGGAGTGGAGACTGGGTGACTACTTGAGGATTAGCGTCACAGATGAGACCCGGCTCATCCGACGCCCAAGGAAGCTTTTCTTTGCGCGAAAGCGAAGCGTCAGCACCAAAGCGCCCAGTCGGAACTGAAATCAACCCCACGTTATGATGATGAGTCTATAATTTAATAGATTTTAAGCTTTGAAGACTTGAAACCTTACATAACCAGTTGAATGGGGAGGTTATCACCAAATGACTACAGACATTATTATTCAATCAAAGTGTATTCCACCGAGTCCTTACAATCATTGTATTAGTAGAGCTATATTAATGAAAACATTGAAAAAAAGCCTAAACCATTCTTGCACACTAATTCATAGTGGAGCAGGGTATGGCAAAACAACCATGCTTACACAATTTCTACATGCACAATCAAGCAATTTTTCCTGGTATAGTGTGTCGAAGGAAGATGATAATATATTGCCGTTTTTAAGACATTTATTTTTTAGTATCACACGTATTGTTCCGAGCTTTGGTCAAGAATTTGATGCATGGAATCAATTATCCCGTTTTCCGAAAATAGAGGAACTTAATCGTTGGTTTAAGCTATTTGTCAATAGTTTATGTGAAATCCAAATGCCGATTTTAATTGTCATTGACGACTACCATCTTGTTGATCATGAATTTCATATTAATTATGTGATGGAAAAGATAATTGAGTTTTCACCACCGAATATTCATTTTATCATCGCCTCTAGAACGTTGCCGAATTGGGATATTATGAGAAGATTAAAGCTACAAAAAAAATTACTCGTTATTTCAGAAGGTGAATTAGTGTTTTCTTCAGAGGAAATCGCTGTTTTTTTCGAGGAATATGTAGCAGTGCATTTAACAGCAGAAGAAATAACTAAGGTTTTAGAAATTACAGAAGGTTGGGCAATTAGTATTTCTTTATTAGCTGAGCAATGGAACAATGAATCCTTAGAGCATTGGCTAAATGTCTCTACTAATGATCTATTCACCTATTTATCGGAGGAAGTTTATGTTAAGATGTCAGCATTCGAACAAGAGACCATACTAAAGCTGGCGATTTTCCCCACATTTTCTGAGGAGTTTATTGCAAAATTTTATGGTTCGGAAATAGCAGAGGCGTTAAAACTGTTTGTACAGCGACATTTATTTATTCAACCGATCACAACGGATGGTCTATATCGTTTTCATGCATTGTTCATTCGCTTTTTAGAGCTAAAATGGCGACAAAATGCTTCACAATATATTGCATTACATAAACAAGCAGCATTGTATTATGTAAAAGAGAACAATATACAAGCTGTTCTTCATCATGCATTTAAAACGAATGATCAGGATTTTTGTGGTGAATTATTACAAAATCATGCTGAAAGTCTAGTTCGTGCAGGGCAATTTGAGTGGCTATTAGAAAAAATAAATCGATTTACAGCTGATAAAAAATCGAAATATTACAAATTATTTTATTTTGAAGGTGAGTGCCACCGCTATCGTGCTTATTATGAAAGAGCGAAGCAGTCCTATGAACATTGTGCAAGCATCGCGAAAAATAAAAATGATTATCTCTTTATGACGAAATCGCAAGCAGGTTTAGCACATATTTATCTCGATACAATCCAGCCAGCATTGGCAGAGCCATATTTGAAAAAGGCATTAGAGCTAGCGAATCATACACCGTTAAATGAAGAGGAACTTCTCGAATTGCAACGTCAATATGCAGAAAATTTGGTGAATTTAGGAAAGGCTAAAGGTGCACAAATTTTTATAGGTGAGGTTGCTTTGACGGAGGATGTGCTACAAAGAGTAAATGTCGATGTTCGAATATTGTTAAGAACAGGGCAGCTACTAGAAGCAAAGGAATTGCTGACGCGGCGGTTGGAATTACCGCCACAGCTTGTCGCGACACATAGAGAGAGTGAGCTGTTGGCATCATTTGTCTATGCGTTATTAGGGTTGGGGAAGGATGCATGGTATGCCGCTCAGCATGGGATTCGTAGGGGATTACGGGAAAAATCGGTTTTTATTGAGGCTGTTGGTTATATTCGCAAAGCACATGCTTTACTATTAATAGATTTTCCGGACTATCAAGGAGCCTGCAATGCTTATGAAAAAGCCCTTACATTGTTGAATACCATTAATATTTCTCGCGTAAAGGCCGAACCGTACATGGGACTAGCAATTGTCAAACATGCACAAGGAGATATTGTTTCTGCTAAAAAATATGTAGCACTTGGATTACGGGAAACGGAGCAAGTTCAAGATGCATGGATGACCGCTCTTATATTAATCGCCGAGGTTAAAATTATTATTTCACAACAGGAATTTGAACAAGCGCGGCAATTATTAAAAAAGGCACAGCGACTATTCCACGACTGTGGCGATCAAAATGGTGAGATGCATGTACTATTCTTTCAATCTGTCATTGCCTTCAAAGAAAATAATCTTCAACAATTCAATCATTATTTTCAGCAGTTCGCCCAGTTATGCATCAATAATGGCTATGACTACTTTTTACAAAGGAAGACCATTCTCGGTCCACTAAATCGGATGATTTTTTATGAGCTTCTACAATTTAGTAGAAAATGTGATGGAGAAAATACCGCTATTTTGGCAATGCGTAACTATTTTCAAGTAGAGGACAATATCGTTTATCCGCACGAGGAAGTGCGGGTGAATTTATTAGGAAGTTTGAATTTAATAAGAGAGCATCGAAAGCTTGAAGATAAAGAGTGGCAGCGCGATAAATCGAAGGAGCTCTTCGTCTATTTATATTGTCATCGCCACCGTTTTGCACCAAAGGAAGAGATGGCACAGGCATTATGGCCAGAGCGGAATGTTGATTCACTAGATCGGGATTTCAAAGTTGTATTGAATACGTTATTAAAAGTTCTTGAGCCAAGTAGAAATGCGCGTCAGGACAGCTTTTTTATTCAGCGTAAAAATAATATGTACCAATTGCAGCAAATTCAAATTCTGCAAATTGATGTCGAACGCTTTCATTACTTTTATGAATTAGGGATGGAGGAGTTCGATCCGCAATTGTCAAACGAATGGCTGCAACTTGCTGAAACAAGCTATACGGATGCACTTTATGCTGAAAAAAAACAATTAGATTGGCTTATACAGGATCGTGAAAAGTTACAGTCATTATATATTGAAGTATTAGAAAGATTAGCACAAAATGCGACGAGACAACAAAATTATAAGCAAGCTATTTTTTATGCAGAAAGAATGATTCGTGAAGATCCATTATGGGAAGAAGGTTATCGGTTGTTGATGTATAGTTACTATCAATTACAAAACCGCTCCCTTGCTTTAAAATGGTATGAAAAATGTGTGCAGCAATTAAAAAATGAACTAAATACAACACCGATGGAATCGACGATGGTTGTTTATGATTTAATAATGGGCTAGTACGAATTAGGGAACTGGTTATTTTCAGGGCATTACCGAGACTTGGCGTTATTTCCGTTCGACTGGGCGCCTCCCTTTCGCGCAGAGCAAGCTTCCCGGGATCGTCCGATGGTCCGCTTGGGGCAACAGATGTTTTTTGCGCGAAAGCGAAGCGGCAGCGGCAGAATGTTTTTTGCGCGAAAGCGAAGCGGCAGCAGCAGGATGTTTTTTGCGCGAAAGCGAAGCGGCAGCAGCAGGATGTTTTTTGCGTGAAAGCGAAGCGACAGGATGTTGGTCACGAAGGCATTATTACAGGATGTGATGGTTTTAGCCTTCGGTTCACTATTGCTAATCTCCAAGGAGTCGCCCAGTCTCCACTCCAATCAACCGATCCCTATAAGAATAAACCGAACAACTTTTGATGACCATTTTATTTATTAAAATATTGGAGGAACTACTATGTCATTTTGTAAGGTAAGTAAGGCGAATATTTACTATGAAATAATAGGGGCCGGAACACCAATCGTTATGCTCCATGGATATTCGCCAGACCATAGACTAATGAAGGGATGTATGGAGCCTGTTTTTGCAGAAAGGGAGGGCTGGAAACGAATCTATATTGACCTTCCAGGGATGGGCAAAACGACAGACTACGAAAAGATCGATAATTCAGATGAAATGCTAGAGGCCGTAGTAGAACTAATTCACTCATTAATACCAAATGAACGTTATTTATTGGTAGGAGAATCTTATGGTGGATATTTAGTGCGAGGAATCTTGAGGGAGTATCATGAACAAATTTTAGGAGCTGGGTTTATTTGTCCACTGATTATTCCTAATAAACAAAGTCGAACAGTACCAGTACAAAGTATTGTTTCGGTGGATAAAGAATTTTTATCGACATTAACGAGAGAGGAACTAGAGGATTTTAGCTCACATCTTGTTGTTTTAGATGACTATAATTGTCATCGCTATACAAATGAAGTGTTAGCAGGTCAAAAAAACGCAGATGTAGAATTTTTAGAAAAAATCCAAGAAAGCTATAGTTTTTCTTTTCCTGTAGATGAAATTTCATTTGATAAACCTTGCTTATTTTTGATGGGTAAACAGGATTCCATGGTTGGCTATAAGGACGCTTTTGCCATTTTAGATAAATTCCCAAGAGCAGCCTTCACAATTTTAGATAAGGCCGGGCATAACTTGCAAATTGAACAAGCGGAATTGTTTACGAGCCTAATGAGTGAATGGTTGGATCGGGTAGAAGAATTTAATAATTAATCTTTTGGGCTAACTATAAGGATTCACCAAATTAGGTGAGTCCTTTTTATGTGCGCTCAGAAAACTGTGAATTTCTGAAAGATTCCGATAAATCGATAAAACATTCCGATAAAATCAGAAATTGTTCCGATAAAAAACAATTTTATTCCGATAAATCTCACTTTGCTTCAAAAAAGGGCTGCAGCTAAGATTTGCTCCACTTTCGTCAGGTTGCTACTGAAAAAGCGTAGAGTACATAAATGTCGATATATTTTAAAAGTTGGGTGATAAATTGATAAAGTTGGTCGATAAACAATCAAAATTTCTCGATAAATCTTAAAAATGTTTCGATAAACCTTCATCCCCGGAAAAAACACACTTTCGCGACACTTGTAACTAATTTGTAACTGAAGTTTTATATAGTGTTTTCATAGCAACGAAAGCGCTTTCTATTTTAGTTCATGATGAAAGGGGTTTTGGGATGAAGAAGCATTGGTTATTTGTGCTTTTATTGATGCTGACGATGTTGATGGTGGCTTGTAATTCAGGGGAGACGAAGGATATTTCAACAGATGGTAAGGCTTCGGAGGATGATACAAAGGGGACTGCTGGGGGAGGGGGCACTATTAAAATTGGTGTGCTTGCGTCATTGACGGGTGCCCTTGAGTCGTATGGGAAACAAACAAAGAATGGCTTTGAATTAGGGATTGATTATGCTACAGGAGGCACGATGGAAGTTAACGGTAAGAAAATAGAAATTGTCTATGAAGATACAGAAACAAAGCCTGAGGTTGCGGTACAAAAAGCGACAAAGCTATTAGAAGATGACAAGGTTGATTTCTTAGTAGGTTCCTCTAGCTCAGGTGATACGCTTGCCGTTCTACCTCTAGCGGAAGAATACCAAAAGATTATGGTGGTGGAGCCTGCAGTAGCGGATAGCATTACGGGCTCAGAATTTAATAAGTATATTTTCCGTACAGGTCGAAATTCTTCCCAAGATGCTTATGCAGCTGCGGCAGCGATTGCAGGAAAGGGTGTTAAGATTGCAACATTTGCGCCGGATTATTCTTTTGGCTGGGATGGGGTGAAGGCATTTAAGACTGCTGCGGAAAAGCTAGGCGCAGAAATTGTTTTAGAGGAATATGCAGATCCAGCAGCAACTGACTTTACATCCAATTTGCAAAAAGTAATTGATAAAAAACCAGATTATTTATTTGTTGTATGGGCAGGTGCAAACTCACCGTGGAATCAAATTGCAGATTTGAAAATTCAAGAAAAGGGCATAAAAATTTCAACGGGTGCACCAGATATTATTGCATTAAAGTTTATGAATCCGTTAATTGGTATGGAAGGGTTCTCCGTTTATTATCATACGTTACCACAAAATGATATAAATAAATGGTTAGTTGAGGAACATAAAAAACACTTCAATGAAGTTCCGGATTTATTTACGCCAGGAGGCATGTCTGCAGCCATCTCAATTGTAGATGCGCTGAAAAAATCAGATGGTGATACGGATGCAGAAAAACTTATCGGCATTATGGAAGGGATGTCATTTGAAACGCCTAAAGGAAAGATGACTTTCCGAAAAGAAGACCATCAAGCATTACAGTCGATGTATTCTATCCGTCTGGAAAAACAAGATAGTGTAGATTATCCGGTACCAGTGCTAATTCGTGAGCTTAGCCCTGAAGAAACGGCACCTCCAATTATGAATAAGTGAAATTACGAGACAGATATTTTTCTGTCTCTCTTCACCCACTTTCAAATGAGAATGGGTGAAGAGAGATAGAAGTACTTGAAAGGAGAATACGATGGAACCTATTTTACGAACAGAAAACTTAAGCATTCGTTTTGGTGGACACACAGCTGTCGACCAGGTGAATTTTAATATGCCGGAAAAACATTTGAAATCAATTATTGGACCAAATGGAGCTGGAAAAACAACCTTCTTTAATTTGCTTAGTGGAGAATTAAAGCCGACTGCCGGGGATGTCTATTTTAAGGGACAATCGCTTGCGCAAAAATCAGCTATTGAAAGAACGCGAATGGGGCTAGGGCGCTCTTTTCAAATTACGAATGTTTTCCCAAACTTAACCGTTTTAGAAAATGTCCGTTTAGCTGTGCAATCTAAGGAGAAAATTCGTTATCAATTGTTGCGCCATTATAAAAGTTATAAGGCGATTACAGAAAAAGCGGAGGAACTATTATCACTCGTCTTGCTTGACAATAAAAGAGATGCCCTTACGACAATGCTGTCCCATGGGGAAAAGAGAAAGCTTGAGATTGCTATGCTGTTAGCACTTGATACGGAAATCCTTTTACTTGATGAACCAACGGCAGGCATGTCCTTAGAGGAGGTTCCAACGATTTTAGAGGTGATTCGCACTATTAAAAATCAAGGCGATAAAACCATTCTCCTCATTGAGCACAAGATGGATATGATTCTAGATTTGTCGGACTCGATTATGGTGCTATTTAACGGCCAGCTTCTTGCGGATGGAACACCAGGGGACATCATGAAAAATGAAACCGTACAAAATGCATATTTAGGAGGTCTGTACGATGAACACCTTACTGAAACTAAATGATGTCCACACATATATCGGTCAATATCATATTTTGCAAGGGGTCAATTTTGAGGCAAAGGAGGGGCAGGTAAGTGTATTGCTCGGCAGAAATGGTGCGGGCAAAACGACCACCTTAAAAACGATTATGGGCTTAACGCCTGCTTCAAAGGGCGAGGTGGAATTTCACTTACATTCTATTAAAAAAAGTCCGACCTATAAAGTTGCAAAATTAGGAATAGGCTATGTACCAGAAAACCAAGGGATTTTTGCAGATTTAACAGTTGAGGAAAATATGAAAGTGGCCATGCGTAAAGAAGATACGGCTACTTTAGAGCGACAAAATTATGTGCTGGAGCTGTTTCCTGATTTGAAGAAATTTTGGAAGAAGGCGGGCGGACATCTATCAGGTGGTCAAAAACAAATGCTGTCCATGGCACGGGCATTTATCAATGATAGTAAGTTAATGTTGATTGATGAGCCTTCTAAAGGACTAGCGCCGATAGTGGTAGAGAAAGTGATGGAGGCCATCGTTGAAATGAAAAAGCAAACGTCCATCGTTCTTGTTGAGCAAAACTTTATAATGGCGAGCCGAATTGGTGATACGTATACGTTGATCGATGATGGTAGAACAGTTCACTCGGGCAACATGCAGGATCTTATCCATCATGAAGAATTAAAAAGAAAATATCTTGGAATCGGATAAAAGGTGGTGTACTTTATTGGAGCTATTCGTCAATTTACTCATTAATGGCCTGGCAACTGGCATGTTAATTTTTTTACTGGCGGCGGGTCTGACGTTAATTTTTGGATTAATGGATGTTTTGAACTTTGCTCATGGTGGTTTATTTGTTTGGGGGGCTTATGCTGGCATATTTACGTATATGTTCACTGAGAGCTTTCTAATTGGCGTTGTAGGTGCCATCGTAACAGGCGCTTTGCTCGGTCTCATTACTGAAAAATTAATTATAAAACCTGTGTATGGCAATCATATTCAGCAAATTTTAATTACATTAGGGCTAATGCTTGTGCTACAGGAGTTGATTAAAGTTGTTTTTGGTCCAAATGGTGTGGCAGTAAAAACACCGAGCTACTTAACAGGTAGCTGGGAAATTGGAGACGTTATTATTATAAAATATCGATTATTTATTATTGTAGTAGGTTTTATCATTTTCAGTATTTTCCAATACATGTTAAAGGAAACGAAAATTGGGTTAATTGTTCGAGCGGGTGTACAGGATAAAGAAATGGCACAAGCACTCGGCATTCATATAAAGCGGGTATTTTTATATGTTTTTATGGTTGGTGCGGCACTCGCAGCACTTAGTGGCATGTTAATGGCTCCGTATTCAGGTGTCATCTATGCGGAAATGGGCATGGAGTACGCGATTTTAGGTTTTATCGTTGTCGTAATCGGAGGAATGGGCAGTTTTTCAGGCTCGCTATTGGCAGCAATATTAGTCGGTTTAGCAGGTAGCTTTATGGCTTATTATGTGCCAGTGCTATCGCTTGCGGTCAATATGATTTTAATGGCCATTGTTTTAATTTTCCGTCCACAAGGTTTATTTGCTATGAGAAAGGAGAGATCGACATGACAATGAGGCTATCATTGCAGCATCTATGCTTTTTCCTCCTATTAGCGATTTTAGTACTTCTCCCTTTCGTTAATGATTCAAGGACGCTCCTCATTTTATTAACGCAAATCTTTATTTTCGGTATTTTAGCGATGAGCTATGACATTCTCCTTGGCTATACGGGTATTGTGTCGTTCGGGCATGCGATGTTTTTTGGTTTAGGTGCCTACACAACGGCTGTTATGCTGAAACAAATGGAGCCAACACTTGCAACATTTTTATTATCGATCGTAGTCGGCATGTTGCTAGCAGGGTTTATTAGTTTCTTAGTAGGATTACTGACACTTCGATTAAAAAGTCATTTCTTTGCGATGCTGACATTATCTTTTTCGGGACTATTTTTAGTAGTGGCAGAAAAATGGCGTTCTGTTACATACGGAAATGATGGTTTTACGTTTAGAGCACCCGAAATGTTTAGAGATCGAATGACGTTTTATTTCATCGTGCTAGCATGCTTAGTCATTATTTTTATTGCGCTAAATCGTTTCGTTAACTCGCCAACTGGTCGAATTTTAATTGCTGTTCGAGAAAATGAACAACGAACAAAATCATTAGGCTATAACACCTTGTACTATAAAGTGATTGCATCAGTTGTTGCAGGAACCGTTGCAAGTTTAGCAGGCTCCTTATATGCTGTGTCACTACGATTTGTCAATACGAGTGTGATGACAATGGACATTACGCTAGATGCATTATTAATGACGATTATTGGCGGTGTGGGCACATTAGTTGGACCATTACTAGGATCGGCTGTTATTGAATATGCCCAGCATGCACTTTCGGGGTTAGCTCGTGATTATCCAATATTTGAACGTTGGATTATCTTCTTTGGAATTCTTTATATTTTAGCTGTTATCTTTTTCCCAAAAGGAATTATTGGATCACTGCGCCTGATGTTTTGGAAATGGCGATTAAAGCATAAGGAAATAAACCAAACATCGGTTGTCCCGTCGCAGGAGAAGGAGCGATTTGAATGACAGTAGGCATTGTAAGCACAGGAATCTATATTCCACAAACGAAAATGACCTCTAAAGAGATTGCGAGGCTTTCCAATATTCCAGAGGATATTATTCGACAAAAAATGGGCATCTATGAAAAGCCTATTCCTGGTGAGCAAGATCATACGGTTCAAATGGGGATATGGGCAGCGCAGGACGCTATACGCAAAGCTCATATCGACCCAAAAGATATTGATGTTGTGATTTATATGGGAGAGGAGCATAAGGAGTATCCCTTGTGGACTGCCTCTATAAAAATGCAGGAGGAGCTAGGGGCCGTAAATGCTTGGGCATTCGATGTGCAATTAAGATGTGGCACGACCATTATGGCGCTAAAACTAGCGAAAAGCTTAATGGCGTCGGATGATTCCATTCAGACTATCCTCTTAGCTGGTGGCTATCGAAATGTTGATTTTATCGATTACAGCAATCCTCGAACACGCTTTATGTACAATTTAGCGGCTGGTGGTGGCGCTATCCTGTTACAAAAAAACTATGACAAAAATCATTTGTTAGAGGCGGATATTATGACGGATGGCTCGTTCTCAGAGGATGTAGTCGTGCCTGTCGGTGGTACAAAAAAACCTTTAACGCCTTCTGATTTAGAAAATAATTTGTATCAGCTCGATGTAATCGATCCGATTGGGATGAAGGAGCGCTTAGAGCAAAAATCTTTAAGTAATTTTTTAAAGGTAATTCGAAAATCCTTGGCGAAAAGTGGATTAAATGAGGGGGATATTCGTTATTTAGCGATGCTTCACATGAAAAAATCAGCTCATGACTATATTTTATCTGAACTCGGCTTGCAGCAGGAGCAATCCATATATTTACGAGAGTATGGTCATATTGGACAGATTGACCAAATAGTATCATTGCAGCTGGCGTTAGATGAAGGACGTATCCATGATGGAGACATCGTCACACTTGTTAGTGCAGGTATTGGTTATGTCTGGGGAGCTATTACGATTCGATGGGGATAAGGGGGAAATGCGATGTTAAAAACTGTTCAGCTATCTAATGGAGAAACGATTGCTTATCGTAAACGTCAAGGGGGAGAACGAGTTTTATTACTTATTCATGGCAATATGACATCCTCCAAGCATTGGGACGTTCTAATCGATGCGTTGGATGAAAAATATACAATTTATGCGCTGGATTTACGAGGTTTTGGTGGTTCATCTTATCATAAACCAATTTCTGCGATTAAAGATTTTAGCGATGATGTGAAGCTTTTTGTGGACGCCATTCAATTGAAACAGTTTGACATGATTGGCTGGTCAACGGGCGGGGCTGTATGTATGCAGTTTGTCGCACAGTATCCAGGCTATTGTCAGCAGCTTATTTTACTAGCTTCGGCATCTACGAGAGGCTACCCATTTTACACGGATTTAGGTACTGGCAATCAAGCTGCATTAAAAAGGGCATTTACCTATGAAGAAGTACTCGTCGATACATTTAAAACAAAATTAGTACAAGGCTTCTATGATTCGAAAAATGTGCAAGGCTTACAGTCGGTCTGGAACGCACTTATATACACTCATAATCAGCCTAGCCCGGAACACTATCAGACATATGTGGAGGATATGTTGACGCAACGAAATTTAGCTGAAGTTTATCATGCATTAAATGTCTTCAATATAAGTGCTGTTAATCATGAGGTCGCCAAAGGCACTCATGAGGTTCAACAGATTACCATTCCAGTTTTAGTGTTAAGAGGGGATCGTGATTATGTCATAACAGAAGGAATGAATGAAGAAACAATGCTCGATTTAGGCGCGAATGCACATTTCGTCAGTTTAAAAGACTGCGGTCACTCCCCATTAATTGATGATTTACCACAGCTTACAACTGAAATTGAAGCATTTTTAGAAATTGGAGGAAAAAATTATGCGTTTAAACAATAAAGTTGCCATTATTACAGGAGCAGCGAACGGGATAGGCTATGCTGCTGCTGAACGATTTATTGAAGAGGGTGCATTCGTTGTCATTGCAGATTTTAATGAAGAAGCGGGTACTTCAGCTGCCCAGCAATTAGGTGACCAGGCATTATTTGTGCAAGTAAATGTTGCAGATAGAGAAAGCGTCAAGAAGCTAGTGGCAACGGTTATAGGGCATACAGGCCGAGTTGATATTTTAGTGAATAATGCAGGTATTACTCATGATGCGATGTTAACAAAAATGACGGAAGATCAGTTTCAACAGGTGCTTGATGTGAATTTGACTGGAGTATTTCAGTGTACACAAGAAGTAATTCCACATATGATTGCTGCCGGTGGGGGAAAAATTATTAATACATCCTCTGTTAGCGGTGTCTATGGCAATGTTGGCCAAACAAATTACGCTGCCACAAAGGCGGCTATTGTTGGCATGACCAAAACATGGGCGAAGGAATTGGGGCGCAAAGGCATCAACGTGAATGCGGTTGCACCTGGCTTTACAGAAACAGATATGGTGAAAAAAATGCCAGAAAATGTGCTAGCACAAATGCGCTCCATCGTACCACTGCAAAGATTAGGAACACCTAGAGATATTGCCAATGCTTATTTATTTTTAGCATCTGATGAGGCTTCCTATGTCCACGGTCACACGCTTCATGTGGATGGAGCAATTATGATGTGATAAGGAGGCTTTCAAGATGTTTGTAGAGCAATCCTGGATTTTAAAACGTGCATTTCTAACACCTAAACGTCTAGCATTGGTGAACTTAGAAACTAAGGAACAGTGGACTTATCAGCAATTAACAGAGGAAATCACAAAATGGAGTCATTTTTTTGAGCGCCAAAACTTGCAAGCAGGGAGTCGTGTAGCCGTATTTGCGAAAAATCATATTCAGCTTTTTGCTGTCTTATTCGCCTGCGGATTAAGAGGCCTTATCTACGTGCCATTGAATTGGCGTATGAGTACGAAGGAATTAACTGATATTTTGACGGATGCTACGCCTTCTTTACTGCTTTACGATGAAGAAATGAATTGCCCTGTATCTTTCGAAAACATGCATTCCCTTCGTTTAGTTAATGAAGGAGCTACTCTAACCATTCGAGCAGTAGACCTTAATGACCCTTGGTTAATGATTTATACAGGGGGCACAACTGGTAAGGCGAAGGGTGTTGTCCTATCCTTTAATTCTGTAAATTGGAATGCTATAAATACAATTATTAGCTGGGGCTTGAGTGATAGTGATTGTACGTTAAATTATATGCCGTTGTTCCATACAGGAGGTTTGAATGCCTTATGTATACCGCTGCTAATGGCTGGCGGTACAGTTGTTATTGGTGATAAGTTTGAGGCAGAAAAAGCTCTTAAGGCGATTAATCAGTACAAGACAACGATTTCGCTTTTTGTGCCAACAATGTACCAAGCGATGATTGCAGAGGATTACTTTAAGAACAGTAGCTTCCCTTCAGTGAAAGTTTTTTTATCAGGGGGCGCACCATGCCCGTACCCAATATATGACGCATTTTTTAAGAAGGGACTATTTTTTAAAGAAGGCTATGGTTTAACAGAGGCGGGGCCCAATAATTTTTATATTTCACGGGAGGCCGCTTATTTAAAAAAAGGTGCTGTGGGGAAGAGCATGCAATTCAATGAAGCTAAAATTATCAATAGTGCAGGAGAAAGCTGTGCGCCAAACGTAGTCGGAGAGCTATTAGTTAGAGGAAAGCATATGTTTCGCTTTTACTGGAATAATCGGCAGGAGACTGAAAAAATCATTCAAGATGGGTGGTTAAAAACTGGCGATTTAGCACTGATGGATGATGATGGTGATTTTTACATTGTCGGTCGCAGTAAAGAGATGATTATTTCTGGTGGAGAAAATGTTTATCCCCAGGAGGTAGAGCAATGCATTTTACGCCATCAGCTAGTGCAAGAGGTTGCGGTGATTGGAATGGTTGATGATTATTGGGGAGAAATCGTGGTGGCCGTTATCGTTTGCCAGGATAAGCAAGATACTATATTAGAAGAAATCAAAGAAATCTGTAGTAAGTATTTAGGTCGCTACAAAATTCCAAAAAAAATTATGTTCATCGATGAATTGCCAAAAACAAGTGTTGGAAAGATCGATAAAAAAGTATTACAAATGTATGTGAAAGCCGCGAATTAAGCCATTTCGCCTTGGAGAAGAAAAATATTTACTGAATAAAGATAAAAAACGCTTGGATATCCAGGCGTTTTTTGCTGCTAATAAGCAACTTCTTTTTAAAATCATCCTTATCCAAGTAAGGACTAATATCCCTTAAAGACGAGGATAAACAGATAGAAGAGGCTTTCACTTTGTAGTTATGTTAAAATATTGCGAGTGAAATCGGGTTTTTTACGATTTTATCAAGTATCAAGGAATAGAATTCGGAAACGAAGAAAGGGCAGTACTAAAATGGAAAACGTATCAAATGTAGAAAAATTGGAATCAATAAAATCGTTACAATCGACAATCAATAAACTCGAAAATGCCTTATCCCAGATGATTCAGAAAGGCGCAAATACTACCTTAGTAAAGAAACGACTCAAAGCTGTTTGCATTGGATTAGCAATACTAGAAAACGTTTGGCATCAAAGCCCCCATCATTACACCCAGGAAGAATTAGCAGATGCTCGCAATGTTCTTACTGGTTTATTTCCATCAATTGAGAAAGTATATGTTAAGTCAAAGGCTGGTAGTCCCCAAAGAACGCTTTTAGAAAGAAGAATTAAAGCGTTGGAACTAGCTGTTCTAGCGATTGATGAACTTTCCAATAAATAACTTATTCGACGGCCACTTTTCTAGATATATAAAGAATAATTTAAACTCCCCCCTAAAATGAAATATTTATTTACTAGTGAGGGTTGGTGACAGTGGAGACTGGACTTCTCCTTGAGGATTAGCGTCACAAAAGAGAACTTTCAGCAAAGTGAAGCGGCTCATCGTACCCCCTCAAGAATGCGCACAGTCGGAACAAAATCAACCTCACATTGTAAATTTACCGTCTTTCCTACACTCGAAACACCCTATAATGATTAAAAATGTTAATTTATTGATAATATATTGAAATTATTTACATAATAATGTTTAATAAACTTGGCTTATTTTTTATACATAATATTCCTAATAAATATGAGAAAGGAGAGAAAAATTTATTGCGTACTTTTAAAATTAGTACAAAATTTAATTTGCTTTTAGTGGGAGTCATCCTATTTTTAAGCGTTATGATTGGATTTGTTTCTCATATACAAGTAAAACAAATTATGCGTAACAATTTTGAACAGAGCATAACCCATATTTCAAAGGTTGGTTATATGCTGCTAGAGGAACGATTTAAGGGAGATTGGGCTATACAAGATGGGGATCTTTACAAAGGGGATACAAAAATCGTTAATCAGGAAGCCTTTGTAGATGAGGTAGGAGAAAGCATCGATGGCGGTGTAACCATTTTTCAAGGTTCAAAAGGACTGATCACCAACCTAAAGCTAAATGGAGAACGTTTAGTGGGCAAAGATGCTGATCCAAAAGTCGTTGAAAATGTCATGAATAAAGGGGAAACCTTTATAGGTGAAGCTGATGTAGTAGGAACGAAATATTTAACACTCTATGCACCGATTAAAGATGCAAATGGAGACATCATTGGCATGTGGTTTGTCGGTGAAACAATAGATGGGGTTAAAACAATTATTTTTGCATTTATCGGTAAGCTTCTCATTGTATTGTTCATCGGAGCAATCATAGCTATATTAGGTAGCTTCCTTTCCACAAGAGCATTTGTGAAACCGCTTCGTGAAATAAACAATCAACTACGAGATATTGCGGATGGAGAAGGAGATTTAACAAAACAGTTACAAATTAATTCCAAGGATGAAGCAGGGGAGCTAGCGCAATCTTTTAACAAAATGCTGACAAGTTTAAAAGTATTAATGCAACAAATAGCACAATCGTCTAAACAGGTTGATGTATCTTCTGATGGCTTAACGACTAAATCGCAGCAAACAGCAGATATGACGAGACAGCTAACGTCAACATTAGAAGATATAGCGGATGGTTCAAAAACTACATTACAAAGCACAAGTGATAGCCTAACTGCCATGCAGGAAATGGCGATAGGCATCCAACAAGTTGCAAAAACCGCTTCAACTGTTTCAGATGCTGCTGATTTAATGAGTGATGAGGCTGCACAAGGCAATGATTCTTTGAATCGTGTATTGCATCAAATGACAATTATTAATGAATCATCTGGCAATGTAGAGGCACAGGTCCGTATATTAGGTGATCAGTCACAGCAAATTGGCAATATCGTTGATGTGATTACAAGCATCGCCGATCAAACGAATTTGCTGGCCTTAAATGCAGCTATTGAAGCGGCTCGTGCTGGTGAACAAGGAAAAGGCTTTGCTGTCGTTGCTGATGAAGTTCGCAAATTAGCAGAACAATCAAAGGAATCTGCTGACCAAATAGCAACACTTATTCATTCAATTCAAAATGATACAGCCAATGTAATTTCGGCTATTTCTAGTAACTCGAAGGAAGCTGCGTCAGGTATGGATGTTGTAGATGATACAAAACTGGCCTTCCACAAGATTATGCAGTCAATTAAAGGGGTTAGTACGCAGTTACATGACATCTCTGCCGTGACGGAGCAAATGTCCGCAAGTGTTGAAGAAGTTACTGCCTCAACAGAAGCAATGGCACGCATTGCGAGTAAGGCAACCGAAAGTACGGAGCACGTTACGCTAACAGCGAAGGAGCAATTAACTTTCATAGACAATATGGCCTCTTCAGCCAAAGAGATGGCACAACAGGCAGACGAGCTTCAAAGCTTATTAAAAAAATTTCAATATTAAGGAATGTTGAAAAACGCTTGGATATCAGGCGTTTTTCAATTTTTATAGGAAAAAGAGGAATATTTATTTTTATTGTAGAAAATGTAAAATAATTGTATGTGGGGGAATTGAAATGACAGAATTCACATTGCAGCGCAAAGAGATAAAGAAATTGAGGAGTTAAAGCTAGTAGGTTTTCGGGTTTTATGTCCAGCTGATCCATAGATAATCGAAATTCCTAAAACATCCTTGCAGTTAAAAAAACGAATTGGCGAAATGAAACATGTAGAAAATTCTTCACAGCAAGTTGGTGCTTTTGTCGTAGATCATGATTTTGAAGATGAAGATGGTTACTGGGTTTGTGTTGAAGTGAAAAAGTACGAACATATTCCAGATGATACGGTAACTCTAACAATCCCATCTCAAAATTATGCCGCTTTAAGACATAAAGGGGCCAATTATAAAATAATGGAACCTATAAAAACCTACATATATGGATTGAAGAGAATAAATATCAAAGACTTAAAAATAAATGGCATCTAGAAATATTTCATAGCTGGGAAATAGCGAAAATATAGATGTTGAGCTATTAGATACTAGTGAATAAAAACAATCTAATGTTAAACACGAAATAAGGGGAAAATCTCTATTAATCGTTATTTTAAAAAATAGCTTGAGCTATTGATATTTATTTTTTCACAAAGGTTCCCATAATACGAACATATCAGTAAAATAGAGTAGGTTAGGGGGACTATATTTTGAAAGATCAACGCTTTAAAATTGCGCATCGAGAGGCGCTTATCGGTATCGGGCTTGTTATCGTTAACTTTGCGATTTGGTTTGGCTTTGCCTATGGTCTAGGCTCTGGTGATCCAACAAGCTATACGTATGTATTCGGTTTCCCTGCATGGTTTTTCTATAGCTGTATTGCAGGGACAGGTTTTATGATTATGTTAATCTGGGTCGTCATGAAACTCTTTTTCAAAGAGGTACCATTTGACGATGAGGAGGTGGATCAATAATGCATTGGCAAGTTATTTTTCCACTGCTATTATTTCTAGTCATCATTTTTGGTATTGGGATCTGGTCAAATAAGTATGTACGCTCTTCCAATTCATTTTTACAGGAATACTTCCTCGGTGGTCGTGAAATGGGAGGCTTTATCCTCGCTATGACAATGATTGCTACGTACGGTAGTGCAAGTAGCTTTATTGGTGGTCCAGGCGTTGCATACACGAAAGGGCTTGGCTGGGTATTGCTGGCGATGGCGCAGCTTCCTGCAGGTTATTTCGTCTTAATGATTTTAGGGAAGAAATTTGCTATTATCGCAAGACGGTATCAAGCCATCACGTTAATAGATTTTTTACGAGAACGCTATAAGAGTCATGCTATTGTTATCCTATCGGCCATTAGTATTATCATCTTTTTATTTTCCGCAATGATGGCCCAATGGGTAGGTGGTGCTCGATTAATAGAATCATTAACTGGCTTAAACTATACAACTGCACTCTTTATATTTGCGATTTCGGTATTAGTGTATGTGATTATTGGGGGCTTCCGTGCTGTTGCACTAACGGATACGGTGCAAGGCTCTATTATGGTTATCGGAACCATTATTTTATTAATTGGGACAATCATCGCTGGTGGAGGAATCGATAATATTATGGCCTCACTTGTCGCTGAGAATCCGAATCTTGTGTCTCCATTTGGAGCAGAAGGTGAGTTAACGCCATTATACGTATCTACATTTTGGATTTTGATTGGTGTTGGAGTTGTGGGACTTCCACAAATCGCAGTTCGTGCTATGAGCTATAAAGATTCTAAAAGTATGCATTTAGCTATTATCATTGGCACTATTGCCATTGGGACAATAATGTTTGGGATGCATCTAATCGGTGTTTTTGCACGACCAGTGATACCGGGTATTGAAATTGGTGATAAAGTTATGCCAATGCTAACATTAAAAGTTTTACCACCATTTTTAGCTGGCATTGTTTTAGCAGCACCGATGGCAGCAACGATGTCTACAGTCAACGCGTTACTTATGCTTGTAAGCTCCACAGTAGTGAAAGATATTTACTTAAATTATATAAAACCTACATCGAATGATACGGAAATTAAGCGTGCAAGTTTTATTGTTACGACAGTGATCGGTTTAGCCGTTGTCGTTTTTGCACTAAATCCACCAGATTTATTAGTATGGCTAAATTTATTCGCTTTTGGCGGACTTGAGGCAGTCTTTATTTGGACCGTCGTATTAGGACTATATTGGAAAAAAGCCAATAAGTATGGTGCTATAGCGTCAATGATTTCGGGTATGATCCTTTATATAATCATTGATCGTTTTTATCCTTCTGTCTTTGGTATGCATACCGTGACAATTCCAATCGTCGCTTCCTTAGTGATATTTATTATTGTTAGCTTATTAACAAGTCATAAATTTAAAAATGAAAAGTTGTATATTTAAATTAGAAAACGCCGTAGTGATAAAATATCTACGGCGTTTTATATTGCAGACAATAAGCGATGGATAGAATGTTCGTAATGATGGATAGACTGTCCAAAATCGTGGATAGAACATTCGAAATCGCGGATAGAATCTCTGAATTGATGGATAGAAAGTTCGAAGTGACGGAAAGCCTTTTCAGAGCGACGAATAGCTCCTCCAAATGATGGATAGAATCACCGAGTCGTTGATAGAACCTCCAAAATCGTGGATAGAATTTCTGGATTGATGGATAGAAATTTCAAAGTGACGGAAAGCCTCTCCTGAGCGACGAATAGAATCCCGAAAATCGCCGATAGACCCTCCGAAATGACAAAAAGCCTCTTCAAATTAAAGAAACAGAACGCCAAAGATTGTCGACAAGTTAAGACACCGTAGAGCTAGATATCTACGGCGTTTTTTATGTAATCATAAGCATTTTTAGTTAACAAAGTAATCGTTACGATAATAAATAATACGCGGACAAAGCCGCTACCTTTTTTAATCGCCATATGTGAGCCTACAAATGCACCGGCAATTTGAGCGATACCCATTAGTAAACCATAGACATAATGAATCTGACCTAAGTAGGCGAACATTAAAAGGCCGGCAAAATTACTTGCTAAGTTTAAAAATTTCGCATTTCCTGCTGCCTTTAAGAAATCGAAGCCGACTAATAAAAAGCTAAAGATTAAAAATGAGCCAGTTCCTGGACCAAGAAACCCATCATAAAACCCAATTGTAAATAACAACAGCATGAATAGGACTAAGTGCGTAAACTTTAAATTTTTGACTGCAGCTACAGAACCCCAATCTTTTTTAAAGATTGTATAGACTGCAACAGCAGCAAGCATTATGAGCATAAGTGGTTTTAGTAATTCAGGATTAATTAAATGAACTGTCCATGCACCAAAAAGTGATCCCACAAAGGCTAGGGGAAAGTATTTAATAACCGAACGAATTTCTAGCTGACCAGATCGATAAAAAGAAAGGGTTGATGTTAAAGAACCCATGGTGCCGGCAAGTTTATTAGTGGCTACTGCCGCTGCTGGATTTAAACCAGCAAACATAAGGGCAGGTAACGCAATTAAGCCACCACCTCCAACGACTGCATCCACAAAGGCGGCTAAAAATCCAAAAGATATTAATAATATGACTACATTTACATCTACTTCAAATAGCATGTTTACACCTCTTTTGATAGTTACTACTGAAATAGTAACTAAATTTCACAGGGCTGTAAAGACTAATTTTTTTCGTTGGCGTATCTTCATAGCCTTAACTTATAATAGAGGTAATGGAGGGATCGAATGGTTGAATTAATCGCCCAATTGAAAGAGCTGGGATTCACAGAATATGAAGCAAAGGCCTATACTGCACTCGTACAAAATAGTCATGTTAGTGCCTATCAAGTAAGTAAAAACTCCGGTATCCCTCGTGCAAGAATATACGATATACTTGATGTACTTGTTGAAAAAGGGTTAGTACTGAAAGAAGAAACGGCAGATCAAACGACATACTCTTCCATTCCTGTCGCTGTGTTTTTACAGCAAATTCAGCAACGTTGGCAATCTAATTTTACGTCGATTAGTGATCGATTAGAAAAATTAGAAGTAAAAGAGCAGGAAGCGGAGCATAAAGTTGTCACGTTAAAAGGAAAAGAGGCAATCTTCAATTATTGTCAGTCATTATTAAAAAAAGCGGAGAAAAAAGTCATATTATCAATGTGGGAAGATATGTATGAAGAATTGCGGGAAGATTTACATGAGGTAGCGAAGCATGTACCTGTTCAGGGAATTACCTTGTATGTGGAGGACCATTTAGCTTCCATTGACCAACACCGTATCACTCCCTATACGAGGAATGCGTCTACACCTCATTGGTTTATTTTGTCTGTAGATGGTCAAGAGATGATTTATGGTCACTCTCCGGCAAATCAGGAAACGGCTTTTATTACCAATGATCCTGTTCATATCTATTTATTAGAGGATTATGTATGGCATGACGTGCTTATTAATCGCCTTTTAAAGCGCGATGATACGGAGCTTGAGGAATGGATTACTAAAGAACGTAAAGCATTTTTCTTAGAATAAAAGTATTGAAAAAGAATCTGCAAGCCGTCATGTACATTACAGAGGGCAAGCAGATTCTTTTTTTTCGTTAAATATTAATAAAATACTTTATCAACATTGTATTTAGCGCGGAATGAATTGATCGCGTACGTTTCATAAATTTCACGTTCCATTGGATCTTCCACTTCATACACTTCAATTTTGAAAATTTCATCACGATGATTTTTCATCGGTGACACATTGTCCTCAAAATGCTTTTTAATACGTTGACGAATTTTACGTGCTTTACCTACAAATAATAGTTCGTTTTCTTCATTGTAGAATAAGAAAATACCACCGTTTTCACGAGTGATTTTATGGAAGTCGATAAAACCATGGTATGGTGTGATTGGTACATCTCCTGGCTTTAAATCTTGTTCGCGTTGGCGGATTACTAAATCTGGTTTTGGAAAATCAATTTTAATCAAACTATTCACGTTCCTCTCTGTTACTAAAGGTATATGTTAACATAAGTACAGCATGTTTACCATCAAATAATGAATGTAAACATTCAAGTTTAGTGTTAAACAAATTACATAATGACATGCATGATTAATAACAAAATATTCTATGTATTATTGATATTCTTAATTGTTCATGTTACAATTCTTTTTAATTAAATAATCTTATCATGAGAAGGCCTGAAAAAACTTAGGAAAAGTCAGTAATACCAAGGGTTCAAGGCACTTGTTAAGATGTGGAGTAAAATACAGTTTGTTTGTTATCAATAGTACACTTCTTATTGTCTATTAGTTTAGATGAAAAGGAGTGTATTTTTTTATGCTTTTAAAGTTTGCGTTTGATGATTTTATATCGGATAGACGATTCAATAACACAACTGAGTCAAATATCAGAAGTTATAAATACATGATTAAGCCTTTCATTGACTATTGCATTGAAGAAGGAGCAGTTAATGTTGAGGATGTAACACGTAGTCATCTTAAAAATTACCTAATAATGGCACAGCAAAAAAACAGGAAACCAAATACAATCAACACAATTATTTTACGTGCTAAAGCTTTTTTAAATTATTGCGTTGAAGAGGGGTATGTTGATGAAAACATTGGGAAGAAGATAAAAACTCAAAAAGTAGATGTGAAGATTGACACTTTTACAGACCAACAAATTAACCAAATGTTGGCGTTCTATAGGACACAGAGAAAGAGACACCAATCATATAGCAGTTACCGTAACTATTTGATTATTTTGGTACTTCTAGGGACAGGCATTCGTAGGAAGGAGCTATTAATGTTGAAGTGGGATGATGTAGATTTTAAAAATCAAACGTTACAAGTACATGGTAAGAGCAGGAAATATGAAACGGTGTTTTTAACAGATAAATTAACGAGAGAGTTACTAGCATTCAGGACATTTTCGTCAAATATTTTAAAAAATGAAAGTGAGTATTTGTTTGTTACTAATAAAAATGAACCATTTACAATTAATACGATTGATTATGTTTTTCGCGAGTTAAAAGAGAGAATGAATTTTAAAGATGTGCGAGTTAGCCCACATACGTTTAGGCACACTTTTTGCAGGAATCTTGTCCAATCAAATGTAAACAGTTTTACGATAATGAAGTTAATGCGACATGAAAATATAACAACGACTCAACGCTATGTAAATTTATGGGGTAGTCACTTAAAACAGGAGAATGACAAGCACAATCCATTAAACAATTTCGAGTTTTAAGCAATAAAAAAGAGAGTTAGCTATTGCAGTAGCTAACTCTCAACACTCAATTAGCAATAGACCAATACAACTAAATATGAGCATTTATAGCCTTCATTTTACTTGAAAAAAAGATAAAATGCAAAGGTCTAGTTTCCTATTGTCTTTTTTTGATAATAGTGGCTCTTTGGTGGTTGCCCAATAACACTAATCAAAACAAAACTGGAAAGGTTATGACTTAGCCGCCGCAATAATTAAGTCTAGGATACAACTACAAGCTTCCTTGTTGGCTTTGGTATCTGAATGGTGTTAGCGACCATTAACGGCTAGGAGTGGAAGGTCTGAATGATTAAGGTCATGCAGAATACATAATACATTGTAATTGTTGTTGAGTTTCTCATAACAGTAGAATAAGCATTTACGATACACGCAGAAGGCATGTAGACGGATTACAAGACGTTTCGGGGCAGAAGTAGAAACTATATGTATTGTTCGAAAGAACACGTTTAACAAGGGCATACATATACGGATACCTCAAATGACGGATTCATGTACATAATGCAATGGCTGTCTATATTTTAGATTCTATTAATTTAGTTTCTGAAATGTAGGCAGTCATTTTCAGCACCAAGCCGTTGTCCTCAATTCAGGCTTCATGTTGGAAGGGAAGAAGCAGTATGTCAATATAATTAAACACAATTATACTTACCTTTTTGGCTAATTAAAAAGGCTTTTCTCTAAAAGATTGTTGTTATTCAACTAACGGTGAAGTTTAGTTGAAGAAGAATAGATATGTTTCTTATGGTTTCTTCTTCTATTTTTTGTAGTATAATTTACTCCATACTACAAATTAGAGATATGAGGAAGTGTAAGTGTGAAGGTACGTATAATCACTGGAATTATTATGGCAATTTTATTTTTAATTCCATTTTATTTCGGGAGTTATTGGTTTTCGGCTTTTTCTTTAATTCTTGCAATAATAGCCTATTATGAATTTACTACTATTATTAAGGCAAGAATTTTGGACGTTAAATGGTTTGCAGGACTTTTAGGAGTTATATTTTTATTCTCTCCTTTGTTAAGTTCTGGGGGTGAACAGATTCAAATTAAAGTATTGATAGCTCTTGTTCTCTTATTGCTAACAGCTACTATTTTTAATCAGGAGTTTTCAATTGAAAAGGCTGGGACTTTGCTGATTGGCGTTTTATATATTGGATTTGGGTTCAGTTCATTAGCAGAAGCAAGAATAGATAATGGAGTTATTTGGGCGTTCTCTATATTATTAACAATTTGGTCAACTGACTCAGGAGCTTATTTTATTGGAAGAAAATTTGGTAAAAGAAAACTTGCTGAAAAAACTAGTCCTAATAAGACAGTAGAAGGAGCAATAGGTGGTATTATAGCAGCGATTATTATAGGAATGGCTCTTCAAATGACATTAAATACATATGTAAACTACATCGAAGCTTTAATAATAACTCTTGTTGTATCTATAGCTGGTCAAGTTGGTGACTTGGTTGAATCAGCACTAAAACGCAACTATGGTGTTAAAGATTCAGGGAAAATTCTTCCTGGTCACGGGGGAGTTTTAGATAGGTTAGATAGCTGGATCTTTGTATTTATTGGATTGAAACTTATTGGCTTGCTATAGAAATAAAAGAACTTCTTCTTCAACTAACTGAGGGCTTTAATTGAAGAAGATAGCAAACTAGAAACAACAATCTTTTAGAAAACAATTTATATGGATATATCTTTAAAAAAAGGTTCGGATTTAATTATCCGAGCCTTTTTTTCTTACCAATATATCTGATATTTCACAATCCAATACCTCGCACAGCTTATCAAGTGTTTCAGCAGAGTATCGTGTTGCTGTATTCGTAGCAATTCTTCTGAGCGTTTCGAACGATATCCCAGTTAATCTTTCCAACTCACGAATAGAGAGACCTTGTGAATCCAATATGTATTTTAAATTTGATTTAACAACCATTTATTAGCACCTCCACAGGGAAGTATACCACACAACACAAAATGCATACAAAGTGTTGACTAATAAAATAAGTTTATGCTATATTAACTACAGACTTATCTAGTGAGTCAAATTCTACATAGAGGTGAATAAAATGAAAGCGAACTTAAACAACCTAAACGAACTACAAAATGTGGTAGCATCTTATTTTATTAATAAATTGAAATTAACATTAGACGAAACATTGCTCATGTCAGTACGTAACTTGGTTTCTGACAAGGGTAGCATATTCGTGAAGCACTCTAGACTAAGAGAGCTAGTAAAACTACCACAAGACATTCAAATAGCTGTAGAGAGCCTTGTGACGCTTAATAGATTAGTGTTTATCAAAAAAAAGAGTTTGCATATCAGATTTGTTCGTAGATGCACAAGCATTATAGCAGTGATTCTTCTTATGTCTATACAAAAGGTTGCACATACGGACTGTGTTAACAATCTTGCTAATATAACATAAATGCAAAAGGTTACGTATGCGGACAATTATAAAATAATCTAAAACATAAAATATAGTAGTAGTGATATAGGGAGTATTATAATTATCCGTATACGTAACCTTTTAGAATTTTTACTATAATACACTAGCATTTTGACAGAAGGGAAGGTAAACACAAAGCTGAAATCATAGGCGATAAAAATGGTTGTATAGGGGAAAGGCTAGTAGGAGAGGATTTTAAATATTAAAAAATGAGCATAAAATGTCGAACGCTAAACACTTAAACCCTTGTATATCAAGCAATAGACTCACAAAATACGTCACTATATGGATAGGGAAAAGTTTAATAGAACTGAAACTCATAGCACAATATGAAACGAAGCAGGGTTACATTACTTTTTCCTCTATTTAAAATTTTATCACAATAGAATTAATGTTATAAAAATAGTTCTATTGAATCATTTGAAAAGTTTTGTGTTATGTTATAATATATAAACTTATCGACTTATCTTTAAAGTCAAAATTTTACTTTTTGCTCAATATCTATGTAAATGAGAAATACTTTTCTACATAGTTAAAATTTGGTGACAGATATGATGGATATTCAGCTACCAGTCTATTTAGCTATGTAGAAAAGTATTTTGGGTGAGGAAGTCACCTGAGAAAAACAGAATTACTATATAGAGATTCAATTTGTTTATACTACTATATCTTTGGTGAGTAAGACCGTAAAACAGTGGCGTACATCATTGAGTAGTATTCCTCAGTTAGTTTCACACTCATTATTCGCAAGGCTATTTCCTCCTCCTTCTAGTCTTGCAACTTCTCTTTTATTTTTAACTTAATAAATTAATAAGAGAGTTTGGATGAATTGAGATTCTATAGGTGTGATATTTATCTGGTGTGTTTTAGGGGGAATCAATTCAATTAAAAAAGGATAATGCGATTATGTTAACAGAAAAATATGCAGTACGTAATAAATACATGGCAAATGCCTTAGGTTTTATCACAAACCAAAAATACAGCGTTGAGAAAGATGTGAGCAATCCCGATAAAACAGTGTTCGTATTTAAGTGTACAGTAGAGCTTATGAACGCAGTAACAGAATTAACTCAACTAAAGAAAAAGTATTCTAGCTAATTCAAGGGGAACTCAATTATGACAGAAAACACTCAATTCAATTCAAGCAACTACGACCAATTGTTAGAACAGCTTAAACACGCAGAACAAGAAAGCCCAGTATGCGTTTCTAATGAATATTTTGAGATGTTGCCAACTATTTATAAGACACATGAAAAAGAGATTAAGACTTGGAAGACTGTCTCTACAGCTTACTCTTATATCTACTTCATGACCTACTTGTATAGATGGTGCAAATATTCACACTACGCTCCAAGCATAAAAGATGTAAAAAGAATTCTAGGTTCAGCTAGTAATAAAACTGTTGATATTTTTATAAAGAAAAATGGCTTATTTGACCAGTATAACTTGACTGAAACTATCGGACTATTCGAATTGCCAGTAGTGTTTGAGACTGATGAAGATACAGACTTACCATTATTTACGAATGTACTAGAACTACATGCAGACCTAAAAGAACACGTACATATGTATTATCGTGAACCAATGGGATTGACAAATAGATATACTTCTAAAAAACCTGTATTAGCATTTCACAGCAATACACTAGAAGAAGATAATCAAGGAACATTCTACAAAGGTACAAACTTTACAAACATACCATTTGAGGTGTTTGCTTTTTGTATGAATCATGCTTGTCTTGGTGATAAAGCATTCTATGTTTATTCATTCCTAAAAAGTCAATACGATTACTTTGAAGATAAAAACGAAGAGTATCTTGTTGGACATAGAACAGTAGCGAGCAAGCTGAATATACCACGTAGTTCGGTATATGACATCATGCGTTCACTACATGATTACGGACTAATAAGAATGGAAAGAAATCAAGACTACTTTGTATTAGGGAATGATATCGCAGACCGTATAGCACCTACTATAACCGTAATAAGTGAAATCCAAGAGTTTAGTAAGGAAACTAAGAAAAAGTACGATTTGATGCCAACTAAATCAAAAGAGGAATATATTTTGGAAAAAAAACTAGAAGCCGTTGAGGAATTAAATGAGTATAGCCAATTAGTGATTGAGGCAAAAGGTATTGAAAATACTACACTAGATGAAATACAACAAATGAAGATGAATGAAGTAGCAGGAACGCTAGTTAAATCAGCAACAGACCTACGGAAAAAACGTGCAGAAATCAATTTAGGTGAACTACCATTCTAATAATAAATTAGGAGAATAATGATTATAAAAATAAGAATAATGAGCAATAGAGCAGTAGAAGGATTTAAGATTAGGAGGTAAGAAACATAGGGGAAGTACGAAACGAACGTACTGAGAATAGCCATCTTCCCAACAAATATTGTTATTTGCTGTAAAAGTAAACATAAAACTACCAAACATATTTTCCAATATGCTCAGAAAACTATTTATCCAAATTTCTATATCTAATATAGCACACAGACTATTAAAAAAACAACATATAAAATCAACTAAAAAAAAGGGGGAACAACTACTATGAAAGCAAACTTAAACAAATCAACAGAAGGTACATTCATCCAATCAGTAGAAGCGTCAATCATTTGGGAGCATATGAACAGAGGAGCTTCATTAACACCAAAGTATGACGGTTTTATTCCATATTCATTAGAGCTTATTAAGCTACGTGAATTGGGGATAAATGAATTTGCAGACCGTAAAGATGATAAAGTTGATATTCAAGAGTTAGATAGGCGAACAATGAAGACAATTCGTAAATTCCACACAGACGATATTATCAATGTTAAGTTTAAAAGCAAAGTAAGTAACGCTAAAACGGTTTTAAAGAAAGTTGAAGATTCTCAAGCTCGTACACTAGAATCATTTGCAAATGAACATGGTGAGAAAACAGACTTTGAAGAACGATTAGCAGTACTGAATGAAAAATTTGATACACGTAATGAGGAAATCTCTCAGTTAATCGAAGCTAATAAAGATGCCTGGGAAACCACTTTATCACTACAAGAATTACGTAATGAATTATATGTTAATGGATTTACATTAACTAACTATAAAGGTGAAGAAGTTAAATACGTTGTATATAAACGTTCTTCTGCTAAATCTCGTGTAGGCTCATGCCTATTCATTCGTGAAGACATAGCAAAAGAGATAACTAAATGGTCAAGAATGGGGATCAACTTTGAAAACGGTGAAGAAATTGATATCGCTTCATTGTCTGCTTATGAGTCACTAGTTACATCTTCACTTAAAAGTACAATCAAGATTAACCCTAAACACATTCTATTGATTGATGATGTTGATTCAGTGTTTAACATGTCTGCAATTGAAATTGTTAAAGACACTGTAGATGGTAGAGTTAAACTTAAATCTCAAGTAAATGAGAACGCAACAATCTCTAACAGTTTATTTGATGGTTCTGGATTATTAGATTCTCAATATTTCGATGGTCAAGGAATGATGCTATTACGTCAACACTTCTTCAAGTCTTGTGTGTTCAATACAAATGTAGTTAATTTCATGAGAGACCAATTCGGCTCAGAGTATGAAACTGCTACTATTAAAGATATGCTAGGTAACAAAGTTAAAGTTAAAGATATACATATGATTATCACACCTTCAAGCTTAAAAGTGTTTAAGTTCAGCAAATTCGTAGGTACTGATAAAGATATGTACAATCATTGGAAGAAAACAATTAAAGCAGAAAAGAATACCTTCGGTGTATGTAAGTCTGAATCCTCAACTAAGCTAGGATATGATGAAAAAGGAATGCCGCTCCAACAAATGTCATATCAAATGGTTAATTCATTGGATTTAGATATCAACGGTATTCAAGACTTATCAAAGTTCGAAGTCGATTATATTAACACAATCAAAAATAACGATGAAGCATTTGCACAACATCTATTAGATACCGCAACAATGACAAACAGCAATGAAATGTTAGCAAGCTTATTCTATCATAACAACGATATTGCTAAGACAGAGCTATTTAACACATTCAAAAGAAAGACTATTAATAAATACGTAGCACATATGAAACAAGGTAAAATACGTATCACTGGTGACTACGCTGTATTAATTGGTAATCCGATAGAATTCTTATTTTCTGCAATCGGTAAGTTTGACGTTAACGACAAGGCTACACACCACATGAAAGGCAATCAAATCTATAACAAGAACTTTAAAAATGGTGAAGAAGTTGTATGTTTCCGTAATCCTCACACATCTGCTAATAACCTACTATATGCAATCAACACTAAAAACACTCTTATTGACAAATACTTCAATTTCACAAACAACATTGTTGCTGTAAATGCCATTGAGTTTCCTGTTCAAGATATCTTATCTGGTTGTGATTATGATTCAGATACAATGTTAATCACGAATAATAAAACAATTGTAGAGGTTGCTCGTAATAATGATGCTAAAGTTTGCTTGAATGGTGTTTCAGCTACTTCTAACCGCTATGTATTGGATAGTCTAAATCGTGCTAAAGTTGACAAGACAATTGCTTCTGGATTAATCGGAATGATTGTAAACGTAGGACAAGCCGCTCAATCGGTTATGTATGATGCAAAGTTTAATGGTTATACAGCGCTATACAACGAGATGAAAGAAGTCGTTGAAATCATCTCAGTGTTATCTACAATCGCTATTGATGGTGCTAAAAAAGCCTATGACATTGATACGGAGAAAGAGCTTGTTCGACTATCTTTACTAGTTAAATCTAGAATGAAGCAAGATGCGGGGGGTAAGAATCTTTTTCCTAACTTCATGAATAACGGGAAAAATCACAAACGCAAATACACTAGCTATAAAACTTCAATGGACTATGTAGTTGACATCTTTGACGTTCGTAATCGTGAAACAGCAGAAGAGTTAGCTACTAAAATAAAACGGGCTAAAGAATTGAAATCATCTGATGTAATTAATGTGTTCGAATTAATAATGCCCTTTGATATTGAAACAGGTGAGATTTTCCACGTTCGTAACGCCAACAACAGACAAGAAAATGAAATTATCTCAATGGTTGACACCTATACTGATAAAATGAAACATTATAAAACTTCTCTATTAAAAGCTAATTCAGAAGAAAAGGAAATAATCGCTAAGAAAATTGTACTTAGTGGAAACATAATTAAAAGTTCTATGAAGAAACGCGCAATCAAAACTACTACGATTTTTTCTATTATGTATCATCTATTTGAATCGAATACTGTTGAAGACAATCAAATTCAAATTATGAATGCTGTATATCAGTCTGAACCGAAAAGGTTTTTATCAGTTTTTGAGCAAAAATAGTAGAACATTGGCTTATTTGATTAGTCGAAAACGCCTAATATCTAAGGAGATAACGAATAATAATATGTCACCACAAGGATAGAGACATTCAGGTCTTTTCCATTTTTGGCATATTATATTTCTCCTATATTCTTATTTTTGAATGGGCAGTACCTAGACTCTTGGACTGTCCTTTTGAACAATTAAGGAATTAATAATACCAAGAACAAAATATGAATGGAGATTATATGAATATATGAAAACATATAAAGAAAGATGTCAACTATTAATGGAAATGAAACTAAAGAAGATTAAAGCGAAAGACTTAGCAGAATTACTAGGTTGCTCAAAAAGTTGGATTAGTCAGTATTTCAATAACAAAGTAGACATACCGAAAGAATCAGAGGGTAAAATTGTAGCGTATGTTGAATCAAAATAACTGACAAGGGGATTGGCTGTTTAAACGGTGGATTCCTTTTTACTTTACATACTATAACGTGGAGAACATACATATAAACGAAGAGATTAAAACTAAACTAGAAGCAATGGTTATTACTATTGATGGGATGGATTAAAAAATAGCTCAATCACAAGGAATGTTAAGGTTTCAGAGCTTTTTTAAGTACATAGAATTCTGAAAGAGGCATAAAATTTTTAAGCTATTGACGGTTGAAAAAAAGTTCTCTTTTGCTGTATATTTTACTTGAATTATACTAAGACTTAGTATATAATAAGTATATAAGGTTAAGGAGGACAGCGAAAACTTATAAACGGAAAATACATAAAATACATAGTGAAAGGTAAAAAGATATGAATGAGGTAAAGGTAAAAGAAAAACAAAAAAAGAAAAGGTACAAGCTAAATGTCGAGGTTTCGCTTGTACCGCTCAAAATCAAGTTTGACATTGAAATTGAGTATAGATAATTATGTTGGGTGTGGGTTTAACCACTCACACCACTTTTACCTATTATATCACAAGGGTGTTGAAAATGAAAATAATCAACTACACACATGAAAAGAACGATAACAAAACAAACATCAATATTGAAATCAACGGTTTACCTATTGTTTTAGTGGTGGCTAGTATTGTATTGGTCAAATACTTGTTTTTCTAGGAGGTGCGAAAATATGGCATATAGTAAAGCTCAAAATGAAGCTACTAAAAGATACATGGAGAAAGCACGAAAAGAAGACCCTAAAAAGATTAATGGTAACTCTTATTTGTCAAAGGCTAGAACGTATGTAAACAAATACGCAACCTTAGAGGGATTAGAGGAGCTAAAGACTTTGATTGAAGAAAAAGAAAAAGAATTGAGAGCCTAGCTTACTGTAGCCTAGGCTTTTTTATTGGGACAATAAGGAGCAAAACAGGGACATGGCTAATTGTTCCTTTGACATAGTTTGAATAAAGTAGACTTCTCGTCATATTAAGATGAGGGGTTTTTCTATTTATACATAACAACAAGGAGAAAAATAATCATGAGTTGGATTTTTAATTTTGTATTTGTAATATTGCTTGCATTAAAATTATTGGAACTTACTACAGCAAGTTGGATAGACGTATTCACACCACTTCTATTTTCATTTGCAACACATGTAATAACTCTTATGGTAGCTAATGCGAATACTAAACGAGTTGTGAGAGCGTTTGATAAACACGAATGGTAAGAGAGCATACAACAGAAGCCAAGAAGTTCTATGCAAGTGCTAAATGGAAGAAAGCTAGAAAGAACTATATTGAAAGTCCTGAGGTTGCAGGATTGTGTGAACATTGTTTAAGGCAGGGATTGTATGAACGAGGATATATCTTAGACCATATTATTGAGATTAACAGTGAGAACATTAGTGATACTAATATTACTTTAAATCCTGATAATTTTCAGTTCCTTTGTTTATTCCACCATAATCGCAAAACGTTTAGTAAGGCAGATAAGAGTAGCACACAGGAAGGTTATGGGTTTAATAGTCGTGGACAGTACGTTCCTTTAAGTGAGATTGATTAGGAGATGATAGACATATGCCAAGGTATGTATGTAAGAACACGTTAGGCAATACAAGTACAGTAACAGCAGACTATGTACTATATTCAGATAGACACTATACTTTTATGGATACGGCAGGAGTAGTAGACATACTCGATAGACGTACTTGTATAGACGTACAGGTATTGTCAGACACACCTAAGCCTAAGGATAAGTTGTATGTTGTAGTGAATACAGTAACTAATGATGTAGTCATAATCAAAGCGCAAAAGGTTATAGTTGAAGACAATGTTATAGTTGAAGACAATGAAGTAATACTCTATGACACATTGGGTAATGTATATCGTAAGCCTTTTAATTGCTATGCTGTTCATGAGTTGGGTAAGAGAATAGAAGCAGGCAAGACAATTAGTAGATTATATGATGGTAACAATGTAATCATTGACGAGAATGGCAAGAGAATGTTTTAAGTTTTATATTGTTTAAAAGAAGTTTGATGAAGGTAGGGGACTGTACTATATGTATGGTTGCCTATCTTTTCTTTTGAATAAAATTAAGATTTAAAATTAGAAAGCAAAATGAAATGTTTACTAATGATGAATATAAATAATTTCAAATTAAAAATAAAATTAAAAAATAAAGTTTGAGAATGAATTTGGGGAAAATATAAAGCCCCCCTTCAAAAGGTTTTTAAGAAGTTGTCTAGAGACCGATGAGAGTGTTTTCTGTGTAACACACGTCTCATTTTTAGACCCCCTCCCATCATTTTTAGACAAGAATATTATAACGCTAGCTACTTTATACGAAAGGAGACGATATTTGTGGCTACTAAGAAAGAGAAGACAAAATCTGAACTGATTACGGCTGAGAAGAATCGCCTTAAGCGTATATTGAAAGCGGCAGAGGTTGACGATAACAAATTGAAAGCTGTAGAAGGTCTAATTGATAGAGCAGGCTTCTTAAAAATTCAATGCGAGATTTTTGAGGCTGATTTGCTTCAAAATGGATACACTGAAAAGTTTACTCAGAATCCAGACGGCTCAAATCCCTATGAAAGAGAACGTCCTACAGCTCGTTTATACGCTACAACAGTTAAAGACTATAAAACTACTATGAAACAAATCATTGAAGTGTTAGGAACTAAAGCTAATGTAATTAAAGATGATGGCTTCGATGAATGGAATCGAGGCTAATCTATGGCTAAGAAGAAACCTACTATTAATAGATATCCACTAAGTTACAATCCAGTAATAGAATACTATGAAAAGATTGAATCTGGTGAAATTCTAGCAAGTGAAAAAGTAAGGAAAGTATACGAAGAATTAGTACGTAAAATAAATGACCCAAAATGCAGATATAAATATGATTCAGCAAAAGCAAACAAAGCTATTGAATTCGTAGAAAACTTCTGTAAACACTCAAAAGGTGAATGGTCTGGTAAACCTGTTATTCTTGAATTGTGGCAGAAAGCATTATTAGGTGCTACATTTGGCATGATTGATAAAGAAACAGGCTACAGAATGGTTAGAGAGTTAGTTTTAATCATCCCACGTAAAGCAGGTAAGTCTACTTTAGGTTCTGCAATAGCAAACTACTTATTAATCGCTGATAATGAAGGCGGTTCAGAGGTTTACGCAGTATCAACTAAGAAGGATGCGGCTAAAATTGTTTGGGGAGAATCTGTAAAGATGATTAAGAAGTCTCCTGTACTCTCTAAGCGTTTAGAATGTCGTATTGGTGAAGTTCGTTATCCAATGGGTGAAGGTGTTTATAAGCCTCTATCAAGTGATTCAAACTCACTGGATGGATTAAATGCTCATGGCTCATTTATGGATGAGATTCACGCTTGGAAGGATAAAAACCTTTACGATGTAATTGTTGACTCTATGTCTACACGTAAACAACCTTTAAACTTCATTATGACAACAGCAGGATACGTTCGTAATGGTATTTATGATTTAAAGTATCAAGAATGTGAAGATTTAATCAATGGTTATTCAGATGGTTCTTATACAGATGATTCCGTATTACCTATCATCTATGAATTAGATAATGCAGAAGAAATACATGACGAAGCAATGTGGTATAAAGCTAATCCAACTTTAGGAACAGTTAAGAGTTTAGACTATATTCAGAAGCGATACAACAAAGCAATAAACAATCCTTTGAATATGCCAAACTTACTAACTAAAGACTTTAATATTCGACACAGTGGTAATGTTGCATGGTTAACATATGACCAAGTAAATAACGAGGCTACATTTGATGTTGAACAGCTTAAACCTAAATATGGGATTGGTGGTGTCGATATGTCTCGTACAACAGACTTAACGGCGGCTTGTTTCTTATTTATGATGCCTGATGATGATACGATTTATGTTGAACATATGTATTGGCTTCCAGAGGATGGGATAGACGAGCGTATTAAAGAGGATAACATGCCTTACGATATGTTTGTACAACAAGGTCATATGCGATTATGTGAGGGTAATATTATTAACCCTACAGACGTTCTGAATTGGTTTAAAGAGGTTCAAGAAGAGTACAAGTGTCATATGTATTACATTGGATATGACCGTTACGAGTCTTCACAGTGGATTGTAGACATGGAACAAGAATTTGGACGCTCAACAATGATTCCAATTGCTCAAGGAGCGCAAACTTTGAGTATCCCTATGTATAATTTAGGAGCTTCTCTAAAGAAGAAGAAAGTTAACTACAACAACAATCCTATTACTAAATGGTGCTTGCATAACACACACGCTAAAGTCGATGATAACGATAATATTAAACCAATCAAAGGGGAAAACAAATCGAAACGTATTGACGGAACAGCGGCTTTGTTAGATGCATTCACAGTATTAGAGAATAATAGGAATGAATATTCAAATCGTATTAGATAACTTAGAAAGTAGGTGAGAAATTGAATTTATTCAGCTTCGGTAAAAGCAATCAAAGTAACACAACGAAAAAAAGTCAGAAGGTTAAAATGCTGACTTCTGATGAAAACGACTCTTATTTTAATTGGGATGGTAATATCTATGAAAATGATATCATTCGCTCAGTAATCAGAGCGAAAGCAAAAGCAGTAGCAAAAACTACAGCAGAACATGTTCGAAAATCAGGAGATAACACAACAATCAATCCAGATTTCTATATGAAGATGCTTCTAAAACGTCCTAACCCTATCATGGGAATGCAACAGTTACTAGAAAAGACTGTCACACAATTAGAACTAAATAATAACGCTTATATCTTTATCAATCGTGATGATAACGGCTATCCTATTGGATTGTATCCCATCATTGCTACTAATGTTCAAGTCTTAGCAAGTAGTAACGATACGTTTCTACGATTCACAATCAAAAAGAACGGTCAGATTGCTACTTTTAATTATAAGGATGTTATTCATTTACGTCAAGATTTTAACGATAGCGATATGTTCGGTTCATCTAATGTTGAGGCATTGGCTTCATTAATGCAAGTTGTAAACTCAGTCGATAAAGGAATCATCAAAGCAATCAAGAATTCAAATGTTGTTCAATGGTTGCTAAAGTATCAAGCAAACTTAACAGAAGATGACGTAAAGAAACAAACGAAACGTTTTACAGATTCATTCTTAAATATTGATAGTGAATACGGTGGGGCGGCAGGCATTGATAATAAAGTGGATGCAGAACGAGTAGAACCTAAATCATATATGCCTGATAAAGAATTCCAAAAGGAAAATGCAAAACGTATTTATAACTACTTTGGTATTAATGAGAAGATTGTCAGCGCTTCTTTTGATGAAAATGAGTGGAACGCTTTCTATGAGTCTTCGATTGAACCTATCTTAATTCAACTATCAGAAGAATTTACCTATAAGCTATTTACACGTAAAGAAATAAGCTATGGAAACGAGATTCGATTCATTTCTAAGAACCTAATGTTTGCTAGTATGACTAGTAAAATCGCATTAGGGGCATTAGCAGATAGAGCTATTCTAAACCCTAATGAGATTCGAGACATTTTAGGCTATGCTCCACACGACAATGGAGATGAGTTCCTACTTCGGAAAGACACAGGAAAAACTACAGATAGAACAGGTTAAACCTCAGAAAGGGGTGAGAAATAGTTTTGAAAACGATTAATATTAACGGAATAATTATTTTAAATGACAAAAAAGAAGCCTATGACTTTTATGAGATTGAGTCAACATGTCCTAATGATGTATTAAAACATCTAAACGGAGAAGATGTAAAGGTAATCATAAACAGTCATGGTGGCTCGATTTTTGCGGGTGCTGAGATTTACACAGCTCTTAAAACATATCAAGGCAAGGTTACTATTGAAATTCATTCGTTTGCAGGTTCTAGCGCTTCTATTGTTGCTATGGCAGGTGATGAGGTCTATATGTCTCCTATTGCTCAAATGATGATTCACAATGTGTCAATTACTAATAGTGGAGACTATCGAGACATGGAACAAGCAATTGACATCCTTAAAAGCTCAACAGATGCACTAGCAAATGCCTATGTCCTTAAAACGGGTATTAACAAAGAAGAAATTTTAGCAATGATGAACAAAGAAACATGGTTAAACGCAGAGAGAGCTGTTGAGTTAGGATTCGCTGATAACATTATGTTCCAGAAGAGCGCACATAAGCAAGAAGCAGTCAACCCTATGTCACTGGTAGCTTCATATAATGCGGAAATGTTACCTCAACAAGCTATCAACAAATTTAATGACATGAAGAACGAAAAGAAAATCAATACGGAAAAAGCCAAACATATGGCTCAAATAAATTTACTTAAACTAAAGGAGATTCACTAACAGATGAAAAAAGAAACGTATTTAGAACAACGCAATGTATTAGTAACAGAAGCAGAGGACTTAATCAACAAAGGCAAATTCGAAGACTCTACAGCTAAGCAAAATGAAATCAAAGCATTAGATGCAAAGTTTGAGAATGTTACTCGTGAGCTTGCAAACTTAAATTCTTTAAAAGAACAAGGCACAGTAGATTTAGAGAATAAATCTGTCTCAGTGTCAGGATTATCAAATGTACAACCAATTGAACAGAACGGGGAACTACAGAACATGAGTAAACAAGAATTACTAGTAAATGCTTTTGCTAAATCAGTAATGGGAACAAAAATGTCAGCAGTAGAATTGTCAAATGTCACTTATGCAGAAGATAGCGGTGTTGTAATCCCTGAGACTACAATGAACGAAATCATTGAATTAGTCGGTGAGCAATATCCATTCTTCGGTGATGCTAAGAAATATAACATTCGTGGTATCATGCATTTACCAAAACACAAAGCTATCAAATCTGGTGATGCTAAAGGTTACAAAGAGAAAGCAACTACAGTAGTAGAAGAAAATGAAATGGCTCGTGTTACTCTTAAAGGAATTGAAGTTTCTAAACTTATCGAAGTATCATTCAAAATCGAAGCAATGTCTATTCCTGCATTCATGGAATACCTTAAAGGTGAATTAGTTGACCGTATTGGTGCTTTCGTTGGTCAATCTGTATTTATCGGTGATGCTTCTACAGACGAAGAATTAGAAGGTGTTGTTAAAGTGTTAGAAACAGCAGGACAAACAGTAGAATATAAAGGTCATATTGCTTATGACACAATGACTAAAGCAATGGCTAAATTACCTGCACAATTCCAAAATGGTGCGGCAGTATATGTAAACAACAAAACTTTATGGGAAGAACTTTCTACAATCCAAGATACAAATAAACGCCCAATCTTCATTAATGATGAAACAGTTGGAGGGGTAGGACGTGTGTTTGGTTTACCAGTAAAAACTGATGGCGGTTGTCCAGATGGCGTTATTGTTATTGGTAAGCCATCTGTTGGTTACGCTGTAAACACACAAAAGCCTGTATCTGTAGAGACAGACAAAAACCTTAAAGCTCGTACAACTGAGTTCTTAGGACACACTATCCTAGATGGCAAAGTTACACGAGAAGATGCATTTGTTGCATTAGTTCCAGAAGCTTAATAATAGAACAAAAGGAGATGCAATAATTGAAACATTTAGTAACTAAATTCTTCAAAGACAAGGTGACTGGGAATATGATGATTCCTAGTCATTATTTTGTTTGTGAAGATTATGAACGTATTCAATATTTAGCTTCTCTAGGTTTAATTATTCCTCATTCTAATACAGAGCAATTGAATAAAAAAACTAAAGAAGAAGTAAAAGAAGAACCAAAAGAAGAAGTAAAGAAACCTTCTCAACGTAACACACGAACTAAGAAAACGAGTGATGCTTAAATGCTTGATAAAGTAAAGTTCGCATTACGTATTCAAAATACAATGTTCGATGGTGAAGTTCAAGACATTATTGACGCATGTTTATTGGATTTAGAGTTATCTGGTGTAAACACAACAAGTAAAACAGAGGATGACAAGTTAATTACTCGCTCAATTGTTTTATATGCTAAATCTGAATTTGGTTTGGCTAACACAGATAGCGAGAAGTACAAACTATCATATGAAGCACTTAAAAGACATCTGACATTAAGTGAGGAATACACAAAATGATGTATAACGAAGTTGTTAAATTAGTTGGCTACACAATTGAAAAAGATGAGATGTTGCAGGAAGTCAAAGTTGAAACTAAACGTGAGCTATTCTGTGAAAAGAAGAGTGTAGGACGGTATGAGTTTTACATAGCAGGACAGCAAGGCACTAAACCTGAATATGTATTCGTGGTTCGTTTGGCTGATTATAAAAATGAAGATACATTAATCTACAAAGGTAATAAATATTCAATCTATCGCTCCTATGATAAAGGTGAGTTCATTGAATTATATACTCAGCGTAAAGTAGGTAGGGTTGTATGACGAGTATAGATAACTTTGCCAATGAAATAGTTAAAGAGTTACAGAGATTTTCTAAGTATGTATCAGAAGAAGTAGAACTAGCTGCTAAGGATGTTACTAAGATGTCTGTTAAACGGTTAAAGAGTAAATCTCCTGTTGGTCATTATGCAGGCGGCGGTGATTACGCTAAAGGATGGCGTGTCAAAAAAGTTGGTAAGAACTATACAGTTTATAATGCTACAAATTATCAACTAACACACTTATTAGAGCATGGTCACGTAAACAGAGACGGTTCTAGAGCGCAAGCATTCCCTCATATTAAGGATGCAGAACAAGAGGCTATTCGAGAATTTGAAAGGAGATTAGAGAGCCTATGATAACACTAAAAGAATTACCACCTATTTTAACTAAGATTGGGATTCCAGTTGTTTACTCTCATTTCACTCACAACGAAAATACGCCTGCTCCTGCTCCTCCTTTTATGGCTTATCTTGAACAAGATTCCGATAACTTTGGTGCAGACAATAGAGTATATAAAAAGGTTTTAACTTATCGTATTGAAGTTTATACAAACAAAAAAGACTTAGCGTTGGAAAAGAAAATTGAAGATGAGTTTGATCTAAACGGTATCTTCTACGATACTGACGAGTTGTTTATTACAGCTCAAGATTTATACCAAAGATTTTACACAATACAACTATTAAAATAAAGAAATGGAGACATAATTTACTATGACTAAAAACTCAGTATTATTCGGTTTAACAAATGTACATTACGCAACGTTCGAACGTGATCCGGATGGTTCTTACAAATATGATACACCAGTACGTATAGAAGGCGGCGTTTCATTAACTCTTAACCCAGTTGGTGACGAAGCTAAATTCTACGCTGATAACGGTGTTTACTTCTCACGCTTTGCGAACAATGGTTATGAAGGTACTCTTAACATTGCTATGATTACTGACAAACTACGCACAGAAGTTTTAGGTGAGAAAATGGTTAATGGTGGCTTCTTAGAAACAGCAGACGCACGTCCTAAAGATGTAGCTCTAATGTTTGAAGTAGACGGTGACGCAACTCAAACACGTTTCGTATATTACAACTGTGCTGTTGCTCGTCCTACTCAAACTGCTAACACTGTTGCAGAATCAATTGAAATCGAAGGTCAAGAATTAACATTTACAGCTAAACCACGTCTTAATGATAAAGCTATTCGTTGGAATACTGGTGATGCTACAGAAGCAACTATTTACGATAACTTCTTTAAAGCAGTTGTACAACCAGAAGCAATCCCTCCAGTAGTAGACCCAGGCGAAGATAAGAAAGCAAAACAATAGCAAATAAGAAAGAGGAATCTATTCCATGGCAGAAAAACTAATTGAAGTATATGAACAAGAGATATTATTTAAAATCACAGGACAGACACCATTAATGTATCGAGCAATGTTCGCAGGTGCAGACTTCTTAAAAGATTTCATGAATCTTGAAAAGGCTAAAGTTTCTGGTGAATCATTCGACTCACTTGAGTTCTATCAAATGGTATATTGTTTAGCTAAGAAAGGTAATCCAGATATTCCAGAAATGAATGATTGGTTAGATAGCTTTGACGAAGGTTTCCCAGTAATGGATGTCTTTGCCGAAGTATTACCATTAATCCAAGCTAACTTTACAGCACCTAAAAAAAAGGCAACAAGAACAACGAAGAAATAAATGAAGACCCAGAAACAGCGATATATCTATTAATGGCTAAAGAGTCTAAATTATCATTTGATGAATTAGATATGATGTCTATAGGAATGGTTTTAGAACATATAGATTTATACTTTGAAATGAAACGTCCTAAAGATGGAGATAAACCTAAAGTAGTTAAAGCTACTCAAGCGGATATAAACGCAATGTTAAAGAATTAAACTACTAGGGGATTACTCAAAAAGAGTAGTTCCCTTTTTTTCATACATAGAAGATTCAATTTGTGATTTTCTATGATTACAAATTATAGAAAGGAGCAAACTTAATACATGGCAGGTAAAGGAATTAAGGGTATCACATTTAATATTAGCGGAGATACGACAGGTTTAGACAAAGCATTATCAAAGGTTGAAAAGGAAGCTGTAAAGACTCAGAAAGAATTAAAAGAAGTTGAGAAAGCGGCTAAGATTGACCCACATTCAACCGAGATGTACGCTCAAAAGATGCAACTACTAGAGAAACAAGTTGGTAATACAAAAGAAAAACTTGACACTCTAAAACAAGCACAGCAACAAGTAGAACAACAATTCCAATCTGGTAGAATTGGTGAAGAACAATATAGAGCTTTCCAACGTGAATTGTCATTAACTGAATCTGCTCTTAAGTCTTACCAAGGACAGATGGATAGCACAAGAAATGAACATCATGCTTTAGCTGAATCTACTAAGAACATGAAAACGTTCTTCGAAGCTACTGGCACTTCTGTAGATACATTTTCAGACGTTCTAGGAACTACACTGACAAATGCCATCAAAGAAGGTCGAGCAAGCTCACAGCAATTAGAAACGGCATTAGAGAAGATGGGTAAAACTGCTCTAGGTTCATCTATGGACTTCGAGAAGATGAAACACGCTTTATCTAAAGTTGACCAACGAGGTCTTAAAGCAGTACAAAAGGATTTATCTAAAGTTGCTAAAGAAGCCAAAAACGCAGGAGACGAAGTAAACGTATTTGGTAATAAAATGTCGGCAGGCGGCGGCTTAGCGGCAATGATTCATGAAGCCTTAGATGTATCAACTCTTAATACTAATATTGAAATTTCAATGGGATTAAAAGGCGGAGATGCAGAGAAGGTTCGTTCGTCTATTATGGACGTAACATCCGCTATAGGTGACGAAGAAGCCGCTTATGAAGGTGTACGTAGACAAATGACGTTGAATAAAGACGCGTCTATGGCTACAAACCAAGAGATAATCAAAGGCGCTTCTATGATTAGTCGTGCCTACAAAGAAATAGACTTCAAAGAACTAATTCAAGAAACACACGAAATTGGTAAAGAGCTTGGTATATCTCAAAAGGATGCTCTAGCGCTAACTAACCAATTACTAGCAATTGGATTCCCACCAGAACAATTAGATATCATCTCAGAATACGGAAATCAGCTACAACGTGCAGGATATGACGGTGAACAGATTCAAGCACTATTTGCGGCAGGTGTTGAAACTGGTACATGGAATATCGACAACCTTTTAGACGGTTTAAAAGAAGGTCGTATTCGTGCTACAGAATTTGGTGAAGGGTTAAACAAAGCTCAAGCTAATGCAGTACGAGATGCAGGGTTATCTACTAAAGCATTCGAAGACTGGGGTGTTGCTATCGCTAAAGGTGGCGAAGAAGGTAATAAAGCATTCCAAGATATGACTAAAGCTCTTATGAGTGTTGAAAACGATACTAAACGTAACACTCTAGGAACTGAGATTTTTGGTACTATGTGGGAAGACCAAGGTGATAATATATCTGCAACTATTCTAAATATGAATAAGCATATGAAGACTACAGCGGATATGCAAGGCAAACTCACAGACGATGTTAGCAAGATGGATGCTGACCCTGCTTACAGACTATCGCAAGCAATGAATGAAATCAAGGCTTCTTTAGCTCCTGTATTGGCAGATTTAGCAGAAGTAGTAGCTAAAATTGCAGATTGGGTAGCAGAGAATCCAAAGTTGACAGGAACATTGGTTGCTATTGTAGGTGTTCTAGGAACATTAGTTGGAGCATTTGCCACTCTCATGCCCGCTATTAGTTCCTTTATAGGATTGTTAGGTGGAGCAGGTGCGGCAGTTGAAATTTTAGGTGGCGCTATTGCAGTATTATCGGGACCCATTGGTTGGGCTATTGCGGCTATTGCGGCTTTAGGAGTTGGTGCTTATGCATTAAATGAACATATGAGTCAATCAGCAATAGAAGTGACAGATTGGTCTGAATCTGTATCAGAAGGAACGGCTAAAGCTGTTGGTGGCTTCTTAGAACTCGAAAAAGGTGCTGAGAACTCACTTAAGCAAATGGCATGGTCTGGTGAAACTGTTACTAAAGAAATGGCAGATGGAATGGTTAATACAACTAACCAGATGGCAGAACAGATTCTTGGTAATATGAAAGAGCAACATGCTCAACAATTAGAAGGTCAAAAGACTTACTTTGCAGAATCTAATGCTTTATCAGCAGAGCGTGAAGCTGAAATCATGGCTCAAACTCAGAAGCAACAACAAGCAGAAGAGAAAGCAGTAACAGAAGGTCAAGCTAAGATTAAAGAAATTATGACAAAAGCAGTAAATGAAAAGCGCGGTATTACTGAGCAAGAAGCCGCGGCAATTGAAGCTATTCAACTTGATATGAGAGATAAAGGTATTAAGTATCTATCTGAATCAGAAGAAGACCAAAAGTTCATTCTCGAAACAATGAAAAACGATGCATCTGCTCTAACTGCTCAATCAGCGGCAGAAGTAGTTAAGAACTCTAAAGAAGCACGAGATAAAACTATTAAAGATGCAGAAGAAACATATAAAGAGCGTGTTAAAGCCATTACTAGAATGCGTGACGAGGATAAATCTATCACCAAAGAAGAAGCCGATGCAATGATTGAAGAGGCTAAACGAGGTAAGAACGAATCAATCTCTAGTGCTAAAGAAATGCATAACAAAGTTGTAGCAGAAGCCAAAGGTCAAGCTAAAGAACATGTTGCAGAAGTTAACTGGGAGACTGGTGAAGTAAAATCTAAATGGCAAATGCTAGGTGATGATATCGCTAAAATCTGGGGTTACATTGTAAAAGGTGCTACAGCTTTCGGTAAAGGCGTTTATGATGCTATTAAGAAACCAGTAGATGATACTATTAAGTTCTTCAAAGATGGATTTAATGACGTTGTTAATTGGTTCGGAAACCTTAAGATTCCAGAAATTAAGATTCCAAAACCTAAGTTACCTAAGTTTGATTTAACGTTTGGTAGCAAAGAAGTATTCGGTAAAACTATTTCATATCCAAATGGATTCGATGTTTCTTGGCACGCCAAAGGTGGTGTCTTTGATACGCCTACTTTATTTCCAACAGCAAGCGGTATGCATGGTGTAGGAGAAGCAGGAGCAGAGGCAGTTATACCATTAACGCCTAAGGTATTAGGTGGAATTGGTAAAGGTATAGCGTCTCAAATGGGAGCAAGCCAACAACCTGTAATCTATGTAATGCCACAAGACATTTACATGGATAGCACATTAGTTGGTAAGGCTACAACTAATTCAGTAAGTAACGCACAACAAGCATTAGCACAACGTAAAGCTATGTCGAAAGGAGTTAATCTATATTGATTATGGAATTAATGGACGGTACTAGAATAGATACTTTTAAGAATAGTATGTACCGATTAGAACACAATATACCATCTATTAATATTGAACATGAAACGGTTCATATTGATGGTAGACGTGGAAATTTAATTACAAAAAGTATGTATACAGAACGTATCATATCAGTACGGTTCATTTATGATTCGTACGATATAAATGACTTCTATTTACTGAGGGATGAAATTAACGCATTGTTCACACGTAATGATGCGTTTTACATCATCTTTAAAACAGAACCTTATAAGAAATATAAAGTTCGAATGAATGGAAGTATTAATCTACCTGTAAATATGCACATGGATGAATTTATAATCGAATTCATGTGTGATGATGTGTGTGGGCTTTCTACATTCCCAACTTCTAAATTCTCAAAAGAATGGGATATAGATATGTTTGCATGGAATGGTGAAATTACGTGGGATGAAGATATAGCTTACACATTTACAAATACAAATAGCTTCTCAGTTATTAATTTAGGAACAGCAGATATTGACCCACGACAAGACTACTTAAAAATAAACTTGAATGGATTATTTGCTACAAGTGTCACTATAACAAATTTAACTACTGGTGATAAATATGTTATTGATACAAGCTTGAGTAGCAATGAAAATCTACAAATAATTGGTACAACGTGTAAGAAGAACGGACAAAGTATATTTAAATATGTACGAAATAAAAAAGAGTTAATCACATTAGCAAAAGGCGAGAATAAGTTTGTGATCGAAGGTGGTAGCGTAAATTCTATCTCATTTGATTTTAACTTCTTGTACTTATAGAAAGGAGTAAATAAATTGGCAGTATCACTAAACAGAACAGGTAACCCAATTAATCGTGAAGAACGTATCTTACTTAACCAAAACTGGGATAAGATTGAAATGGGTATATACACATTACAACACGAAATCAACATGTTAGCAGGAGATGCGGATGTTGAGGATATCTTAGAAGCTATTACAACTGCATTAGACCGTGTTAATGAGGTTAAAGAAAACGTAGACCAAACTTTGACAGTTGCATTAAATGCTCGTGACAAGGCAGGACAAGCCGTATTAGATGCTCAAACAGCAATTGATACAGCTAATGTATCAGCAGAAGAAGCACACAAAGCAACACTTGAAGCTCAAGAGGCTACAGAACAATCTAAGCAGGCTACAAAAGATGCACTTAAAGCTTTAGACAATATGAATGACTTAATGGATTCTATGAATCTAACGTTATTCAATATGAACGCAGAAGTTGAAAAGTTAAAAGACACAGCTCAATCAATGATTGATGAATACAGTGTTGCAGAAAAACACTTAGAGGATTCAATCAAAGCAGGAGAAAAGAAAATTGGCGATGCTCTTGCAGATAATACAACAATTATCAATAACTTAATCTCAGATGCACGTAAAGACGTTCAAGATGCATTAGATAAACTTGACATTGATACAGAAGCTTTAATTAAGCGTGTAGATGATGCAATCAAAGCAAGCGCTCAAGCAACAGCAGATAATAAAGTAGCAGTTGATTCAGCTATTGACAATATGAAACTAACAGTTTCAGATGCAGTAGCACAAGGTCAATTAGACATTGCTCAATCACTAGAACAGAACAATAAAGATGTAGCACAACTAATTACTGATACTAACTCACGAGTTGATATTAAGATTGGTGAAGTAGATACAGCAATTAAGAATGCTGAAAAGGCTACACAAGATGCTAAAGATGCTACAGACGAAGTAAAGCTAGTAGTAAATGAAGTTAAAGGTTGGACAGGTGCAGAAGAATTTGATAGAAACAAAGATTACTTCCGTAACAACGTTGTAACTTATAACGGCTCTACATGGCAAGCTAAACGTAACGTAATGGGTGTTACACCTTCTGAGGACAATAAAGAAGACTGGATTCTATTAGCACGTAAAGGTATTGACGGTCAAGGGGCTGTAGCTAGTATTAACGGTTTATTCCCAGATACTAGAGGCGATATTAAACTAAACGCTCATGATGTTGATGCCTACAATCGTAAAGAAGTAGACGACAAGATTAAAGAAGTAGCAGACAATACTAGCTTAATCACAGAAGAGTTAGAAAAGCATAATAGAAACTTCTTAGCTCATGGTGGAGATAGTACATTTAATATGTCTAATCCTATTCCTAATACACGTTTATATAAAGATGTCGCTTATGAAGACAACAACCATACAACAACTCAACTATCTGAATCTACACAAGGTTCTGGTGTATATGACACCTTAACAGTTTTAACAAAAGATACAGAAGGAAACGACTTATCGTTAAAGTATAAACTAACTTTTAATGTTAGCGGTGCTGTAATCGGTACAGTCAAGTTATAAGAAGGGAGAAATTAATTTGGATATAGGTTCAATTTTACGCAACCATGGTATTGATATTGCCAAGGTTGGCGGAGATGGTGGAACAGTAAATACTACTATTCTACCTACAGCATTACAAACAACAACAGACAATCAGAAGGTATGGGATATCCCACAAGGTCGATTTGATAATGAATCTGACTCTATGATTGTATTCCACAATACAGTATATTTAGAACCCACTTCATACACTCTAACAGGTGATGCGGCTACAGGATATACATTAACAATTCCAGATGCCCCAGATGTAACTAAAGAAGATAACAATGTCAATATCTTAGTATTCAAGAACTTTGCAGAAGTAGGAAGCTTGATTTCAGGTACACAACTTACAGATGGCTCTATTGCTCTATCTAAATTAGGTCAAGATATTCAAGACTTCATTAAGAACGGTCAAGCCGAAATTGTAGATAATCTCACAACAGCAGATAAAACAAAAGTATTATCAGCTAGTCAAGGTGTTGTTATTAAAGAAGAACTAGATAAAACTCTTAAGAATAACTTTTTTAATAAAGATAATATGTACTTTAACTTAAATAACACATTTGCGGTTAAACAGTTTAATTCCCATGTCTTTGAAAACGATACAACGTCTGAGCTGTGTGAGGTAGTAATTCCGTTAAGTCTAACTGTAACAGGGATCTTTAAATTTACAATGGTGTCATCATATGCAAATTCAGATGCAACAGGTGGAGCAGAAATATTGTTTCATGTTGGGGCAACTGAACAAGGAAGACTGTATCACCAAACAGTTGATATTGTATCAATGACTACTACCTTTGCTGATAACTTCTATATTAAAGATGCTATTGTTGACACAAACTATATTAAATTCGGCATCATCAAACGTCAACGAAAAAACCATCTATCTGTACAGATGTCTTATCAAACAGTAATAGGTAATGCATGGAATGTTATAGCTAACGCTAATGTTTATAATTACCCAATGAGCAATGTTATTACATTAACTGAATATCCTAAACAATATTCAATTGCACAATCTACACCGAGAACAACAAATAGAAACATGGATATCTTTGTGTCTTCTGAAACAGGTAGTGACGTTAGTGGTATCGGAACTAAAGGAAAGCCTTATAGAACTATACAATTTGCTATTGATAAATTACCACAAATTATTGACCACTCTATTACAGTCTATCTCGAAGAAGGTTTCTATTCAGAGAGCGCAGTAATAAATGGTAAAGTTGGTAGGGGTCGTTTAAATATTACGTCAGTTAATACAGGCAATAGGAGAGCTACTAATATCTCTCGTGTTTATGTATTAAACTGTCAAGTAAAAATAGGTATGTACTACTTAAGTTTAACTGGAAGCAGTGAAGGTCTAGTTATCGACAACTGTCATTATATTACTGTTACAGGTGTAGATATGTACGGAGCAGGCTCTATCGGATTATATCCAAAATCTTCTACAGTATTCCTTAATTCTTCTGGAATTTGGGATAAGAAGACAGCAGTATACGCAGATGAATTATCTAGAGTATTATTGAATAGCATCGTAGGAAAAAGCAATACAAATGGTATTACATCAGCATATGGAGCAGAGGTAATTAAGAGTTCAGTATCAATGACTTCAACAAATGGAGATTCTCAAACTACAGGAGGTATAATTCGATGATAACATTAAGAGTCGGCAAAGAAGAGTATAAAGCAGAGAAATTTGTAAAAGGAAATGATTACATCATTGGCTATACAAAAGGTCAAGAGGTTGTATCGTTCAGAGGCGTTAAAGACTTCTCAGATTTTAAATTACTTTATGGTGCTAAGTTTGAAGAACCAGAATTAACAGTCTTGGAGAAACATATCATTCAACAAGCTAAGAAAGATGCTGAAATGATGGAAATGGTAAGTGAGTTAATGATGCCAATAACTATGAAAGGATTGAAGTAATATGGCTTTTGAATTTAAAGAAGATAGCGAAATTGTAAAAGGCTATATCTTATTACTATCACATGGAGAAATTACTATGGGAAATATTCCAGACCTTTTCAATTTGAGTATCATGGTTAAACTAGCATGGAATAAATACGTTGAAGAAAGAGATGGTAAGTAATATATGGCATATAACGGGAACAAAGTGAGTAAGCAACAACTTGCTCCTTCTCTTCAAAAAGAAATCGATGATGCTAAAGTCGAAGTTGTAGACGGTTTTGATTCTTCAAGTAAGAGTGAAGCGCTATCAGCAAATAAGGGTAGAGAATTAAAGATAGATATTGTAACAGTAAAAAATAAACTAAATAGTATCAAAGATACTATTTTAATAGGCGCAGTAGATTTCAACGCTGTTACAACTAATGGCGCATACTTTTGTGATAAAGTTGGTGCAACAAATAAGCCACCTAAAGCAATAAGTAGTGTTGGATGGCTAATCGTTGAAATGGGTACAGATGCATATGCTAAAAGTTGTGTACAAACATTCGTACACTCAGGTGATAGCAAAATTGCAATGTGGAAAAGATTAAGTTTATCCAATGGCGCTTGGGGAACATGGCAGAAGATTCTAAATGAAGATGATTATAATACGCTTTTTCAATATGTAAGTAATGGTAAAAAAGAAGTTGCGAACGCCATTACCCGTAAAGGTGTGACTACTAGTCCTACAGCAGAGTTCGCAACAATGGCACAAAATATTGGTAAGATACCCGCAGGTAAAAGACAATATGTCGGTAAAGTTACAAGCTCAAGTACATCTAGAGGTTTTCCTGATTATCAGAATCAGCCGCAAGCATTGTACTATACTACAATATATTCTGACGCTATTGGTTTTACGCCTAGTATGATTATAGCACATCCAACAAATTATAGAACTGATTATACAACCAACTCAACTATAGTATATCCAAATAAGGTTAGCACAGCAGGTAGTAGTGTTATTGCTTCTGTACAAAATGACAATGGCATGATTAATATATCAGATATCAGTAGAAATTCTAATTCTTTCTTTTTACCATTACGGAGAGATTCAACAGAATATACAATTTATGCGTATGAATAAAAATAAATAAGGAGTTAACTATATGCTATATGTAACTAAGGGAACGATTGCAGAACCTTTAAATAGTGTAGAGAGCTTGGAAATCAACGAAGAGGTTAATGGAGAGTTTGTTCTTTCCATGACCTCTTTTGACGTTGAGAACAACCATGGCTATCACCTATTAACGGTTGAGTCAATCATTACAATAGAAGATTATGAATTTAGCATTAAAGAAGTAAAACAAACTAGCTATTCAAAAGAAGTAATCGCAATATCTATATTCTTTAACCTAAACGACAAAAGACAGAATGAAATATACGGTGGAACACGTAGCTTTGATGAGTTTGCACAGTTTGTTTTCAAAGGTACGAATTGGAATTTTACTAGTACTGTCCAAGGGCATGAAATGATTCCTAACTTTGGCGAGAACAATGTAGTTGCATTAGTACAGCAATTATGCACTGTATTCAAATGCGAATATCAAATCATGCCAAATAATCATATTCACTTTTCTAACAAAATAGGCGGTGACTATGATGCTCAGTATCGTTACAAACAAAATGTAGTGGCATTATCAAGACACGAGAATACTAGTAACTTGAAAACCTATATCGAAGGATATGGAGCTGACAAACTGTGGGTATCTTATACGTCACCTTACGCTGAAAAGTTTGGTAAACGAGAAGCTGAACCTGTTCATGATGATAGATTTACACATGCAGATGCACTATTGGAACATATCAAAGCTTCTATTCAAGATGAACCAGAATTATCGTTTGAATTAGATGCAGTAGAACTAACTAATAAAGAACTAGGTGAACGTGTATGGTTAATTCACGAGCCATTAGATATTGAGTTACAAACTCGTATCCTACAGCAAACTAAAACTTTAGTAGACGGTGAACTTAAGACAAGTAAAGTTGTACTAGGCAATATGATTCCTAAAGACTTCATTGACATCTTAGTTAATCAGAAGATTGAAATGGATAACAATAAGGATATTGTACGCTCTAAATTTCACCAAACTAATGACCGTATCACTATGGAAGTTGAAAGAGTTGGTAAGCAATTAACTCAGCTACAAATAGAAGATGGAAAGATTAGTGCTAAAGTAGATGAAGCTAATAAGTCTATTGCTGAATTAACATTAACGTCAGAACAATTCAAAGTAAGCATTAACAATAAAGTTGATAACATGTCGTCTGATTTTACTATTAGAGCAGATAGAATTGAATCTAATGTTAGAGACGTTGGCAGTAAAGCTGATAGGGCAGAATCAAATATCACACAGACAAATAGCTATATTCAAACTCAAGTAGTTAAATATAACGAAGGTGAAAAAGTTGTATCTATGATTAACCAGACACCAGACTATGTACAGATTCAAGCTAAGAGTATCAATCTAGATGGTGCTGTAATTGCTTCTGGTTCAATAACAGGTAGAACAAATATTAATGTTGGTACAGATTTATATGTTGGTAGTGATATTTATATGGATTATGGGCGAGGACAAAACAATCAGATACATTTTTATCCAGGAACACAAATTTATAATAGCTCTAGCGACTTATTCGTACAAGCTGACAGTACTCTATGGCTTGGTGGTCAATATGTGAATCTGCAAGGTCAAGTATCGTTTAGTCAAGCTCAAAGTGTAGATTTTAGCGGTGTTTATGTAACAGGACTAAATGTAGAAGCAACAAGTATCAACGGTTTAAATATTAGAGCTAACTGGTCTGGTCATAATAAGAACGCAAGTGAAGCAGGCAGGCTATATGTTGACGGTGGTCGATACGCACTATTATATCAAGGATAAAACAAGAAACGGAGAAGAAAGCATGAAATACAAATTAGAACTTAAAAATGGAATGTCATACAACTTATCTGGTGCAGAAATAGATATAGAGTCAATCTCTCAGTTATTAAACTCTCCACGAGAGGTATATTTAAACTTTAGCGGTATTCTAGTGTCATCTAGTTTATTTAGCGGATTACTACCAGTCTTTGATGAAGAACAACCAGAAGAGGTTGAAGAGGTAAAAGAATGAATCTAGAAGCATGGGCTTATATAATCACCATTGCAGGGGTAATCGGTGGTGGTTTATTTGCTCTTTGGAAGATGTCAGTAGGTGTTAATACTACTCTAACTAATCTAGATAATAGTATTACGGTATTAAATAATCATCTAGACGAAGTTAAACTAGACCAAAGAGAAATAAGAGAAGAGCAGAAAAAAACAAATGATGCTGTACAGAAGCATGAAGTTGAAATGAGCGCTCACAACTTACGTATTGGAGCAATTGAAGAAAGACTCAAGCAGAAATAAGGAAGTGTTCTTATGAAGAAAAGAATAATAGAGCAACTATCTAAGTTACTAGGCATTCGAAATGTGATTGCAATTCTAGTAACTATTTTATTTGTTATTTTATCGTTAACAGGTGTATTGCAAGTAGAATTTATTCAGTCAATTATATTAGCTGTAATTATATTCTTCTTTGCAAAAGGCACAACATATGATGAAGCACGAAAAGGGGATAAGGATGAATACGAAGAATGATAAACTCAATAGAAATAGAATCAATAGGTAAGAAGATACTAGATGTAAAGAGTACTGGTTAAAATTCCATCATAGGTACAAAAGAGTAAAATATTTTCAGTGAAACGCTTAACTTTATCTCTAAGACAGTATACAATATAAGTGTCTAGATACATATAAAAGAGAAGACGCATTATGAAAAAACTACTAGTAGCAGGTGTACTATCATTAGGATTATTGATTGCAGGTAATCAAGTTGCAAATGCTGAAACGATTAGTCCAAAGGTTGATACTACTTATAACAAGTACATTGAAAAGTATTTAGTTGAAGATAATCAGAAAGATATGATATTTAGTAAGACTTATTTTGATAGAGATGATATAGGCAAAGTAATAAAAGTAGACGGTAACGTTGATTGTTACGTTCTAAAGGATGATCACATTAAGCCCGATGGAGAAAAAAGTGTTATTGAAAGACCTGTACCTGTAAGTTTATGGGAAAGTAGGTTTACTGGGAAACCTAAGCCCAATAGGGAGTATATTCTAGTGACAAAAAGGAATTACTTTACTACAGGTGGATATCTTAAAGCTTTTGAACCTATAGATATTATTGAAATTGAAAAACCTAAAAAAACATTGAAATTACCTAAAAGAATAAATGACGTATTGAAGGCTATCTCTTAATTGAGATAGCCTTTTTTATTTTTATTTAACTAATTTATTAGTACTAATCTTCGCTATCGAACAAACCATCGAAGACAGCTCCCAAGATTGCAATGGTTTTCTTTCTTTCTTCGGGTGTCATTTTATTTACTGCTCTTTGAAGTGTACGTGTATCTGCGTCACTAATATCTTCACTTACAGCACTATAGAAACTTCTTTTTTCATCTGTACGACCAAGTAGATAGTCTACAGATACATTGAAATAATCGGCTACCTTTTCTAATGTTTCTGCTTTTGGACTTTGTGATTTCAAAGTATAAAAGTAATTCTCACCAAATCCCATATCAAAAGCCACTTGTTTTAGATTTTTATCTTTATTTTTTGCTAACTCTTTTATCCTTGCAAACATTGTCATATTGATAATCTCCTTTTCGCATAAGACAAAACATAAACAAAAAAGTACACAACTAGATAAAAACAGTTGACTTAGGTACTTTGTTAGGTTATTATCATCTCATAAGCTAGGTTATTAGCTAAAAAAGACAATAAAAATACGACCTATTTATAAGCATTTTTCGTTGGGGAACGGTTTAAATGTTGGTTTAAAGGCTTTTTAAAAGTCTTATTTAGCTATGTCTAAATAGTACTCTACAGAGTAATTATTGTCAATGATGTTAGTTTTTTTATCTTAAAAAGTACATACTCAATGATGCGCTGTGATACCGAGCCAATGACGGTATAGTGTTCGAGCTTATAGCTCTTGTGAAGGTTGCAACATCAAAAGCAAAGTTAACAATCTATGAATAAGAGGTTAAACAATATGATAAATGTAGCACTAACAATGAGAACAACTAATGCAAGATTTGAGCAAGCTGAGAATATCGTGTTTATGGATACTAACAATATCATTCACACTCATAGAATAGAACATAAAGAATATGATAAGGGTTGGTTATTATTAGATATCTTATTTGACAATCTTGAAGCGTTCAAGAAAAAAGAATGGTCATTCGACAATGTAGCAAGTGTTTACTTTGAAAGTTATGATAATGATTTGTTTGGTCTTGAGCGTCATCAATCGTTTGATGTAGTAGAAATAGTAGAGCTGTAAATCATCCCAAAGGAGCAGTCTTTTTTATTTGAAATTCTATACACTTCTTTTTATCAGAAGTATGAGTTATAATAAAAATTACATAGATTTTATAAGAAGTGGAATAAACTAAAAAAACAAAGGTATTACTCCCAAACTAATGACATGCATGATTAATAACAAAATATTCTATGTATTATTGATATTCTTAATTGTTCATGTTACAATTCTTTTTAATTAAATAATCTTATCATGAGAAGTTGAGGGATTTGGCCCGATGACGCTTCAGCAACCTCTAACGAAAGTTAGAAAGGTGCTAATTCCAGCAAAGGATTTATCCTTTGAGAGATAAGAGTGAACGTGGAAAAATCCTTCTCATTCTATCTCATATGGAATGAGGGGGATTTTTTAATTTCATCGTTTGATATTTGAGCTTTGTGCAGGGCCCGTGCATTGATGTAACAAAAGAAATAAAAGAGAGGGGAATGCAAGATGCCAATTAATATTCCGAAAAACTTACCAGCTGGAGAACATTTACGTGAGGAAAAAATCTTCGTTATGGAAGAGGACCGAGCGAAAACGCAACAAATTCGTCCGTTAAATATATTAATTTTGAACTTAATGCCAGAAAAAGAAAAAACAGAGCTGCAATTACTTCGTTTATTGGGGAATACACCGTTACAAGTGAATATTACATTTTTAAATACAGCTACGCATGAATCGAAAAATGTCAGTAAATCACATTTACAGTTATTTTACACGACCTTCAATCAAATCCGTCATCGCCGTTATGATGGTATGATCATTACAGGTGCACCAGTAGAAAAAATGGAATTTGAAGAAGTGAACTACTGGCAGGAAATTTCAGAAATTATGGATTGGTCTAAGACAAACGTAACATCGATTTTACATATATGTTGGGGTGCACAGGCGGCGTTATACCATCATTACGGTATCGGTAAAATTGGACTTCCTGCTAAATGCTCAGGTGTATATTCCCATGTTATTACGGATTTAACAGTGGATTTAGTACGTGGCTTTAGTGATTCATTTACTGCACCACATTCACGATATACATCCGTATCAATTGATGAAGTACTAAGCCATCCTGATTTACGATTACTATCTTATTCTGAAGATGCTGGTGTTTTTATTGTGCAATCTAAGGATAATAAAAACATTATGATTACGGGCCATCTTGAATATGATGCAACGACTTTAGCTGATGAGTATAGTCGAGATGTTGCGAAAGGATTAGATATTGAGGTACCAGTGAATTACTTCCCACATGATAATCCTGCAAATGAACCGATTAATACGTGGCGTGCCCATACACATTTATTATTCTCAAACTGGTTGAACTACTATGTTTACCAAGAAACGCCATACGAATGGGATTTCGTCGATCAAATTGAATATCATATTTAATGCCATTTAATAGCAATTAAAAATGATGACCTTGATATGATAGGGTCATCATTTTTTTATGCCTTTATACTGTTAATTTTCTGATGAATTTTTATTTTTATCACTGTTTGGCGTATTGCCGGTATCGCTATCATTCTGTGTAGTATCGCTGCTACTAACACTCTGCGAAGGATTTTCGCTATTGCTACTACTTGCACTTTGAATAGAATCTTCGTTATTATTACTACTTTCATTTTGAGTAGTATTTCCGGCATTGCTATTACTATCACTTTGAGTAGAATTATCATTATTACTACTACTTGCACTTTGAGAAGCATTCCCGGCATTGCTATTACCATCACTTTGAGTAGAATTATCATT
>NZ_JBIVCA010000014.1:50734-70421 GCF_044746345.1 Lysinibacillus sp. NPDC086135 | reverse complement strand
CCATCACTTTGAGTAGAATTATCATTATTACTACTACTTGCACTTTGAGAAGCATTCCCGGCATTGCTATTACCATCACTTTGAGTAGAATTATCGTTATTACTATTACTTTCATTTTGAGAAGCATTTCCGTCATTGCTATTACCATCACTTTGAGTAGAATTATCATTATTACTACTACTTGCACTTTGAGAAGCATTCCCGGCATTGCTATTACCATCACTTTGAGTAGAATTATTGTTATTACTACTACTTTCATTTTGAGAAGCATTTCCGTTATTACTACCGCTTTCATTCTGTGTACTACAATTACTTTTTGTATTATTTCCTTAATTACCGTTAATTTTGCGAATTTTCGCGACAAGTAATAAAACTAATGGTAATAAGATTGCGAAAATAAAAGAAAAAATAGGCCAGGTTTCTCTATTGTAAATATCTGAATGAATGATACTAGGATGAATAATTTGTGAAAGTCCAAGGATAATCATTCCGAATGGAAAAATGAGCGGTCGATGATTTTTAATTTTACATATTTGTGCGATGCCGATGACCCCAGCGTAAAAAAACATAAAAGTTTTAATATAAATTGATATTAACCACATGGCTGCCATAATCACTTCAATACGTTGTAAAAAATTCCCGATTGAAATTCTTTGGGCTAATGAATAGCTAGGAAATGTCCTAGAAGCAGTATTTGCCGGACCTAGGACAAGGATAGCTAGTGTGATGATAGCAATTAAGACAATCCCTCCAAGAATTGTGCCAATGTAAAAACCTTTTTGTGCTGATTTATGGACGTTAACAGTAGAAGGAAAAATCATTAATAATATGACAAGTGGGAATGAAAAAATACTCATTAATCGAATCATACTAATGAATAATGATTTTGCTGGTGCCTCCATTATTGGCTGTAGATTTTCCATCTGGACAGATGGTGAAATACAAACTACGAATAAAATAAAAATTAAAATAAAAAATGGGAATAGTATTTCTGCAGAACGGGCAAAAACTTCAATCCCTAAAAATGCAGCATAAATAATGATAATACTGAACAGAAACGCAAAGGCCATTGTAGGTGTTTCTGGCAAAACTTCTGTTTTCATGAAAATGCCAATGAAATATAATAATTCACCGGCAGAAAGTAAGGATAGAATAATAAAACCAATCGAAGTTATTTTTCCGAAAAAGCGACCTAATATCTTTTCATTAGCTTCTACAAATGTAAGGGTAGGTGTCCGTTTTCCTACAGTAATGAAAAGCTTTATTAAAAGTAAACTTAAAACGACACTAATAATCGCGGCAATCCAGGCATCTTGTTTTGCTTCTCTTGTTACACTAGCAGGGCTAATTAAAATGGCTGTTCCAATTGAAGCGAGAAGGGTAATGATCATAAATTGTCTTGAGCTAATTATTTCTTTTTCCATTTGAACGCTACCCCTTTTCTCTTAACATAAAGATCCTTATTATTTTGTCAGGGAGACAATTAAATCTTTAATTGGTGAAAAAATAAAGGTAAGCAAGTCTAATGGGCTTGGAATTTTGATCCTTTATAAGACCCCAATATTTAATGCAGCACCGAATCTTTATTATTTAAATTTTGGAATCATTCGTTTGATTCCTTTTTTTCGTATTAAAATGACCCTGACAGTATTTTTTTGACTATTTAAGTGTGGTCGAGTCAATAAAGCTCTACGAGGGAACAACAGTCTTTTTGATCCTTTAGAATTAATGGGCCGAATGGACTTAAATATGGGACACAAAAGTTCGTAAGCGATGATCATAAGGACAAACATTAAACCAAACAATCCAACTATAGCTGCTAAAATCATAATGGAAAACGAAGAGCACGAACTGTATTTGATAAGCTATTTACATAGATGATCGATAACGCATACTTTTCAGCTTTTCCAATGGTCATTTCTCGTATGATAAGGTCATTGTTATTCCCTAGTGTGTTTTTCAAATTTTGAGAAAGAGAACTATAGCATCAGCAATTATAGAAATAGACATTTCCATTCCTCCTCAACATTTACATAACTATATAATGTACAATTTTGAGAGAAGATAAACAAAGGTTGGAATTGAATTCATATAACTTCTTTCAGCGGGTGTCCAAACACCTGTACCTGTCGCTACGCTTTCGGTACAAAAGATATCCACTCAAAGAAGTTAAGCCTCCGGCGGATGTCACGGAACTATACCGAGACATAATTAATTAATTTTCAATAGAAATGTAAAGAAAAAATGATGACCATGAAACGATCAGGTTCATCATTTTTTATGCCACTATGTTATTAATTTTCTGGAGAATCTTTATTTTTATCACTATTTGGAGTATTGCCGGTATCGCTATCATTCTGTGTATTATTGCTTGAAGCGTTATCACTTGTGCTAGGTGAAGGATTTTCGCTATTGCTGCTACTATCACTTTGAGTAGAATTAACGTTATTACTGCTACTTTCACCGTGTGTAGCATTTCCGCCATTGTTGCTACTACCACTTTGAGTAGAATTATTGTTATTACTACTACTATCATTTTGAGAAGCATTACCGCCATTACTGCTACTATCACTCTGAGTAGAATTAGCGTTATTACTACTACTATCATTTTGAGAAGCATTACCGCCATTACTGCTACTATCACTCTGAGTAGAATTAGCGTTATTACTACTACTTTCATTTTGTGTAGTATTACCGCCATTGTTGCTACTACCACTTTGAATAGAATTATTGTTATTACTACTACTTTCATTTTGAGAAGTATTACCGCCATTACTGCTACTTTCACCTTGTGTAGCATTTCCGTTTTTACTATCATTTTCATTTTGTGTACTACTATTACATTGTGTATTATTTCCATTAATTTTGCGAATCATTGTGACTAGTAATAAAACTAATGGTAATAAAATCATTAAAACAAAGGAAAATATAGGCCAGATATCTCTATTGTAAATATCTGAATGAATAATATTAGGATGAACAATTTGTGAAAGTCCAAGGATAATCATGCCGAGTGGAAAAATGAGCGGTCGATGATTTTTAATTTTAAATATTTGTGCGATACCGATCACCGAAGCATAAAAATACATAAAAGTTCTAATATAAATTGATATTACCCACATGGCCGCCATAATCACTTCAATACGCTGCAGAAAATTCCCGATTGAAATTCTTTGAGCTAAAGAATAACTAGGAAATGTCCTAGAAGCAGTATTTGCCGGACCTAGGACAAGGATAGATAGTGTGATGATCGTAATTAAGACAATTCCTCCCAAAATTGCGCCAATGTAAAAACCTTTTTGTGCAGATTTATGGACGTTAACTGCGGAAGGGAAAATCATTAATAATACAACAAGCGGGAATGAAAAAAGACTTATAAATCGAATCATACTAAAGAATAATGATTTTTTTGGTGTTTCCATTATTGGCTGTATATTTTCAATCTGGATGGATGGCGAAATACAAATTACAAAGAAAATAAAAATTAAAATAAAAATTGGACATAGTATTTCTGCAGAACGGGCAAATACCTCAATACCTAAAAATGCAGCATATATAATGATAATGCTGAACATAAATGCAAACGCCATCGTAGGTGTTTCTGGCATAATTTCCGTTTTCATGAAAATTCCAATGAAATATAATAATTCACCGGCAGAAAGTAAAGATATAATAATAAAGCCAATTGCAGTGAATTTTCCGAAAAAACGACCTAATATTTTTTCATTAGCCTCTACAAAAGTAAGGGTAGGTGTTCTATTTCCTAAAGCAACGAAAAGCTTTACTATAGGCAAACTTAAAACGACACCAATGATTGCTGCAATCCATGCATCTTGCTTTGCTTCGCTTGTTACACTTGCGGGGATAATTAAAATGGCTGTGCCAATTGAAAAGAGAAGGGTAATGATCATAAATTGTCTTGAACTAATTATTTCTTTTTCCATCATGAACGATACCCCTTTCTTAACATAAAGTTGCTTAATTACTTTGTCATGGAAATGAATAAATCTTTAATTGGTGAAAAAATAAAGGTAATTAAATCTATTGGGCTCGGTATTTTGAACCTTAATGAGACTGCAACATTTAGTGCAGCACCGAGCATTAAAAAAATCGAAAAAATAACGATTGTTTTCGTTTCTTTATTTTTGTTTAATTTTGGAATGAAGGCAAAGGCTATAACAGCTGTAATTAATAGTATAAATATCGTCATAATCATAGATTATTCTCCCTTCGGCTTCTTCACTAATGAGTTTTCCATCGTCCCTAATCCTTGTGTGTTCACATGTACTTCAACTTTAACTGGTACGTCTTGAAATATAGTTAGCCAGTCTTTTTTTATTTTTTTCCACTCTTTAGGATTTGTGCGATGAAGTTCTGAACCAAATCCAAAAATATCGACCCGATAATTTTGCTGAACTGTTTTGATTGTTTCTTCGATTCGTTTTTTAATAAGTTCTTCTGTTTTTTTATTGACGTAGTGAATCGATTTTTCTTTAGTAAGGTCTATAGTACATTCAACTTCTCCGACATTTTGGCTAACATCTATAAAAACATTGATTTTAGGAGCTCCATTTTCAAATTTACCTTTTATTTTTGTCTTTGAGTGCGTAATCTCTGTTGATACAGTACCTCCCTTAGGGCAAGCAAGAATTTCAATTGTACTGTCTATTTTGTCCTTTAAAAAACCTAGACTTCTACTATCTTCTTCTGATAATAGCCCAATGAATTTATCTTCTTTAAAAACACCTAAGCCAGCGTACTTCAAAAGCACAGAAGACTTCGATTTTTTAACATTCGATGGATCCCTTCCCGCACTTTTATCTCCCTGTATTTCAATGGCAGACATGACAACACTTGTTTCTTTGTTATTTAAAGTATTGATTAATTCGTCAATTTTAATGGATTGTGTTGTACCCCAAGTTTTCTCTGACGTTTTAAGAGAATTCAGTAATTTGTTAGCTGGAACTTTTTCGATAGGTGTTAATACGTTTAAAACTTCGTCGGCAGTCGCGTCATGAGCAACGATGACATCGAAATCATTTCTGAATTCATGATCTCTTGACACTAAATCTAACGGTTCGGCCATTCCTTCTTTTGCCAATTCATCACCGAGTACAACGATTTGAAGGTGAGCGAAATAAAGTTTTCTAGCTGTTACTGTTGTCATTTTTCTAATGGCCTCAAAGACCGTTTTACCTTTTGAATGATAGGTAATAACGGGTGATCGTCCTGAAGTAGGCTGTTTGGAGGAGATTTCACCAGGATCTACAACTTGAACAGTTATTTCGAACTCATTATCTACCTTATCTATTCCCAATGCTGCGACAATTGCTAATTCATTGAGTTCGCGCTTACTCCAACAACCACTTAAAAGTAAAGTAAGAATCATTAGTAAACATATTGCCTTATATTTTGACATGGTTTATTCCTCGTTTACACATTCTTTTGATTCCTTTTTTTCGTATTAAAATATTTATGACCTCTGACAGTATTTTTTTGACTAATTAAGCGTGGTCGAGTCAATAATGCTCTTCGTGGGAACAACACAAGGGCATCTTTTTGATCGTCTAAAATTAATGGCCCGAATGGACTTAAATATGGAACACCGAAAGTTCGTAAACTGCATAAGTGTAGGAGAATGATCATTAGGCCAAACATCACACCATACAATCCAACAATTGCTGCTAAAATCATTAATGGGAAACGAAGTGCACGAACTGTATTGGATAAGCCATAAGCAGGGAATAAAAAGCTACAAATGGCTGTAAGTGCCACAATAATGACCATTACAGCTGATACAATTCCTGCTTCTACAGCGGCTTGACCGATCACTAATGTTCCAACAATGGATACGGCTGGTCCAATCGTTCTTGGCATTCGAAGACCTGCTTCTCTTAACACCTCAAAGGCAATCTCCATTATGAGTGCCTCTACAACGGCAGGGAAGGGGACTCCTTCTCGTTGAGATGCAATACTTATTAACATAGGAGTTGGTAGCATTTCTTGATGAAAGGTGGTAATCGCTACGTAAAGCGATGGCGCTATCAAGGCTAGGCCAATTCCAAAAAATCTCAATAAACGTACAAGAGTACTAATCATCCAATGCTGATAATAATCTTCAGCAGATTGTAAAAAGGATGTAAATAGAGCTGGGACAATTAGGACAAACGGTGAACCATCCACTAGAATTGCAATTTTTCCGTCTAATAGTTCACCAGCAATAACATCAGGTCGTTCAGAATTATAAACTGTAGGGAATATGGTGGTTTTAGAATCTTGAATAAAATCTTCAATGTAGCCGCTTTCTAAAATACCATCAATATTAATACGATCTAATCGGGAAAGAACCTCCGCTACTATTTTGTCATTCGCAATGTCATTTAAATACATAACAGCAACATCCGTTTTTGTTACTTCACCGACAATACGGGACTTGATCCAGAGATTCGGACTTTTAATTTTCCGACGGATCAGAGCCGTATTCGTACGCAATGTTTCCGTAAATGCTTCCCGTGGACCTCTAATGACCGACTCTGTTGAAGGCTCCATAACAGCCCTATCTTTTGCACCTTTTGTACTTGTTACAATTCCAGTTGAAGATTCATCTAATAAAATGACCGTATCACCATTCAAAATCGAATTGTACAGTGTTGAAAAATCGAAAATATCATTAACATCGCCGACTGTTAAACAAGAATCTCTTAAATAGCGAATAATCTTGTCTGTTTCTGTTTCATCACTTGCCTCAATATCAAGCATTAGTTTATCAATTACAGAATCAGAAATGCTTATTTTATCGGTTAAGCCATCTACGTAGATGATCGCGAAAACATATTTTTCAGCTTTTCCAATGGTAATTTCTCGTATGATAAGGTCATTACTATTCCCGAGTGCGTTTTTAATTATCTTCAAATTTTGAGAAAGAGAACTATACAGTTGGTCATTGTTTTGGGAGGTATCAGTAATTTTAGAAATAGACATTTTCATTTCCTCCTCAAGATTTTACATAACTATAGAATGTACAACTTTGAAAGAAGATAAACTAAGGTTGGAATAGATTCAAATAAAAAAACAGTGTTCCCTTCGTTTAAACGAAAGGGAACACTGCTTTATTTTTTATACTCATATTTTAATTCGTCATTTGTAACATCCACATCTACATATAAACTGTGATTATTGAAAAACCATAAATCTTTTTCATCTATATAGTAGGTAACATCGTCAATAACTTTCTTAACACCAATGTTGAATGGTTCTTCGCGTGTCATACCTAGGGAAAAGCCTTCGTGAAAAGGACTGGAACCACCATATCTAGCATAAAAACGAATCGTATCTCCGGATTCTATTTCCATCTCTTGTTTGAACCATTGTAAGGCTTCATCTGTTAGTACAATATTCATTAGAATGCTCCTTTCTATGTTACAACCATTTCACCTTTGGTTCAGTACCATTTTTAATGCGTGCAATATTTGCTCGGTGACGGTAAATGATAAAGGTAAATAAACAAGCTATTAAAATACCTAACGCAAAGTCGCCTGTAACAAAATAATAAACGATTGAATAAATAAGTGCTACTAAAGCGGCAATCATGGAAGTTAAACTTACAATCTTTGTAATTTTTAATGTTACAATAAACGCAATAAATAATAAGACAAAAAGAGGCCATGAATAGCCTAAGAGAACTCCAGCTGATGTTGCTACCGCTTTCCCTCCGCGGAAACCTGCAAAGATTGGGAACATATGACCAATAACGGCTACTAGTCCAAGTAATAGCGAATGGATAGAGACATTAGAGAATAGAGGAAGAGCTACAAGTAATACGGCTGCTGTACCTTTTAAGACATCCATAATCGTTACGACGATTCCTGCTTTTTTTCCTAAAATACGAAAAGTATTTGTCGCACCTAAATTACCACTTCCATGTTGGCGAATATCAGTTTTATAAAAAATTTTGCCTATCCATAACCCAGAGGGGATCGAGCCGATTAAATAAGCACATAAAATAATAAGTCCATTTAGCATATTTGGACTCCTTTCATTCATTGATTAACACTTGGTACTAATAATATGTAACAAATATTCTACACTTTTTCTCTATAATCTACAATGACATGAAGGAGATTTCTAAGTGTATCTTGAATTCATTACAAAAGATAACTATTTTTCAAGGATTTTTATATGTATATGATTTTAGGTTAGTCTTTTAGACATGATTCATGTAGGCAGCATGAAAGCCCTTTCTAAAAATATAGGTAAAAAGGCAATTTTGTCAATCACCCATTCCTTTGGTAGAATAGAAGTCTATCTTTAATTTCTAGAGTAAACTAGTACGAATTTCTTTAGACAGAAGAAACCCATTTATTACTGTACCTGTATATTTTTCAGAGAATAGTCAAATGCTTTTGAATGAAAGTTCAAAGCCCTCAGCTATTCGTATCGTTTTGAAAAAAAGTAATGACCAGTGCAACTAAAACTTATAGCCCTGCGTCAAAGGAAGAGAAGAGTTCATGATACATATTGGAGCAACTATTGCAAATTTTTCTTCCGGTAAAACAGATCAAAACGATGAAGCTGTGAGGAATTTTAAAAATTTTTTGGGCCTGTCACTAGATATTGTTAGGAAATGCTATTATTATTAGGAAGAGAATATAAATAGAACATGCGTTTGTTTTTTGGAGGGGAAATTTTTGACGAATAAACAGTCACCAAGCGTCTATAATGATGACGCCATTCAAGTATTAGAAGGATTAGAAGCGGTACGAAAACGACCCGGCATGTATATCGGTTCTACGGATGGCCGTGGACTTCATCACCTAGTATATGAAATCGTCGATAATGCGGTGGATGAAGCACTGGCTGGCTTTGGTTCTCATATCATTGTCATTATTCATAAAGATCAAAGTATTAGCGTTCGAGACTTCGGCCGAGGAATGCCAACAGGTATGCATAAGATGGGGAAACCGACTCCTGAGATTATCTTCACTGTCTTACATGCCGGTGGTAAATTCGGACAAGGCGGCTATAAAACAAGTGGTGGCTTACATGGTGTAGGTTCGTCTGTTGTTAATGCTTTATCCACTTTTTTAGAAGTTACGATTCATCGCGATGGTAAAAAATATCGACAACGTTTTGAAAACGGTGGCCATCCTGTGACGACATTAGAAGAAATTGGACAAACAAAGCAGACAGGAACGCTTGTTCATTTTCTACCAGATGACACGATTTTCTCTGTAACAAAATACAATTATGATACGCTTGCAGAACGTTTACGTGAGTCAGCGTTTTTATTAAAAGGCTTAAAAATTGAGTTAATTGATGAACGCGAGGAAGGCAAAGGTGATGTTTTCTTTTATGAGAACGGCATTGAAGCTTTCGTTGCGTATTTGAATGAGGAGAAAGACGTCCTTCATCCTGTTAAGTATGTGGAAGGGATCCAAGACGAAATTGAAGTTGAATTCGCCTTTCAATACAACGATGGATACTCAGAAACAATCCTTTCATTTGTTAACAATGTGCGTACACGAGATGGTGGGACACATGAAACAGGTGCCAAGGCAGCTTTAACACGTGTTTTTAATGAATATGCACGTAAAATTGGCCTGTTAAAAGATAAAGATAAAAATCTTGAAGGGACAGACATCCGAGAAGGCTTAGCGGCGATTGTTTCTGTTCGTATACCAGAGCATTTACTACAATTTGAGGGTCAGACGAAGGGCAAGCTTGGTACGAGTGAGGCACGCTCGGCAGTAGATAGTGTTGTTTCGGAGCAAATTTTATATGTGCTTGAGGAAAATGCAGAATTGTCTGCATCTCTTGTTCGTAAAGCTATTCGTGCCCAGCAAGTACGTGAAGCGGCTCGTAAAGCACGTGAAGATGCCCGAAACGGCAAGAAGAGCAAAAAAGCCAGTACCATTCTTTCTGGAAAATTAACGCCTGCACAATCTCGAAATGCAGCGAAAAACGAGCTGTATTTAGTCGAAGGTGACTCTGCAGGTGGCTCTGCAAAACAAGGGCGAGATCGTACGTTCCAAGCGATTTTACCTTTACGTGGTAAAGTTATTAATACAGAAAAAGCAAAGCTGCAGGATATTATGAAAAATGAAGAGATTTCAACGATTATCCATGCCATTGGTGCTGGCGTCGGAACAGATTTCTCTGTCGAGGATTCAGCGTATGACAAAGTCGTTATTATGACCGATGCTGATACTGACGGAGCGCATATTCAAGTGCTGCTGTTAACGTTCTTCTATCGTTATATGCGACCATTGATTGAAGCTGGAAAGGTATTTATCGCATTACCACCACTTTATAAAATATCAAGAGGCACTGGTAAAAAAGAAGTGATTGAATATGCTTGGACTGAAAATGACTTACAAGCGGCCATTAAAAAAGTTGGAAAGGGTTACATATTACAACGTTATAAAGGGCTTGGTGAGATGAATGCTGACCAGCTGTGGGATACGACAATGAACCCTGAAACACGTACATTAATTCGTGTGACGATCGAGGATGGTGCACGTGCTGAAAGACGTGTGACAACTTTAATGGGCGATAAAGTAGAGCCGCGCCGTAAATGGATCGAAGCTAATGTAGACTTCGGTATGGAGGATGATTCAAATATTTTAGACAATGAATTCATCCAACAGGAGGAGGACCAAGCATGAGTAGTACGGAAAAATTTCAAGATTTACCTTTAGAAGAAGTTATGGGTGACCGTTTTGGTCGCTATAGTAAATATATTATTCAAGACCGCGCGTTGCCTGATGCACGTGACGGTCTTAAGCCTGTGCAACGACGTATTTTATATGCGATGTTTACAGAGGGCAATACGAACGATAAACCCTTCCGTAAATCAGCAAAAACTGTCGGTAATGTTATCGGTAACTATCATCCTCATGGTGATAGTTCAGTATATGAAGCTATGGTGCGTATGAGTCAGGATTGGAAAGCGCGTCATATGCTCATTGAAATGCATGGGAATAACGGTTCTGTTGATGGTGACCCACCGGCAGCGATGCGTTATACCGAGGCAAGGCTCTCTGCTATTGCAGCGGAGATGCTACGCGATATTGGCAAGAAAACAGTTGAACTTGTACCGAACTTCGATGATCAGGATATGGAGCCAACTGTTTTACCAGCTCGTTTCCCGAACTTACTAGTCAACGGCTCAACTGGTATTTCGGCCGGTTATGCGACAGATATCCCACCTCACGCACTTGATGAGGTGCTAGACGGTGTTCTTATGCGTTTAGATAACCCAAATACCACTGTCGATGATTTAATGACCGTTATTAAAGGGCCTGATTTCCCAACAGGTGGGATCATTCAAGGTGTCGATGGCATTAAAAAAGCATACGAAACAGGACGCGGTAAAATCATTGTGCGTGCGCAAGCAGTCGTTGAGCCAATTAAAGGTGGCAAGGAGCAAATTGTTATTACGGAATTACCGTACGATGTTAATAAAGCAAATCTTGTGAAGAAGATCGATGAGCAACGTGTCGATAAACGACTTGAAGGAATTGCGGAAATTCGTGATGAATCGGATCGTACAGGCCTACGTGTTGTCATTGAACTGAAAAAAGATGTTCCTGGACAAGGAATTTTAAACTATTTGTTCAAAACAACTGATTTACAAGTAGCTTATAATTTTAATATGATTGCTATCCATAATCGTCGTCCGACAATGATGACATTGCCATTGTTACTGGATTCTTATATTGCCCATCAAAAGGAAGTCGTGACGAACCGTTCCATTTATGATTTGCAAAAGGCAAAAGATCGTTCGCATATTGTTGATGGCTTGATCAAGGCACTGTCCATTTTAGATGAAGTCATTGCAACGATTCGTTCTTCTAATGATAAACGAGATGCGAAAACGAATTTACAGGTGAAGTTTGACTTTACAGAAGTGCAATCAGAGGCAATCGTTAGCTTGCAATTATACCGTTTAACAAATACGGATATTACGGAATTGCGTGCTGAACAGGAAGAATTAAATAAATTGATTGCTAAGCTTGAAGGTATTCTTAATAGTGAAGCAAAGCTTGTACGTGTTATTAAACAGGAACTACTTGACATTAAAAAGCGTTTTGCAGAGCCACGTCGTTCAAAAATCGAACAAGAAATTGAAGAAATCAAAATTACGTTAGATGTCCTTGTCCCAAGTGAAGAGGTCGTAGTGACTGTCACAAAAGATGGCTATATTAAGCGTACATCTACACGTTCACATGCAGCTTCGAATGGTCAGGATTTTGCGATGAAGGATTCCGATTATTTATTATATGAAGCAAACTTAAATACACAGCATCATCTACTGCTGTTTACAAATCGAGGCAATTATATTTATCAGCCTGTCCATGAACTACCTGATATTCGTTGGAAGGATCTTGGTCAGCATATTTCTAGTATTGTACCGACAGGGAAAGATGAATCTATTATTGCTGTATACGGTTTTGAGACTTTCGAACAGGCCAATACGTATATTTTAACAGCTACGAAAGATGGACAAATTAAACGCTCACCTGTAGCAGATTATGCTGTTACACGCTATTCGAAACCGATCAAAACGATGAATGTTAAGTCAGGCGATGAAATGATTTTTGCAGGTATCGTGACAGACGAAGTAGAACTACTGTTAACGACAGATACTGCCTATGCTATTCGTTTCCCAATAGAGGAATTGCCAGTAACGGGTGTTAAAACAGGCGGTGTTAAAGGGATTACGCTGAAAGACGGAGAAGCATTAGTTGGCATCAATGTTTTACCGCCAAATGCCACTGCGTATGTTGCGATTGTGACACATCGCGGTGCGGTGAAAAAAATGAATGTTGCCGAAGTAGAGATGACGAGTCGTGCAAAACGCGGCTTAAAAGTGTTAACAGAATTAAAAGCGAACCCACATCGTATCGTGGCTGTAGTAAAGGTTACAGATGAGGAACAGTTAACGATTGAGATGGAAAAAGGTGTGCAAGAGATCCTTGATGTACAAGCATTAACTCGAGCAGATCGCCATTCTAATGGCTCCTTTAAAGTAGATATAGCTACAGACGGTGCCATCTCACATGTCTTTACGGTCAAAAAAGAAGAGAAATAACATGACTAGCCCATGCTCTATAGAGAGCTGGGCTTTTTTTAGCTAATTGAAACCAATAAGTGGGTTCTTTGTCTAACATATATACGGGAGGATTGTATGATGCTTTACATAATGATAAAGTCAGTTGAAATCTGGTTTGATCGATTAATGGAAAGACAATCTTTAAAAAGAAACAGGTACTTTTCTTTCATTTCCTTCAATTTCTTTAGCGTATAGCGATTTTGTTATTATGTAGTACAAAAATGTATCAGTTAATCCTAGAATAAGGAGTAATCCGCTCATATATAAAGGGCGAATACACTCTCCAATGATAATTAATAGCGAAGATACAATCATTGCTCCGTAGGTAGTCAAGCTATTAAAAGCCATATAAATGCTACGAGCGTTTGATGGGGCAAGTTCTCCTATCATTGCCTATTTTATAGGGACATACATCAGTTCACCAATTGTTCCAATAAACAAGGCAACAAAAAGAAACAACACGCTATTTGAAGAAGCAAATACACTAAAACATATAGAGAAGATCAACATTCCTGTAACAAGAGTCCAGCGCTCACTGCACTCAAAGGAAGTAATGGTTTCTTAGGTTCTTGGCCTGTAATAGTGTCAAAAAGGGAATCATCTATTTACCATGTAGATCAAAAATTGAATTTCCTAATTTTATAGAGTATGGGTGTAGGATGGAGAAGGTTTAAGTATTAGAGATAGGTCCGAATAATCTAAGGGCTTGTCTCGTTATATCCTTCCATACCATGTTTGTATATTCATCAATAAACGTTAAACGCATTCCGTTTAAGATGGATAAGTACGACTCAGCAATTAATGAAGGTGATTCTTCATAAAAGTAACCAAGCATTTGCCCAGCTTCAATAACTGGATAAATACAGTCTATAAATAATTTTACAAAATCATCTAGTTCTTTAAAAAGCTTTGGAAATCGATCAGGTCTTGCAAGATCCTGTTGAATTAAACGTAGGTATTCACTTCTCGTTGCAAAAAGTTGCACATGACAATCTATCATTTCCTTAATTACTTCAAGAGGATCACTTTTAAAGTGTTCATCTATTTCAATAAAATATGGTTTGATTTCCTCCAGGGGCTCCAATATTGCCGATTCATAAAGCTCTTCTTTGGAATTAAAATACGTAAATACGGTGCCAAAACTAACTCCTGCTTCCTTTGCTATGTCCGCTACTTTGGTCTCTGCAAAACCATTCTCACTATATAATTTAATTGCGGCGTTTAGAATGGCAAATCTTTTTCTTTTCTTTTTTTCATCATTAGTAAGTCTAGGTTCCATTTAGATTCTCCGTTGAAGGGTTTTGTGTATGTTTACCTAGCACTCCCGAAGATGATTTTTACAAAGAAAAGGACATTGCGGTTATTCAACAAAAGGAATTGAAGGAAGGCATGGAGCTTTAAAATTAAATTAGCAGCGCTTTCGGCAAATAGAGCCTTGTCATTTCCGGATAGATATGGGTATAATAATCACGAAAAGTTCATATGGAAAGAATGTAGGGGGGCTGGTGTTGCCAGCTGAGATTGTGTCCGATAGACACTGACCCTTTGAACCTGATTTGGCTCGTACCAGCGTAGGGAACATCTATTCAAAAAGAAAGTTTTTGATATTGATTGTAAAACGTCTGGGAGGAATCCTGGGCGTTTTTTGTTTTCAGACTTTTGTTGTATACACAGACCGTGAACGCTTTCTTCTGGTAAAGACATTCATTCATGAACATTTCACACTACTTACTTGGAGGATTGAGCATGAAAAAATGGTTATTGGTCCTAATGGCTGCACTTTTCACATTAGTGGGCTGTAGCGAAAAAGAGGCTAAAAAGGATACTAAAGGATTAACAAAAGTATCGGTTGTCCTAGATTGGGCACCGAACACAAATCATACCGGTTTATATGTAGCGGAAAAACTTGGCTTCTTTAAGGAACAGGGCTTAGATGTAGATATAATATTACCAGGCGAAGCGGGAGCAGATCAGCTTGTGGCGTCTGGCAAGGCTCAGTTTGGCGTAAGTTATCAGGAAGGGATTACACAGGCACGTGTGCAAGATGTACCTTTAGTATCGATCGCGGCGATTATTCAACATAATACTTCTGGCTTCGCATCCATTGCATCAAAAGGCATTACTTCACCGAAGGATTTTGAAGGTAAAACATACGGTGGCTGGGGGGCGCCACTTGAAAAGGCAGTACTGCAATCACTAATGCAAACAAAAAATGCAGATATTAATAAATTAGATATTGTCAATGCAGGCGATATAGATTTCTTCACAATGATGAAAAAAGATATTGATTTTGCGTGGATTTATTATGCATGGACAGGTATAGAAGCAGAACTGCGTGGCGAAAAACTGAACATGCTATATTTAACAGATTATAGTGATCAGTTAGATTATTACACACCTGTACTTGCTACAAATGAAAAAATGATTAAAGATAATCCTGAAACGGTAAAAGCATTTGTCGCTGCTACAGCAAAGGGCTATGAATATGCGATAAAACACCCTAATGAAGCGGCAAATATTTTACTAGAAGCAGTACCTGATTTAGATAAAAACCTTGTGCATAAAAGTCAGGAATGGCTAGCAGATAAATATCAAGATGACGCTGCACAATGGGGCGAGCAAAAGCTAGCTATCTGGGAAAATTACGCGAAATGGATGGCGGACAACAAAGTTTTAGAGGGCGAATTTAACGCAAAACAAGCATATACAAACGACTTTTTACCGAAAAAGGAGACAAAGTAACATGGCAAACTCATTAATAAGTGTACAAATTATCCCGAAAACTGAAACATATGAGGATGTGATCCCGTTTGTCGATGCAGCGATTACGGTTATCGACGCATCAGGGGTGAAATATGAAGTTCATCCATTAGAAACGACAATGGAAGGTGAGCTATCGACTTTACTACAAATCATTGAAAAAATGAATGACAAGATGATTGAGCTTGGCGCTATTAATGTCATTACGCAAGTGAAAATTTTATATCAGCCATCTGGTATTACAATGAATACACTAACGGAGAAATACAAGTAATGAGGCAGGCTTTCAAACAAGGAAGGACGATAATTTTTATCGCCTTCCTCTTATTCATATGGGAACTTATTGTCCGTTTTGCAGACGTACCACATTGGCTATTGCCTACACCAAGTGCCATTTTGAAAGAAGGCTTTCAATCGTATAAGACGTTTGTGCCACATGCTATAGCGACTGTTCAATTAGCATTTCTAGGCCTTGCCATTGGAATAGTGTGTGGACTAACGGTTGCTGTGCTATTACATCGTTTTACGTTTGTGCGGGAGCTATTTTATCCTATTCTTATTATGTCACAAAATGTCCCGGTGCTCGTTCTAGCACCGCTCTTAATTATTTGGTTTGGCTTTGGTTTATTGCCAAAGCTCATTATTATTTGTCTGGTGTGCTTTTTCCCGATTGTTATTTCGGCAATGGATGGCTTCCGTCAAACCTCACCTGAGCTGAAACATTATTTTGAAATGATTGGGGCAACTAAATCACAAACCTTTTGGAAACTTGAATGGCCATATGCGTACCCGTCGATTTTTTCAGGCATTAAGATTGCGGCGACGTATAGTGTTATGGGAGCTGTCATTGCAGAATGGTTAGGTGCGAAAATGGGGATTGGCGTCTATATGACATTGGCGCAATCATCATTTCGAACGGATCGCGTGTTTGTAGCGATTTTTGCCATCATTTTTTTAAGTTTACTATTATTTAGTGCTATTCGATTATTAGAAAAACTTGTTGTGAAGGGGAGAGGAATCTATGCTAAGCATTCAAAACATTGATAAATCCTTTAATGCTCTTCCGGTTATTCGCGATTTATCATTTGAGGTCAAGGACGGGGAATTTGTGGCGATTATCGGACCGTCAGGCAGTGGTAAAAGCACACTCTTTCAATTAATTGGTGGTGTCTCTTCTATTGATAAGGGAGCTATTTTATTAAACGGTACAGATATCCAACAAAAAAGAGGAACGATCGCCTATATGCCTCAGCAGCCCTGCTTACTACCATGGCGTACGATAGTAGAAAACGTTGCGATTGTCGAGGAGCTTCATCGCAAACCAAATATTGAGCTTGCCAAGGAGTGGTTAGATAATGTGGGGCTGGCGGCGTTTGAAAATGCGTATCCTAATGAGCTGTCGGGTGGTATGCAACAGCGGGTATCATTTATTCGCGCAATTGTCAGTAATAAGCCCATTTTATGCTTAGATGAGCCGTTTTCTGCACTTGATGAATTTACAAGGCTTGAAATGCAGGCTTGGCTTTTATCGATTTGGGAGAAAGATCGAAAATCGATATTGTTCGTAACACACAGTATCGAGGAAGCTCTCTTTTTAGCGGATCGTATCATTGTGCTCACGAAACGGCCAGCAATGATTAAAAAGGAAATAATCGTACCTTTTGCAAGGCCACGCCAAGAAGAAATTCGCCATTCCGCTACATTTACGGCATTGAAGCAACAGTTATTCACGTATTTAAAAGAAGAGAAGGGTGATGCGAATGTTGATTGATGCACATATTCATTTAGATCAGTATAAGGAACACGACATTCCAACTTTGCTAGAAGAAGCTGAACATGTCATTGCCGTTAGCATGAATCTTTCATCGTGCGAGAAGACATGGAAGCTAACGAAAACCTATGCAAAAGTAAAAGCAGCATTTGGTTTTCATCCTGAACAACCGTTACCAAGTGAAACGGAGGAAGATGCATTATTTGAGTGGATACGCCAACATGCTCATGAAATGGTGGCAATCGGCGAGGTAGGCTTGCCTTATTATTTGAGGCAGGAGAAGGCGATAGATGTTCGTCCGTATGTGGCATTGTTAGAACAGTTTATCGTATTGGCGAAGGAATTAAATAAACCGATTGTATTACATGCGGTGTACGAAGATGCGGCGATTGTTTGCGATTTACTAGGAAAACATCAAGTAACGAAAGCGCATTTTCATTGGTTTAAAGGAGATGAGGAAGTGATTGAACGGATGATTTCTAATGGATATTTCATTTCGGTCACGCCTGATTGTACGTATGAGACTAAGATTCAACAACTTATCAAAAAATACCCAATTGAGCTGATGATGGTAGAAACAGATGGACCATGGCCGTTCGAAGGTCAATTTGACAATAAACGAACATCTCCTTGGATGATGGATCATTCCATCGAGGTTATCGCTTCGATAAAGGGTCTTACAGCTGAGGAAGCGGCGCGTATCATTACAAGAAATACGACAACATTTTATAATTTATAGCAAATAACGCAGTTGTTCTTTTAAAGAGCAGCTGTGTTTTTGTTAAAAGTATCAGAATCGCTGATAAAGCCTCGAATATCGCTGATAAAAGAGTTAGAATCGCTGAAAAAGCATCAAATATCGCTGATAAAAGAGCTAGAATCGCTGATAAAACATCAAACATCGCTGATAAAAATTGTAGAATCACGATAGCCTTCTTGCAATAGATGAACTGAAGATGAAAGAGGAAGAAATACTGCATGATTCAACTTTAAATCTATTAGAAAAACTACAGAAATGTCTTGTACTCATTCCAGCAGATTTTCAATTTGCTCAACTCAAATATTTAGAGGAGCTTCAACGCTATTATCCTAAGCAATGGGAAACACTCGATCAATTTATTCATGAACAATGGACAGGTATCTTTTCGCTACTAGATGAAGGGATTGCCACAAAAAAAATACGTGTCTTTAATAAAGGGATATTTATAGAAGTCTATATTGGAAGGCTTTATCGATTGATGGAACATGGATCGATAAACAGATATATGATTTCACTTCAAGATGCAATGCAGGAAATGGTAGACATTTTTATGCATGGAATTCTTGAAGAAACCGTTTATGAAGAAAACTAAATGGGGGTTGTAAATGAGTAAAGCTTTAAGATTAATATTTTTAGTTACCGATTTCTTTTTTATACTCTATTGGCTAGTCACTTTTTTCCATTTGATCCCAGAAGAGTATTTATATCAGGATTATCAAAATGAATTATTAGTAATATGGAAATGGTCGTTCTTCCCGCTAGATATTTTAATTTCAGTTACTGGCTTTATAAGTCTCTACCTTTTTAAAGTGAAAAATGAAAAGTGGAGAGCATTTGCCTTATTATCTCTAGCATTAACATTTTGCTCAGGATTACAGGCGATTGCTTTTTGGACAATAAAGCTTGATTTTGATCTTATGTGGTGGATACCTAACCTTTTTCTTTTACTATATCCATTGCACTTTATTCCAAAGCTTATTACATTTAGACATCAAGATGTCTCATTACAAGCAAAACACAACCACTAATCATCCTCTGTGTGGTTGTGTTTTCTATGTTTTGTAAAATTTTGTTCAAGGTTCTCTTTTTTAGTTTTCGTTACACGTTCATGTGTACTGAAAGGGGAGAACTGACGATTTTTCTCAACGTCTTTTCCTTCCGTACGCTTAATATACGAGCGCTTCTTTTTTGCTTTTGATTGTGTCATAGTTATTCCTCCTTTTCATTCTAACTATACCATAACGTGGGATTGATTTCGGTTCCAACTGTGCGCTTTGCTGCT
>NZ_JBIVCA010000014.1:50485-50638 GCF_044746345.1 Lysinibacillus sp. NPDC086135 | reverse complement strand
TGCTGACGCTACGCTTTCGCACAGAAACTAATTGCTGCTGACGCTACGCTTTCGCACAGAAACTAATTGCTGCTGACGCTACGCTTTCGCACAGAAACTAATTGCTGCTGACGCTACGCTTTCGCACAGAAAACAATTGTTGCTGACGCTACG
>NZ_JBIVCA010000014.1:0-50391 GCF_044746345.1 Lysinibacillus sp. NPDC086135 | reverse complement strand
CGCTACGCTTTCGCACAGAAAACAATTGCTGCTGACGCTACGCTTTCGCACAGAAAACAATTGCTGCTGACGCTACGCTTTCGCACAGAAAACAATTGCTGCTGACGCTACGCTTTCGCACAGAAAACAATTGTTGCTGACGCTACGCTTTCGCACATAAAAAATTGTTGCTGACGTTTCTTTTTCGCGCAGAGCAAAGCTTCGTGGATGCGTTAGATGAACGCTTGGGCAACAAGTTAAGAAAAAGAAAGACCTCGTAAGTATTATTAACTTACAAGGTCATTGTTATATTAGTGAGATACGTCCTGTACAGAAATACCTGTGTTAGCTTTAACATCCACTTCACGATATTTCTTAGCATCTGATTCCTTAGAAAGGAATGTTCCGATGAAACCTCCAAGGAAGCCAAGTGGTACAGAAATTATTGCAGGGTTCGTTAACGAAATTAATGGATTTCCAACGAAAATTGCTTTTCCTTCAACTGGATTCCAAAGGTTTGGTGAAACTGCAACAAGAATTAAAGCAGAGATTAAACCTGTTAACATTGCTGTAATAGCACCTGCTGTATTAAAGCGTTTCCAGTAGATTGTATAGATGATTACAGGTAAATTAGCTGAACCTGCAATACAGAATGCAAGTGATACTAAGAACGCTACGTTTAATGTTTGTGCACCAAGTGCTAAAAGGATTGAAATAACAGCGATTGTGATAGAACCGATACGAGCTGCAAGTACTTGCTCTTTCTCTGTGATTTTGCCTTTTTTAATGATTTGACCATAAATATCATGCGAAAGGGCAGATGCACCAGAAAGGACAAGACCAGCTACTACCGCTAAGATTGTTGCGAAAGCTACCGCACATACGAATGAGAATAATATGTCTCCACCAAGTGCTTCCGCAAGAAGTGGAGCAGCCATGTTACCAGCAGCGTTTGCAGAAATAATTTCTTCTTTACCAACGAATTTAGCTGCACCGAAGCCTAAGAAGATTGTAAGAATGTAGAAAATACCTACAATCCAAGTAGCCCAGATTACTGAGGAACGAGCAGTTTTTGCATCTTTTACTGTAAAGAAGCGCATTAGGATATGTGGAAGTCCTGCTGTACCTAATACTAAAGCGATTAACATTGAAATAGTATCTATACCATTTTGATATTTAAGACCTGGGTTCAAATAAGCTGCACCGCTATCAGTTGCAGTTTCCATTTCTTTAAACATCGTTGCAATACTAAAGCCGAATTCTTTTAATACTAAGAATGAAATAATAACTGTTCCTAACATTAAAAGACAAGCTTTAATAATTTGTACCCAAGATGTTGCAGTCATACCACCAAATAGTACGTATGTCGTCATCATAAAGCCTACGATTAATACGGCAAGCCAATAGTCGATCCCTAAAAGTAATTGAATAAGTGCTCCTGCACCAACTAGTTGTGCAATCATGTAGAATAATACAATTGTAATAGTGCTTAAAGCTGCTGTACCACGAACTTTAGAGCTATCAAAACGCGCTGTGATCATGTCAGCTAATGTAAATTTACCAAGATTACGTAATGGCTCAGCAACGATGTATAGAACCACTAAGTAAGCTACTAAATATCCGATAGAGAAGAAGAATCCATCAAATCCAAATAATGCAACTGCTCCGGCGATCCCTAAGAAAGATGCTGCTGATAAGTAGTCACCTGCGATGGCTAGTCCATTTTGCCAGCCTGTTAACCCGCCGCCTGCAGTATAGAAATCACTTGCAGAAGATGTTCGTTTTGATGCCCACCATGTAATAACTAATGTTAAACCAACAATGGCTACGAAGAAGAATATGGCTGTAAAACTCATCCCGTTATTCATCGGCGGCCACCTCCGTTCTCGTATTCAGCGATAATCGCCTGTGCTTCTTTATCAAAACTATTCGCTTTTGCTACATATACGTGACATAAGCTCCAAGTCATGATGAATAATCCTGCTGAATATAGCCACACCCAAGTAATTTCCCCAATTGCCTTTTGGTGTAGTACTGTCGTGAACGAAGTAAGAATTGGTAGCAACATATAAGCTGCTAAGAAGATCACAGTTATTGACCAAAGAAATGATTTCTTTCTTCGAACAAGCGCTTTAAATGATTCTTGACTTGCAATTGCATCATAGTCAATCACGACGCCCTTGCTTGCTTGATTGTTCCCCATTAACATTCCCCATTTTGTGTTTATTTTTTCTGCTTAAAGACTCGAATTTGCTAGGTTAGTGAATTCACCTCTTCATTTTATGAGACAGTTCACAAAATTGCAATACTTTTCAGAAAAATTATGAAAAAATAATTTTTAGAAAAATAGTCTTAAAAGAGAATATACATAACAAGCCCTAGAAATAAAAGGATTTTGGAAAATTCTGATAAACAAGCGAAGTTAGGTCAATTCTAGATTTTCGAGTGGGAAATTAGGATAAAATTTTAAAAAAAGAATGGTTTTTTATAAAAAATAAACACTATTTACTCAGTGAAAATCAAACTTTTTTGAAAGAGAATAGTATTGTTCAATAAGTAAAATGGTAAATTTTTTATAATAAAAAGTTAAAAAACCCGACAAAAAATCGAGTTTTTTAACTTGATATTTTTATTATGAAGGATAGGACGATTGATATAGCCTTTTGCAATTATTTGGATTGCGGAAAGCAATCAATGAGAGATATCAGAGACGGATACACCTGTGTTTGCTTTCACGCGAATTTCCTTGTAAATGCGATCTGCTTCTTCCTGTGGTACTTTGCTAGAAGATAGAACAGTGCCTAAATAACCTGTGATAAAGCCAAGTGGAATTGTAATAACCGCTGGAACTGCTAACGGTACGATAGGATTACCAACAAATATTGCCGCACCTTCAACAGGACTCCATACATTTGGTCCCATAGCACCTAAAACTAAACATGATACTAAACCAGTTACCATCGCTGTTATAGCACCTGTTGAATTGAATTTTTTCCAGTAGATTGTGTACAGAATAACAGGTAAGTTTGCTGAAGCACCGATACAAAATGCGAAGGATACTAAGAACGATACATTCAAGTTTTGTGCAAATAGTGCAAGGATAATGGAAACAAAGGCAATAGAAATTGAACCAGTACGAGCTGCTACAACTTGTTGCTTTTCTGTTAATTTACCACCTTTAATGATTTCTCCATAAATATCATGGGAAATCGCAGAAGCTCCTGTTAAAACTAAACCCGAAACAACAGCTAAAATAGTTGCAAATGCTACGGCACCGATAAATGCCATTAACACATCACCGCCCAAATAATTAGCAAGAAGTGGGGCAGCCGTGTTACCAGCTTTACTTTCAGCAAGAATTTTATCGATCCCTACAAAATTTAATGCTCCGAAGCCTAAAAAAATAGTTAATGAGAAGAAAATAGCTGTAATCCAAGTCGTCCATGAAATAGAAGAGCGAGCAGTTTTGGCATCTTTAACGGTGAAGAAGCGCATTAAAATATGAGGTAACCCAGATGTTCCTAAGACAAGCGCCATCATCATCGAAATCGAATCAATTGAACTTGTATATTTCATCCCTGGTACAAGGAATTTCTCGCCATGATCCACAGCGATCGTATCAAACATTTTCATTAGAGAGAAGTCGAATTTAATTAATACTAATGTAGCTAATAAGCCTGTCCCAAATAAAAGAAGGCTAGCCTTAATAATTTGCACCCAAGAAGTAGCTGTCATGCCACCGAATAATACATAAGTCGTCATCATAACACCTACGATTAAAACCGCAATCCAATACTCTATACCAAATAATAGTTTAATAAGAGCACCAGCACCTACTAATTGTGCAATCATATAAAGGATTACGATGATAATTGTTCCTGACGCAGCTACCCCGCGAATGCGTTTTTCATTAAAACGGGCAGTAAGCATATCTGCCAAAGTATAACGACCTAAATTACGCATCGGCTCCGCAATTACATAAAGAAGAACTAAGTTAGCTACTACATAGCCTACAGAGAAGAAGAAGCCATCAAAACCAGTTAAGGCAATCGCGCCGGATACGCCAAGAAATGCAGCGGCAGATAAGTAGTCACCAGCGATTGCAAAACCATTTTGCCAACCTTTAAGACCACCGCCAGCTGTATAAAAATCTGCCGCAGAAGACGTACGTTTCGCTGCGATATATGTTACTACAAGAGTTAAACTAACGATTGCTAAAAAGAAACCAACGGATACTAAGTTCATTTATTTTCCACCTTTCGCCTGATACTCAGCTAGTACTGCTGCCGCAGCTTTATCGAATGAAGCAGCTTTTTTCACATACACTGTACAAAGAACGATTGTCATCATGAATAATCCTGCTGAATAAACCCAAACACCTGTAATATTTCCGACAATTTTTTGTTGTAGTACAGGTTGAAAAGCGAGGATTGGTAGCAAAATATAAAGTGTTAAAAATACTGCTGTAATCGAGAAAAGGAAGGTATTCTTCTTTTTCACGAACTTATTGAACGTTTCCATAGCTTCAATTGCGCTATAGTCAACTGAATCTTTATTTTTGCCTCCAGAAATGTTTACCATTATTATTCCCCCTCAAGTGATATATTTCTGTCTTAAACGACATATTTCTTTTTCTCTCGTCGTTATATTCACTTATTTTATGGGGAAGATTCTTATAATGCAATACTAAATTTCGAGTTTTTGTAATTTTTGATCATTTTCAGATTGTGGAAATAACATAGAAATAATAAGGATTTAATAGAAATAAACTGTATAAAAGAGAATGGTATTTTTTATAGAATAATATTCTTATAATAGTTTAATGATGATAATTGTGAATGTGGGAGAAAATTCGAGTGTGAAAGAGAAATTTTAAGAATTTATTATTGTGGCTCCATATGTAGGATATGCTTGAAAACTAAAAAAACTCTGTTACATAACAATTGTATGATGTCTTGGGAAATAACCAAAATAGTAAAAAACAGTTTTAAAAAATTTTAAAAGAATTGTGAATTGTCTAGAAATTATAGGATATTAATATACCAAAATCATACAATATACATTGAATGGACATAAAAAAATGAAAGGGTAAGCTCATATCTTGTATTCAGTAACTATAATTTATACAATAAAAAACGATGGTAAATTGAAGGGAAGTGAGCAAATATATGAAAAAGAACAGTGTCTTGCTCGTGTTGATACTAACATTAAGTAGCATTCTAACTGGTTGTGGAAGTTATAAATTTGAACCTGAGATGAACATAGAAGTACAGGATTTTTCGGTAACTAATCAAAGAAATGAAAAGGTTAGCCTTAATGATATTAAAGGCAAGCCTTCGTTAGCGATGTTCATCTTTACTAATTGTAATTCCATTTGTCCGCCAATGACGTATAACATGACGGAGGTGCAAAAGGCACTTCAGGATAAAGGCATGGAAGATTATCAGATTTTAGCTTTTAGCGTTGATCCTCAGGTTGATAAGCCAGAAGTTTTAAAAAATTATTTAAAAACATATTCAGTACCCGATGAAAGCAAATGGCAACTATTAACTGGCTATGATCAAAAGTTTATTGAACAGTTTGCTATGAAATCGTTTAAATCACACGTGAAAAACGATCCAAATTCTGACCAAGTTATACATACGGGAAGGTATTACTTAGTTAATGCTGATGGGATTGTTGTGAAAGATTATAATGGTACAACAGATGTACCAGTTGAGACGATTGTGGCAGATATGCAGGCGTTAACTAAATAATAAAAAATAACTCAGAGGTGGGAATGTTTTATTAATTCAGTTAATACATCAGTTTCCTATATACAATGTGTAACATGATAATAAGCTATAAAGCTGAGCTATTTTTTATTAGTTCAGCTTTTATTTATGATTAAAGATATATAATTTGGAATGCTTATAAAATAAAAGTATTGTATATGTAATTTTTTTATCTGTTATTCAACGAACGAAGCAGGTTAGTTGGAGAGTGTTGTTTAACTTGTGTTCAACAATCGGACCAGATAATGAAGTAAGAAATGATATTAATTGAAAAACATAAGGTGAAATTTAATTTGAGGTGATAGCAATGATATTAGTAAGTTCTTGCTTAGCAGGATTAAAAGTAAGATATAACGGTACGCATAGTTTAGATAATAAGATTCGTAAACTAATAGAAGACAATAAGGCGATTGCCGTATGCCCTGAATTGCTTGGTGGGTTTTCAACTCCCAGAAAACCTGCTGAAATAATAGGTGGTGATGGGGAAGATGTATTGAATGGTAAAGCCAAAGTGATTGAGATATCAGGTAAAGATGTTACGAAATTGTACATAAAAGGAGCTTACGAAACATTAAAACAGGTTATAGAGGTTGGAGCGACAATAGTCGTTCTTAAAGAATATAGTCCATCTTGTGGAAGTTCAATGATTTATAATGGCGAATTTAAAGGTAAGAAAATTATTGGAAACGGAGTTACAACTGCTTTACTTAAAAGAAATGGAATACAAGTAATATCTGAAGAGCAGTTTTCCGATAATATCCGTTGAAATTATTAAAAAGATTTTCGATTATAGAGCGCAATCCTGGAAAAGGATAAGCGCTCATTTTTGATTTTATGGTCATTTAATTGAATAACTTACTTTAAAGAAAACTGGATATTTATATTAAATACAGATGAGATTGTGAAGAGTCAAATTTAAACTAACGGAGCAGGTTAATTTATAGGGAAAATTTTGTTATAGTTGAAATTTATGCAATAATGCATTTATTAAACATAATTCGGGGGGGTTTTTTGTGCAAACTGCAATACCAACTACTTCTATGTTTCTACTTATAGGATTGTTTATTTTAGTTCGTAGAATCCGTTCTATGTACAAATCAACCAAAGGGGGAGGAAAGCGAATAATTCATCCTCTTCTATTCTTAACATCAGGATTTTCATTTCTTTGTGAATAAATATACTTATTCTAAGCCTCTAACATCTTGTCACTCATCATTTAAATCTTAGGTAACCAATAATTATATTATGTCTACTAAAAATGTATTTTTTACCAAACGTGTATATATTTAATTTTATCAGCTTATATATTATTAGAATGATTTAACTGTTTTTGGCCGAATCCGGACGAAATAATGCCGAGGCATTACTGCCGTCAATATTATGGAATCTTCTTGAAGCCGTGGATGCGTGATGTGGTTGTAATCTCCACAGAGATCGGTAGATTGAAATCCTTTTTAAGTCGATTTAAATTTCTAACATTTTGCCGTGATTAACGGCTTCTTAATAAAGCCAAGCAACAAAAAGAGACAACTAAAAGTAACTCTAAAATATACGACAAATGTTGTTTATTTTAGAGTTACTTGCCGTTGATAAAAAATTATTTGAGGAGATGAAATAAATGAAAAAGCTAATCGAATTTAAAAACGTAACGAAAGAATACAAAATAGGAGAAGTCCCAATTAAGGCCCTTAATGGTGTTGATTTTTCCATAAATGAGGGGGAATTCGTCGTTATTTTAGGGGCTAGTGGTGCGGGTAAAAGTACGATTCTGAATCTTCTTGGCGGTATGGATACGGCTACCTCAGGTCAAGTCTTTGTTGGGAATCAAGAAATAACAAGATTGAACGAAAAAAAGTTAACGGAATATCGTGGTGAGAAAGTGGGTTTCGTCTTTCAATTCTATAACTTAATTCCGAATTTAAACGCTCTTGAAAATGTTGAGTTCGCTACTGAGGTATGTAAAAACAATCTGGATGCTAAAGATATTTTACATAAAGTCGGATTAGCGGATCGTATTAAAAATTTCCCTTCCCAGCTTTCTGGAGGAGAGCAACAAAGAGTAGCTATAGCTAGAGCTGTTGCGAAAAACCCCTTACTTTTACTCTGTGATGAACCAACCGGCGCTTTGGATTATGTAACTGGCAAGTCTGTATTAAAGCTTCTGCAAGATTTAAATAGAGAAACGAAGAAATGTGTTGTTTTAGTCACACATAATTCTGCCATTGCCCCTATGGCTGACAAAATAATTAAAGTAAAAAGCGGACTGATCGAAAGTGTTACGATAAATGAGGAAAAACAAAGTGTTGAAGGGATTGAGTGGTAATCATGAAATTGCTTTTAAAATTATTGCGGGACATCAAACAGTCTATGGGGCAATTTATCGCCGTCGTGATTGTTATTGCAGTAGGTGCTTTTTTCTATGCGGGACTAGTAACCTACAGCAATAATCTTAATACGTATACGAAGGATTACTTTCAAAAACATAATTTAAGCGATTTACATGTATATTACAGTCAGCTTTCTAAAAATGATGTCACTCGGTTAAGTAAAATTGAAGGTATCAATAAAATCGAAGGACGTTATACCTTTGATGGTACGCAAACGTTTGAAGATTACAAAACGTCATTAAAAATTCATTCGATCCCAGACAACAATGAAATAAATACACCTACTATAACTGAAGGTAGTATCCCATTAAAAAAGGATGAGATTTTATTAGATTCTCACTATGCAAAAGAACATCAATATCGTGTCGGCGATCAAATCACGATAAATGCGAATGAAAGCAGCTTTAACTTTACAATTAGTGGCTTAGGTGAGAATGTTGAACACGCAAAAAAGAATGAAATTCAAGACCATAAAGCATATGGAGTCGCTTATATTGCTGAAGAAACATTACCCGAAATCTTAAATGGCTTTTACTTTAATGAAATCATCGTGGATGCTGCAGAAGGTTACGATATTGAAAAGTTAGGCAAATCAATTGAAGAACAGTCCAAGCAACTTAGCTATTTAGATCAAGTAAATAAGGAACGGACTTTGAACTATTCTAAAATCAATCAAACGATTAAAAATAATAACTTAATGAGTAAAGTTATACCTTTAGTACTTTTTTTGATTGAAGCGATTATCCTATTTCTCGCCATGTCGAGGATTATCGATTCGCAAAGGAATCAAGTTGGTATTATGAAGGCTTTAGGTGTAAAAAACAGCAACATTATGCTTCACTATATGGGATACCCTATGCTGGCAGGAATACTAGGCTCAATTATAGGTTGTGTAATTGCCGCTTTTGTATTTATTCCTTTAGTAACTACGTCTTGTGCAAGGGCCTACTCTTTGCCTGACATAAAATTCTCGCTCTCTTTATTTTCAATCATCCCACCGATTATTTTCTCTAGTGCCTTTGGTGTTCTGTCATGTTACTTAAGTGGTAGAGCTATATTAAAGGAACATGCAGCTCAGGCTATGCGTCCTAAACCGCCAAAGAAGATGAAAAAGCTCTTGATAGAAAGAATTCCAGGTCTATGGAGCCGTATTTCCTACAGTTATAAACTCATTTTGAGAAATATATTTTTAAATAAACAAAAAGCTTTAGCAAGTTCAATTGGTGTTGTTGTAAGCACCGTTTTATTGATTACTGCTTTCGGTACTCAAGCATCCTTGCTAAAAGTAGCAGATCAAATTGAAGATGTTTATGCTTATGATCTAAGAGTCGATTATACGATGGGTACAAATTTTAAGACGGTAAAACTACCTTCTGAAATTAAAACTAGTTATTTGTTAGCCACTCTTCCTATTGAAATCATAAAAGATAATGAAAAAGAAAGCGCCAATTTAGTTGTTACTGAACAAGAAAACAATCTCGTTCATTTCTTCGACGAAAATGACAATAGAATAGCTTTAGAAAATAACGGTGTACTTGTCCCCAAATCTTACGCTGACAAATATCATATTTCTAAAGGGGATCGTATCAACATAAAGTTTACAGCGCCAGAGCTAAAAGATACTTCTGTAGAAATGAAGGTTTTAAATATCTCTACACAGTATTCGAATCCATCGTTTTATAGTACACCAGAGTACTTAAAGAGCTTTAACATAGACTACAATCCAACTTCGCTTTTAGTTCAAACAAATAACGCTACAGATGCTATGAGCGCTCGTAATTTTTTTGAAAAAGATCGGAGTGTAGATACAATTGCCGATAAGAATGAATTAAAAAAATCGGCACAATATATTGTGAAGCAAAACAGTTTTGTATTTATCATGTTTATCATAAGCGCCATCATACTGTCCTTTGGCGCCATCTATACGATATCTTCCATCAACATATATGAAAGGAATCGTGAGCTGGCAACACTGAAAGTATTAGGCTATCAAAAAAATAAAATAAACAGATTAATATTTTTGGAAAACATTATCCTAACAACATTTGCGGTCATTGTAGCTTTACCAATCAGTGGCTATGTCTATAAAATTATCGTAAAGGCTCTATCAAGCACCCATCAACAAATCCCAGATAAATTAAGTATGTTAATCATCTTAGTCTCTATAATTGTCGCGTTCTTACTGACTATAGTGTCTAACTTACTTCTTAGAAGAAAAGTGACGAAAATAAATATGATTGAATCGCTAAAAAGTGTGGAATAGAGTTTTTATGGTAAAGGTGTAAAAAGTGACCTTAATTAAGGAGCATCGATTGCTTAAAAAGGTAGACAAAAAACAATGTGTGGGTAAATATACGATGATAATGTAACGAATCAGTCCGATAATTTTTGGGCTGATTTTTTAATTTGCACGAAAGCTTTTGTTAAAAATATGTAATGTCGTTTGTATTTTTGTTAAAAGTGAACAATGTTATTTAATTACTCATATCCTACAATCAGATTAAGCGTATAGCAAGAAAAATAAGAAAAAACAGGAGTGTAAATCAATGTAAATACTAGATTTTTTGTGCGAAGTATACAAAAACAAATGAAGTGTGATTCTCTCTTTCTAACTATGGACACTAGTTAATCAACAGGCGTATCGACATAATAGGAGGAATGGATTGTATGTTAGTAAAATTATTAGAACCATTAAATGTTCCAGATTCAATCATTGAAAAGTTAGCGGAACCAATCAAACAGGGCGGTCATGAATTTGTTTATTACAATGAGAAAACGTCTGATTGGGCAGAATTAGCAAGTCGTAGTGAAGGTGCAGATATTATTATGATTGCGAATAATCCTTATCCTACAGAAGTAATTGATCAAAATGACAAGTTAAAATTAATCAATGTGGCCTTTACAGGTGTTGATCATGTAGGTATCACCCAAGCTAAAAACCAAGATATTATGGTATGTAATGCAGCTGGATATGCGAATCAAGCGGTTGCGGAATTAACGATTGGCTTAGTATTAGACGTGTATCGTCGCATTACTAAGGGTGATAGGGAAATTCGTGCCGATAATTTCCCAGGGACATTCCAAGGTAGTGAAATTAAAGGTAAAACAGTTGGATTGATTGGTACAGGTAAAATTGGTTTAATGACTGCTCGATTGTTTAAAGCATTTGGTGCAAACTTAATCGCTTCAGATCAATCTAGTTTTAATCCAGAAGCTAAAGATATAGGTATCGAGTATATGGAATTAGATGAGTTATTAGCACAATCAGATATTGTGTCATTACATATTCCATTACTACCTAGCACGAAAGGCTTAATTTCTAAAGAAAAATTACATTTAATGAAGGAATCAGCCATTTTAATCAACTGTGCACGAGGCCCAATTGTTGATAATGATGCATTGGCGGATGCATTAAATGAAGGGCGAATTGCTGGAGCTGGTATCGACGTATTTGATATGGAACCGCCTATTCCTGGATACTATAAACTATTACACGCCAAAAATATAATTTTAACACCACATGTAGGTTTCTTTACGGATGAAGCGATGGAACTGCGTGCTAAAATTGCATTCGATAACACTACAGCATTTTTAGAAGGTAAACGCCAAAATATTGTTAAACGCTAAATAATGTAGGTTTTTTGGAAATTTGAAACAAGGAGAAAATACAATGACATTTAAAAAAATAGCAAGAAAAGATTTAAAAAATCGTATTTTCCATTGGCCAGATATTCAAGAGTTTAGAGAAGAAGAAGCGACAAAACATATTTTCTATGAAACACCTAATACTGTAGGAGCTGTTTGGTGTATGCATCCAGGACAAGATTTGCCAATTCACTCGCACGAGAAAGCTGATGATATTTGGATTGTTGTAGAAGGAACAGCAGATTTTTATCCAGAGTGTGGTGAAATGGTTCAAATTAAAGCTGGAGATGTTGTTGTTGCACGTGCTGGTGAAAAGCACGGAATGACTAATAATTCTGATAAAGATTTTGTGATGTTAGGGATTGCGGGTCCAACACCAATCGGCTTTATTCCGCATAATCATCATTAATTGAAATAGTACGTCTGTTGATTAGCTAGTTTTCATAGTAAAAAGAAAGATTCCTCCTTGTAAATGCAATATCTACAAGGAGGAATCTTTCGTGCCATCACTAAGGATTGTCACACCTCAGCAAAATTTTATTTTACAAAGCAGAGCTGTTGCACTGTAGATTGCGGTCGGTCCGATTACCTATAGGGTAGTCGGGCTTATTTTTGGTTTGCTTGAGCCTTCCTTACTGTTCGAAGAGCTTGCGAAGATACAAAAGTACTACGCAAAAATCGGCAAGTAAGAATACCATAAGTCATACTTTCATAAAAATTTCAAGCATAAGTTTTTTGTCTAAAATGTGCAATGTTGGTTCTGTTTTTGTTAAAAATGAACAATGTTATTTACGTACTCATAACCTAAAATTAAATTAAGCACTACATAAGTAAAAAAAACGAAAAATGGGAGTGTCGTATTATGGGACAAACAGTTAAAAATGACCCGAATTATTACAAAAAAATAATTGTTGCACTGTGTTTAGGTTGGGTAGTTATTTGGATTTATCGTACAATACTTACGCCAATATATCCACAAATTCAAGAATCGCTAGGGAATATAAGCGATACTCAAGTAGGACTTATTGCTTCAATTTATTTCTTTGCCTATACAGGTATGCAAATTCCATCAGGAATACTCGTTGATAAATTTGGTCAAAAACGAGTATTAATCCCTGCATTCATCATTTTCTCATTAGCAGCATTCGTCATTGGAACAAGCTCGTCAATCACGCAAGTGTACATCGGCGCCTTATTGGCAGGTCTTTCGACTGGCTCATACTATGGTGCAGCTTTCTCCTTATCAGCTAAATATATGCCAAAAGATAAGAAAAGTTTTTCTAATGCGATCATAAACAGTGGTTCAGCGTTAGGGATGGTCATTGGTCTAATAGGCTCATCTGTATTAGTAGGTGGTCTTGAAATTAAATGGAATTTCTTACTCTATATTATAGCAATCCTCATTTTAGCTGTAACATTTGTGTTTGCTTTATTTGTTAAACAAGACAAAAAATTAGCTACAGAAGAAATAAACGAAGATAAGAAAACAACACAAGATACAGATTCTAAAATCAATTTATTCTCACCAAAACAATTAGTTGTCTATTTTGTCTATTTTGCAACATGTTATGGTTATTACATGATTGTAACATGGTTACCGTCATTCCTTGTCACAGAAAAAGGATTCGAACAAGGTTCAGTAGGCTATGTAGCTGCTTTAGTCGCAATCTCAGCAGTACCGGGTGCATTAATATTTTCTAAATATATTGATAAAAATGCACATATGCGTCTGAAATTAATTTTCTTCTTGTTAATTGGCGCAGCGCTAACAATTAGTCTAACAGTATTTTCACCTAACCCAACAGTACTTTATGTTGCACTAATCTTATATGGTTTACTAGGCAAACTTGCAATTGATCCAGTATTAATCACGTATGTAACTGATTCAGTATCATCAAATACAATTGCTAAAGCATTAGGTTTCTTTAACTTCTTTGGTATGACTTCATCGGTTGTTGCGCCAACGCTTACTGGTTATATTGGTGACATTACTGGCTCGAAGGTATTAGCATTCTATATTGCAGCAATACTTCTTGCAGCAGCAGCGATATTATTTTTCATTGTAGTTATGTTAAGCGAAAAAAAACAGCCCCTAACTCCTGTAACTCAAGAATAAAGCAACGCTTCCATCAGTGGAGATTTTCTACATCTCCCACTGATGGACTGCTTTTTTTATATATTTAAATCAAAAATATTTTTTCATTTTTAACTGTGATAGGTAATAAAACACATTTCCATTTTCTTCACTAAAAAAATCCCGCTAAAAAGCATTCAAAATAGCTTTTTAGCGGGATTTTTTAAAATGTAATTTTTTCTGATGCAAATAAAGCTAATCTAATATCCAAGGATGCTTCAGAAGCTTCGACAGACTGACCTAAAATTTCTTCGCATTTTTTAATACGATATTTTACTGTATTACGATGAATAAAGATATCTTCTGAAGTCTTTGTGAGGTCGCAATGGTTCGCCAAATATACTTTTAAAGTATGTTTTAGTTCTTTTTCCTTCGTTGTTTTCGGATAGGCTAATGAACCTAATGTGTACGTGATAAACGGTTTTAATTTGTTGGCTGGTATGAGTTGTAATAATTCTTCTACACTTTTGGATTTATAGAGTTCTATAAATCCTAGTTCACCATTTTCAAACTTATTATCAAAAGCTTCATTTGCTTCGAAATAAGATAGTGGTAACTGTGAGAATTCAGAGACTTCATTACCAATACCAAACGATAGTGAATTATTAAAAAACTTTTGATACTCTTTATTGAGATATTTGCAGTAATCTAAGTAATATTGATGTCTCGTTTGTAAAAGTATCGTAAAGCGATGCTTACCTGGAGACGTATATATACTGATAGTGGGGTCAATGTCAATCAACTTATGCGTTAGCCATTCATAGGTCATTTGATACCGCTCATTCAAATAGATATTATTTTCTACATCTTGTTCTTTATCGATCGCACAAATTATCACCTGATAGTAATTTGATGGTTGGATATGATGCTTTTTTAAAAACTCAGGGTGCTGCTTGACAGAAATAAGGTTATCAGGGTGTTCAGACATGAGTGATTCAAAAAATCGGTCCACATCCTGTTGTTCCGCTTCCTTAATTTTACTATTTTTATAGATTGCAAGACTGAGAGTATTTACTGCCTGTTCTATGGCTAGCAAACTAAATGGATAATTGAGCGTATTGACGTTTGAAACCATAAGATAATAAGGAAAATATTTAAATGCAGGAACCTCAAATATAATATGTTCTTCCTGGAAAGCTTCTCTATTATTAGGCGTAATATGCTTGGAATTTAAACATCTTTTAAAATAATTAAGATTTTTTTGAACATTTTCAGGGTGTTGATTGAAGTGATGGCTCATTGATTTAATTTGATAAAGAGGATTTAATAACATCACTGGAACTCTGAGGAGTCTACTCATCCGTTCAATCATCATTTCCAAACTTAACCCTCTCATAAGCATTGTATTTAATTCTTGTTGGATATCTAATGCAAAATATAATTTTTCAGTTTCTTCATCTAAAATATATGACGAGATGTGATGAGTAATCGATCCTAGATTCCAACTATCAGGAATGCTAATAACTGGGAATTTTAATTCATTTGCGAATTCTATGATTTCATCATCTAATTTTTTTAAAAATCGGGAAAGCTTGATACCTATGCCTGCAACTTGTATATCATTTAATTCTCTAATGAGATCGATTAATCCAGATTGATTGTCTTGATAACACATACCAGTTGTTACGATAAATGAGTGTTGTGCAGTAAAATCTTTGATATCAGGTGTCTCTGTAATATCGACCATTTCTACCACTCTCTCTAAATTGCCTTCATCATTTAACAATGTTAAATCTGAAAATTGTTGTACAGACATTATTTCTTTTAATGTTGTCATAAGAACTCTCTCCTAATCTTTGTTTGAAAAAGCCAAAATAAAAATTAAATATGTATGATGTTACAAAGATAACCTATCACACTGATTGTATACTATTTTTGAAGGTTATTATACGTATAATCCTTTATTAATAATAAAGGAGAATCATTATGCTAAAACAAGGTCAGGATATCCAACGAAATCCTTCGTTTTTTGAAAAGCGCGGTTACAACAAGGATATCATGCCAAAGTTGCTTGAACAAAGAAATTCATCCGCATTTAACTTTTTTACGCTGTGGATGGGGGCAGTGCATAACATTCCTAATTATACAGCTGTCGGTGGCTTCTTATTATTAGGCTTATCACCATTTCAAGTGATGTTATCACTTGTTATAAGCTCATTTTTAATTGCCTTCCTACTTGTTGTAAACGGTTACGCAGGCTCAAAATATGGTATCCCATTCGCCATGCACTTAAGGCATACATATGGTGATATAGGTGCTAAATTACCAGGTGTATTACGTGGTGTTGTAGCCGGCATTGCTTGGTTTGGTTTACAAACTTTTGCTGGCTCACAAGCTTTATTGATTCTAATGAATAAAATTTTTCCGGGATTCAATGACATTGGAGATGGTACTACAATTTTAGGTATTACTATTCCCGGATTAATCGCTTTCTTGTTATTCTGGGTAATTAACTTTGCCATTGGTATTGGCGGCGGAGGAACCTTAAATAAATTTACTGCTATTTTAAACCCAATGATTTATATAGTTTTTGGTGGTATGGCAATCTGGGGCATTAAAGCTGGTGGTGGACTCAATAAAATTTTGAGCTATGAACTGAGTTCGGAGAGTAGTATTTTATATCAAACCATTTTAGCGTTTATCTTAGTGTTTAACTCATTACTTGGTGTTTGGGCTGCTCCAGGGGCAAGCGTTTCTGATTTCACACAAAATGCGAAATCAACAAGAACACAAATTTTCGGACAAGTTTCTGGTATTGTTGTTGCTCATATTTTGTTTGCATTTTCAAGTGTAACAATTTTAATTGGTGGGTCCATTTATTTTGGTCAACAAGAGTGGAATATACTGAATATTATCAATCAATGGGATAGTATATGGGCCATCTTCTTTGCTACAGGTGTACTTCTTATGACAACAATTTCTACAAATGCAACAAGTAATATTATTCCAGCAGCCTATCAAATAAGTGCGTTATTTCCAAAGTATATTAATTATCGGCGTGGAGTATGGATTGCATCGATTGCAAGTATTATCACTATGCCATGGAAGATGATGGAGAATAGTGATAGTATCTTCATGTTTTTAAATATGATCGGCGCCATTCTTGGTCCAGTTGCGGGTGTGATGATTGTAAAGTTCTACTTCATTTCAAAGTGTAGGATCAATATCGATGAATTATATTTTGATAGTAATAGCAACGAACGACCAAAAGTGAGAATCAATATACAAGCTTATATTGCAACAATCGTTGGAGTATTCATATCCCTAATAGGTTTTATACCGAGGTTCCACGTCATTTTGGACTTTTCATGGTTTATCGGATTTTTCACAGCAGGTATTTTACTTTTATTATTAAACGTTTTAAAAAAATAGAGGAGGATGATTCTCATGCAATTCGATTTAATTATCAAAAATGGATTAGTTATTCTAGAGAATGGTGAGCAAGAAGTCGATATAGGTATAAAAAATGGTAAAATCGCCGCAATTGGTAAGGGTTTAGGTGAAGATGCACAAATTATTGATGCAAAAGGCTTGATCGTATCTCCAGGCATGGTAGATGCACACGTACATATCACGGAACCAGGAGGAGGCTATCGTGATGAATGGGAAGGTTATGATACAGGTACACGGGCCTGTGCAAAAGGTGGGGTAACAACAATTATCGAAATGCCATTAAACCAAGTACCCGCAACAATTAATGGCCCATCTATTAAAGAAAAATTTAAAGCTGGAGAAGGGAAATTATCCGTAGATGTTGCCAGCTATGGTGGATTAGTGCCATTTAACTTAGACGGTGGTATTCAAGAATTAGATAACAATGGTGTCGTTGCCTATAAATGTTTTGTAGCGACTTGTGGTGACCGTTCTATAGAAGGTGATTTCATGAAAGTGGATGACTATGCACTTTATGAAGGTATGAAACAAATTGCGAAGACAGGTAAAATCTTATCTATTCACGCTGAAAATGCTGAAATTACTGATAGATTAGGCGAATTAGCATATAAAAATGGCGAAACATCATTACGTGCTTATGTAGATTCACGACCTGTATTTACAGAAGTGGAACCAATTCGAAAAATAATCCTATTTGCTAAAGAAACCGGTTGTCGCGTGCACATCGTTCATATAGCTTGTGAGGAAGGTATAGATGAAATTGTGAAAGCGCAGCAAGAAGGTGTCGATATTACATGCGAAACATGTACACACTATCTATATTTCTATAAAGAAGAATTAGATACTATCGGTCCAGTTGTAAAATGTTCGCCGCCAATCCGTGAACAATCTCGTTTGGAAGGTATGTGGAATCGTGTACTTAATGGGGATATTTCATTCGTAACATCAGATCATTCACCATGTACACCAGACTTGAAAGATAAGGACAATGCCTTTGAGGCTTGGGGGGGTATCGCAGGTGTACAAAATAACGTAGACGTATTATTCGATGAAGGTGTACAAAAACGAAACATGCCATTAGCTCAATTTGCAGCGATTATTGCTACAAACCCTGCGAGACGTTTTAATCTAGAACAAAAAGGTAGCATCACAGTAGGGAAAGATGCAGACTTCGTATTTATTAAAAAAGATGCACCTTATGAATTGAAAGCCGAGGACTTAGCATACCGACACAAAATTAGTCCTTATGTTGGGCGCAAAATCGGTGCACAGATAGTGAAAACAATCCTTCGCGGTGTTGAAATCTATGACAAAGATAAAGGAATTGAAGATGAGAAAGTAGGTCGATTTATCTCTCAAGCAATGGATAATTAGCCGTGGATTTATCCAAATAAGCGCGATATTGAATGAAGTAGACTTTCTACATCATGCCATTGGACGTGGAACAACACTTGCTACATTCTGGGAGAATACTTTTAAATCTTTTAAAAAACTATTCATGTTTATATCGATTGTGAACATGGCGCTAAAGAACTTATTCTTTAGAGTAGTAGAAAATAGGTCCTGTTTCGCTTTAAGTATACTTGTAGCGGAGCACCGTAAATAACGTAGAGGACCTTGATAATATCTTTATAAGTATATAATGTTTCTTAACCTATTATTCTGAAAAAAGGAGCGATAGCTTATGGAATTGCGATGTATGAACGAGAAGAACAGAAAAAACTCGTCTATCGTGTATAAGCATGCATGGATATCTACAATCAAGTTAGTTTAGCTCAATTCAAATTTTATAGAAATAAACTACTTAGAAAGAAGTGACAACGATGTGGTTTCAACAATACGATCCACTTGGAAACGAAATAATGAGTGGCATCATAGCCTTCCTTCCCATTCTTCTATTTCTACTAAGTTTAACAGCCTTTAAATTAAAAGGGGTTTATGCTGCAGCATTAACATTAGGCTTTACCCTTATCATTACCGTCGGATTCTTCGGAATGCCCATTACGAAAGCCTTAGGGGCAATTCTTCTCGGTACAGGCAAAGCGCTATGGCCAATCGGTTATATCGTTATTATGGCTGTTTGGTTGTACAAGATTTCAGTTAAAGCCGGAAAATTTGAAACAGTACGTGGTAGTATTGCTAGTATTACCGAGGATCAACGTCTTCAATTATTGCTAATTGGCTTTTGCTTTAATGCTTTCTTAGAAGGCGCAGCAGGATTAGGTGTCCCAATCGCTATTTGTGCAGCATTACTTGTGACTCTTGGTTTTAAACCAATTAAAGCTGCTGGACTTTGCCTAATCGCTAATGCCTCTACAGGTGCATTCGGTACAGTTGGAATTCCAGTTATTACAGGTGCTCAAGTAGGTGGTATGGAAATTTTAGATCTTTCTAGAATGACAGCATTTATGTTACCGTTGATTTCATTTCTCGTTCCGTTTATCCTCATCTTTATTCTAGATGGGTTCAAAGGAATAAAAGAAATATTCCCAGCAATTTTAATCGTCAGTGGCGCATTTTCGGGGCTTCAATTACTAACGATTACTGTTATCGGGCCGGAGCTTGCGAATATTATCCCTTCTTTAGCTAGTATGATAATTTTGGCATTATTCTTAAGAAGATGGCAGCCTAAAACGATTTATCATGAGCCTGGTGTAGAAGCAACAGGAAATTTAAAAAACTACTCTATGAAAGAAATCATGGTAGCATGGTCACCATTTTATTTACTCACTGGTGTTATAGCCATTTGGAGCCTCCCTACATTTAAAAATTTATTTGCAGCAGATGGTGCACTTGATTTTACAAACGTAGCCTTGAAAATCCCAGGATTACATGATCAAGTCATGCGTACACCGCCAATAGTAACCGAAGAAATACCTATGCCAGCAATCTTAAATCTTAACTTTGTTTCAGCAACGGGAACAGCGATTCTAGTGACAATTATTTTAACAAGTATTCTATTTCCTGCGTTAAACATAAATCAAACCGTTAATTTGCTCGGTGGTACCATTAAAGAATTGTGGTTACCGATTTTTTACGATCGTTCTTGTAATGGCTTTTGCAAATCTCTCGGACTTCTCGGGACTTAGTACTTCTTTGGGACTTGCACTTGCAAAAACGGGTGACTTCTTTCCATTTGTAAGTCCAGTATTAGGATGGATTGGTGTCTTTCTCACTGGATCTGTTGTTAATAATAACGCGTTATTTGGTAGCTTACAGGTGGTTACTGGGACGCAAGTCGGTATATCACCATCTTTGTTAATGGCAGCCAATACAGCTGGAGGTAGCGTGGCAAAATTGATTTCACCACAATCTATCGCTATTGCAGCAGCAGCCGTTAATGAGACTGGGAACGAGTCAAAAATCTTCCAATATACATTACGGTACAGCTTAGGTTTGCTACTTCTCATATGTATCATGACATTTGGCTTATCATTTATCTTATAATAATTAAAAAATGAACTATACCGTATGGTAAATCAGAGTTTTTACATTGATTTACTATGCGGTATTTTTTTTAATCAAGATAAATTCGATTCCTTCGGCTATTTTTTGAATGCTGATGGAGTCGTATAAAAAAAGCTGGAACTTGCTCCGTACGTACGACTACTTAGTAGCCTATACGTAATTGATAGCTAACTGTATTCATTTTTCGTGCTCAGCGTTTACCTCTGATCTAGCTTTTGAATCTTTATCAAACATGTATTTGTTGATAGTGCATAAAAAGAGCTTCCATAATTGTTTGTTCTGTCAATGAATGGTTGTGAGTAAGGTCCTATAATAAAAGTGTATTAGAGGAAGGAGTGAAAGAGTAATGGATATTCAATTAACGTTTGAAGCTTTAGATAAGAAATTCACAGGTTTTGGTGGCTTAGAACAAGGTGGAATTACACGCCTTTTATATTCTCAAGAATGGAATGATGCAGTTCGTGAGCTGGAAAAAACATTCAAAGAAGAAGGATTAGAAGCAAGCTTTGACGACATCGGGAACTTATCTGGGCGTCTTGTTGGAAGTAAATATCCAAAAGAAACCATTTTGACAGGATCACACATCGACACAGTTGTTGAAGGTGGGCATCTGGATGGTCAATTCGGTATCTTATCTGCACTTGTTGCTGTGAAATATTTAAAAGAAAAATATGGTCAACCACTACGATCATTAGAAGTATTATCGCTTGCAGAAGAAGAAGGTAGTCGATTCCCTTACACATTTTGGGGTAGCAAAAACTTCTTTAACTTAGCTAAAAAATCGGATGTTGACACAATTGAAGATGCTGAGGGTATTAAGTTCGAAGATGCGATGTGTAAATCAGGTTTTAATTATCGGAAAACGACTGACGTTCGTAATGACATCAAAGCATTTGTTGAAATTCATATTGAACAAGGTAAAGTGTTAGAGACAGAAAATAAAACAATCGGTGTTGTCAATGGAATCGTCGGTCAAAAACGCTTCACGATCAACTTAAAAGGTGAAGCAAACCACGCTGGTACTACGCCCATGTCATTACGTCGTGATACAGTTGTTGCCTATAGTGAAATTGTCTCGGACTTAACAAAACGTGCTAGAGAAATTGGGGAACCACTTGTGTTAACGTTCGGTCATGTCACACTTGTACCAAACACAGTAAATGTAGTTCCCGGCGAAATTACATTCTCAATCGATTGTCGTCATATTGATCAGCAACTATTAAATGATTTTGCAGCAGAAATCGAAGACAAAATTAAATTAGTCGCTGAAGCAAATAGCATGACATATGATATTAATTTATGGATGGATGAGGCACCAACATTGATGGACAAAGAAATCGTTCAAATCATTGAACAAGCAGCAAAGAATAATGTAGGTGATCAATATAAAGTGATGCCATCTGGTGCAGGACATGACTCACAAATCTTTGCACAATATGTTCCAACGGCAATGTTGTTTGTACCTTCTATTGGTGGAATTAGTCACAACATTAGTGAAGAGACGAAGATAGAAGATCTTGTTAAAGGTATTGAAGTATTAAGCGATGTACTTTATGAACTAGCATATAAAGAATAAAAATAATGAAAAAGGAGCCAGATACTTATGGGTTACTTAAATCAAGTTCAAGGATACAGAGAAGGTTTATTAGAAACACGTTCTATCATTAAAAAAGACAATTACGCGGTAATCACACCAGACGGCCTAGTTAATAATGTTGTACCTGGCTTTAAAGATTGTGACGTAACAATCTTAGGATCCCCACGTTTAGGTGCAAGATTTGTAGATTATTTAGTAACAGTAAAAAACCAAGGCGGAAACAAAGCTGGTTTCGCTGGTGATGGTATTCAATCATTTGTATACGTTGTTTATGGCAAAATCAATGCTTTTGCAGACGGTAAAAGATACGAATTAACAGAAGGTGGGTATTTATATGTACCCCCACACTTACAGTTGACGTTTGAAAATAATAATAACGGTGAAGATAGTCGCTTATTCTTATACAAAAAACGTTATCAACCTCTTAAAGGACAACCTCTTAAAGGGTATACACCAGAAATCGTTACAGGTAATGTGAACGACATTGAACAAGAGGCATATGAAGGTATGAAAGAAGTATTAATTCAAGACTTATTACCAAAAGAAATTGGATATGACATGAACATTCATATTCTTTCGTTCAAACCAGGCGCTTCACATGGTTACATTGAAACACACGTTCAAGAACACGGCGCTTATGTTTTAAGTGGACGAGGCATGTACAACTTAGACAACGAATGGATGCCAGTTGATAAAGGTGACTATATCTTTATGGGTGCTTATGTACCGCAAGCAACCTATGCAATCGGTTTAGATGAACCATTCTCATACATTTATTCTAAAGATGCAAACAGAGATATTGATTTATAAAAGTGAGTATATTATCTCCGATAGTTATCCAAAGATAAATTAGGCATCTTAGTTACAAAAGAAATTCAAAAATAAATTCTAAATTATTTAGAATCTGACACAAAATATTAATTATATAAGGAGTAAACAAGATGCGTGTATCTAGAGAAGAACTATTTAATTTAATGAAACAAAAGTTTATGAAAGCGGGATTAAATGAAGGAGCGGCACATGATGTTGCAGATGTATTAACATACGCCGATCATAGAGGCATTCACTCCCATGGTGCCGTACGTGTTGAATACTATTCTGAACGCATTGCAAAAGGTGGTATTACAGCAAATCCAAACTATACATTTGAACAAACAGGTCCAGCATCTGCGGTCTTTAATGGAGATAATGGTCCAGGTCACCAAGTTGCAAAACAAGCGATGGAAAAAGCAATTGAAATGGCAAAAAAATCGGGTATTGCCGTTGTTGGTATGAAACATATTTCGCATAGTGGTGCATTAGGTTACTTTGTTGAAATGGCGGCGGAGCAAGATATGGTTGCCTTAAGTATGTGTCAATCAGATCCAATGGTCGTGCCATTTGGAGGAACTGAGCCTTACTTTGGAACAAATCCAATTGCCTTTAGTGCACCATCCGCTGATGATCGTATCATCACATTCGATATGGCGACAACTGTCCAAGCATGGGGCAAAATCTTAGACGCAAGAAGTAAAAATGAATCAATTCCAGATACATGGGCAGTAGATGCAACTGGTGCACCAACTACGAATGCAAGAGATGTTCATGCACTCTTACCGATTTCAGGTCCAAAAGGGTATGGATTAATGATGATGGTGGATATTTTATCAGGTAGTCTTCTTGGAGTCCCACACGGTATACATGTGTCTTCCATGTATCAGGACTTAACAAAAGGGCGTGATTTAGGTCAACTTCATATCGTGATTAACCCTGCCTATTTCACAGATTTAGATGCTTTCAAACTACAAATTACAACAATGCTCAATGAATTAAAAACACAGCCAGCGGCAGAGGGTTATGGAGAGATTTATTACCCAGGTGAACGCGGTTTATTAAGAAGTGAGGAATATGATAAGGATGGTATTGAAATCGTAGACGACATTTACAACTACCTTGTGTCAGACGATGTTCATTACGATCGTTATCACGGAAAAAATAGATTTGCAGAATAATAAATTGGAGGATCATCATGTTATACACAATTATAAAAGAAAACACTTATAAAGACTCCATCGTGTTAATGCTTTTATCCAACAAGTTGTCTGCAATTGATGGTGTAAACAAAGTATCGATCATGATGGGAACACCAGCGAACAAAGACATTTTTAAATCTTCTGGCTTAGGCACGGATGAATTAGAAAAAGCAAAGCCAAATGATATCGTTATCGTTGTAGATACAGACCAAGAAGAAAAAGTAGACGAAGTGAAAGAAGAAGTAGAAATCGCTTTAAAAGGTGATTCAGATTCACAAAATACGTCTAAAGGTCAAGAAGCTCACAACTGGAAACGTACAATGGAGCTTGCGAACAATCCGAACTTAGCATTGATTTCAATTCCTGGTCAATATGCAGCGATGGAAGCGGAAAACGCATTGAACGAAGGCTTACATGTGTTCATGTTCAGTGACAATGTTTCTAAAGAAGACGAAGTGAAATTGAAACAAAAAGCGCATGAAAAAGGGTTATTAGTGATGGGTCCAGACTGTGGTACTGCACTTATTCACGGCGTACCTCTTGCCTTTACCAATAATGTAAACGAAGGCGATATTGGTATTGTTGGTGCATCAGGTACAGGGATCCAAGAAGTAACAACAATTATTGACCGTTATGGTAAAGGTGTGACAAACGCACTTGGTACAGGTGGACGTGATTTATCGACAGAAGTTGGTGCGATCACGATGTTAGATAGCATCAAAGCGTTAAACCAAGATCCGAAAGTAAAAGTCATTACCGTGATCTCTAAACCACCTGCAGAGGAAGTACAGCGCAAAGTATTAAACCTATTAAGAAATATTGACAAACCAGTTGTAACGTTATTTTTAGGTGACAAACCTTCTTACCAAGAAGAGAACATCTATCATGCTTATACACTTGAAGAAGCAGCGGTTGTAGCTGTCCAATTATCAAATGGTGACAAACCAAATTTTGAACCGACAACAGCTGATGTGAACGTTGTATTAAAAGAATCACAAGTTGGTATTAAAGGTTATTATTCAGGCGGAACATTAGCATCTGAAGCAGCGATGCTAGTGAGAGATGCTTTCAAAGATACAATGACTGAAGAGAAAAGCGTTAGCTATGTTTTAAAAACAAACAATCATGAAATCATTGATTTAGGTGATGATGTATATACAAAAGGTAAACCACACCCGATGATTGATCCTGAAAAACGTATCGAAATGCTTGAAAAATCTATGGACGACCCTGGAATAGCAGTCATTATGATTGATAACGTGATTGGTAACGGCGGTCATGAAGATATGGCTAGTGAACTAGCACCAACAATCAAGCGTATTTTGGACAGTGCACGTCAAGATGGTCGTCAACTTGCAGTACTTGCAACGGTTGTTGGTACAGCACAGGACATCCAAGGTTATGATAAACAAATTGAGATTTTAAAAGAGAGTGGTGCAATTATTTGTAAGACAAACGATCAAATGGTTCGCACAGCTATCCAACTTGTAGGCGGTACAGTGGAACAACCAATCGTTGATGTACAAAAATTTGATTATACAGAAGAAAACTTGGCAGTCGATGAGAAAATTATGTCCTTCATTAATATGAAACCAAGTGTCATCAATATTGGGCTAAAAAGCTTTACGGAAGCTCTTCAAAACAGTGGCACTGAGTGTGTTCAATTTAACTGGCGTCCAATTGCTGGTGGCGATGAGAAGTTAATGAAAGTACTTCAATTCTTAAACTATTATGAAGGAGGTACAATCTAATGGGTTACAAAACAATAAATGAAGCGAACGAAGCCGTTATCCAGAAGATCATAGCAGCAGCACCATTCTTAACGGATGTTGTACCTGCGAAATCTGTGATTCCTGAATTGGAAGATTATGTGTTATTGCACGCTGGGCCTCCCATTAAATATGAAAATATGACAGATCCTATGCAAGGTTCCTGTGTTGGAGCAATCCTTTTTGAAGGATGGGCAGAAGACGAAAAGAATGCACGTGAATTACTTGAAAGCGAAAAGATCACATTCATTCCATGTCACCATGTGAATGCTGTTGGACCAATGGGTGGTATCACTTCACCTAACATGCCAGTACTCGTTGTTGTAAACAAAGAAAGTGGTAATGAAGCGTACTGTCAAATGAACGAAGGCATTGGAGCAGTTTTACGCTTTGGCGCCTACAATGAGCAAGTCATCAATCGTTTACACTGGATGAAAGATGTGTTAGGTCCTGTATTAAGTGAAGCATTAAAAACATTTGATGAAGGCTTGAATGTCAACGTATTGATTGCAAAAGCTATTGCAATGGGTGATGAGTTCCACCAGCGTAATATTGCAGCTTCACTTGCATTTTTAAAAGAACTATCTCCAGTCATTGCATCATTAGAAGACGTTGAAAAAGAACAACGTACAGAAGTAATCCAATTTTTAGCTGACACAGACCAATTTTTCTTAAATATTGCTATGGCGACTGGTAAAGCAATGATGGATGCAGCACGTACTATCGAACACGGTACAGTTGTTACCGCAATGTGCCGTAACGGTGAAAACTTTGGTATCCGTATTGCGGGTATGGGAGACGAATGGTTTACTGGTCCTGTTAATACCCCACAAGGATTATACTTCACTGGTTATTCAGCAGAAGATGCCAACACAGATATTGGCGATTCAGCTATTACAGAAACAATCGGTGTTGGCGGTATGGCGATGATTGCGGCACCTGCAGTTACCCGCTTCGTTGGTACAGGAGGATTTAATGATGCGCTTGAAATAAGTAATCAAATGACTGAAATTTGTATCGGCGAAAACCCGAACTATGTCATTCCAACATGGGACTTCAAAGGCGCATGTTTAGGGATCGATGCACGGAAAGTTGTTGAAACAGGAATAACACCTGTCATCAATACAGGGATTGCCCACAAAATTGCGGGTTATGGACAAATTGGTGCCGGTACAGTACACCCGCCAATCGAATGTTTTGAGAAAGCCATCACAGCCTATGCTGAAAAGCTAGGTTTTAAAGGATGATTTTACAAGCAAGTGCGGTTGGTCCAATCGCACTTGAATTATTGAATGAAGGAAACACCTTTACCGTGCACAGTATTTTTGAAAAAGGTTTGAATATGGTTGATCGAAATGGTGAATTGATATTTGCTGGTACCGACGAAAATGGGACATTTCCATTCGGCATCTTGCTTGATCGTCAAACTAAACAAACGATAAAGTCCTATATAAGAGTAGGCGATACATTAACATTTCACACTAATCGACTCTTTCATAACTGTTTTGAATTGGTGTTTAATGTAAAAATACTACCGTTATATATGGATTTTGATCATGCAAATATCAATAGACTAAAAGAAAATTTCGAATACATTTCATTTACATCCTATGAATCAACAGATTTTGAACGAGCACGTGTGTTGGCTTTGATCGATAGATTACATGATCCAACCCAAAATCTTGAGAAGATATTCCGTTATTTTATTGGACGTGGACAAGGTTTAACACCAACTGGTGACGATATACTGGTCGGCATATTGTACGGGCATTTTTTAAATAATTTTATCGAACATAAACATCTTGAAACTTTAAAAGCTTTAATCAAGGAACCTTTAACGACCATTGTCAGTAAGCGCTTTTTAACATGTGCTTTAGATGGTGTATTTAGTTCGAAGATTACAGCATTACAGCATGATCCATCCTTAGAAAGCATGAAAAGTCTTATAGAAGTTGGCTCTTCATCTGGGATGGATACGTTATATGGCATTTACATGTCGTTAATTAAGGAGTGAAGGAAATGGGAAAGAGTGTAGTTATTGCATTGGGCGGTAATGCAATTTTACAGCCGCAACAAAAAGCAACTTATGATAATCAATTCAAAAATGTAGTGTCTGCAACTCGTCATATGATAGAAATGAAGGAAGAGGGGCATAAAATTGTCATTACACACGGCAATGGCCCGCAAGTGGGAAATATCATTGCCCAAAACGAAGCTGCTAAACATGTAGTCGAACCACTACCAATCCATGTTTGTAACGCAGAATCACAAGGTTTCATTGGTTATATGATGGAAACAGCTTTAAAAAACCATATTCAAGAACGAGACATTCATGCAAATGTGGTTACATTGTTAACAATGGTTGAAGTCGATAAAGAGGATCAAGCATTTGAAAATCCAACTAAACCAATTGGTGTATTTTTCTCGGAAGAAGAAGCGAAACGTTTAGAAGAACAAGGCTATACGATGTTAGAAGATGCGGGGCGTGGATACAGACGAGTTGTACCTTCACCAGAACCACAAGTGATTCATGGTATAGACGAAATAAAACGTTTAATCGATGATACGATTGTTATTTCATCTGGGGGTGGTGGTATACCTGTATATCGGGAAGATAATGGACAATTACAGGGTATTGAAGCGGTAATTGATAAAGACCGTTCAGGATTAAAGCTTGCACAACAGGTAAATGCGGAAGTTTTCATGATGCTAACAGATGTACCAAATGTATATATAAATTTTGGTAAAGAAAATGAACAAAAATTACGCCAAATTACAATAAAAGAAGCTGAACAATATGTTGCAGAAGGACAATTTCCACCAGGTAGTATGTTACCAAAGATGCAAGCAGCTATCGAATTTGCGAAATTAGGTAAAGAAGCAATTATTTGTTCGTTGGATCAAGCGGTTGCTGCATTAGAAGGAAAAGCAGGCACACGTATAATACAATAAGGCTCTTGTTAGCTACATAAACAAAGAGGCAGATATAACAAGTTAAAACCTTAAAAAGCACAAGAAATCAATTTTAGCAACATTGATAACTTGCGCTTTTTTGATAGCTACGATTCTTTTTTTATCTACGTGTTTTATTCCTATTCGGCAAATACGCTCCACAGCGCTTAACAATGCTGGTATTTAAAATCGGTAGCCCTAACAAAGCTAAGTAAGAAAAGACCTAGAATAGGAAGAAGAACAGTATTCAGGTGGACTTTCTAAGTTGGATTTTGACGAGGACAAGAATACAGACTATTTTTGGCTGTTGCTTTCGATTTGGAAGGACTAACGCTAATAAAATGGTAAACTGTATTTAAAACTCCTGTATGGAAAGAGGATTGCTGTGAAAAAGAAGTTGGTATTGATTGGGATAGGGATTCTGTTCGTTTTCCTTCTCCTACTAGGCACTTATAAATTAATAAATTCTAGGACGTATCAGTTATTTGGGGGCTTAACCAAACAAGTAGAGACGAATCAAAAAGTGGTTGCTTTAACTTTTGATGATGGTCCGGCAGATAACACAAATCAAATATTGTCGCTATTAGAAGAGTACAATGCTAAAGCTACCTTTTTTCTCATAGGTACAGAAATAGAAAAATTTCCAGAGGAAGCAAGAAAAATTGCAGAAGAAGGACATCAAATTGGGAATCATACCTATTCGCATAATCGGATGATTTTCAAAACACCCGCTTACTACAAAGATGAAATAGAAAAGACCGATCAATTGATTGAAAATACAGGATACAAAGGTGAAATTGATGTTCGGCCACCTAATGGGAAAAAGTTGATAGGGTTGCCTTATTACTTAAATAAACATAAAAGAGAAACTATAACTTGGAACCTTGAGCCAGATACTTTTTACACAACGGTTTCTGACAAAGTAAAATATGTGACAGAGAATATTGAACCTGGTTCGATTATCTTGCTGCATCCAATGTATGATAAAACGGGCAAAGCGCTCCAAACAATTGAAGGTATACTACAGGAACTTTCAAAGGAGGGTTATACGTTTATCACGGTGAATGAACTTCAAGATTTATAGTATAAAAACAGAGTTAGTTTTCCTATTTCCTAGGATTAACTCTGTTTTTTTGTTACTCTTCTTTAGGAAATTTTCCTTCTTCATCCGGAAACCTAACTTTATGTTTTACACTAACAGTCTTTAAATAAAAAGATCTTCCTGTAGCGAAAGAAAAGGTGTTAGGGCATAATTGAAACAATAAATCGAGGGCTACGTTTATAAAAAAGGATAGTCAGCTTTTGGGAAGATAGTTAGAGGCGAAGAAATGCGTCTCTTTTTCATTGTAAGTTCGGCATACGTAGGAACTCTAGGGTGGAAGGTTCAGAAGCGGGAAGATAGAAGGGATGGTTAGCCGATAGCAATGGGTCTGTGGTATCGCGGAATCAGAAGGCAAAGCACATACCTGAGGCACACAAATCTCATAGAAATCTATGGATGATAGGGGTGAGTGTCCACTTTACTTTCAACAAGAAAATTGATCTTAGCGTGAATGCAAAGCTCGCTGTCTTTTTTAAAATTTTTCAAGAAAAATGCTAATTTTACGGGGTCGGGAACATGTGTTCTAATTCCGGTGAATTGAGCTAAAGAGGGAAGTCAGTAAGTTACATACAGGAACATTAAGAGATAAATCAACTACAAATAAAAGAAGGCGGTTTTTTGCTTTTCAACTTCCTTTGCGCTTCATTGATGGCTAACGGAGCTGTTTATAAAAGAAACTAGCAAAAAGCTTTATAAATGCTAAAATACCTGCAACAGGTATTATTCATCGAATTTACATCAGGAAAATAATATAGAAAGCAGTAAACAAAACTTGAGGAGGTATTGTAGTGAACCAATACAAAATGATTATTACTCAGTATAATCCCAAATACGCTGAACAAACAGTGGATATGTGGCGAGATAGTAAGGAACAGGCTATTGGTCAGAAAGAAATTCACAACTTTGAAAGTCACGTTTATTTTTTAAACCATATATTATCTGAACAGTTTCAAATAGATTTAGCGTTAATTGATGAAAAAGTAGTTGGAATGATTGCCTATAATGAAAGGGAAATAAACCAGCTATATATTCATATAGATTATCAAGGAATCGGTATAGGTCATACATTACTAGATAAAGTAAAAGCACAATCAAGCGGGAGATTAACATTACACACTTTTGAAGTAAATGTAATTGCACAACGATTTTATGAAAAGCAAGGATTTGCAATCATAGGTAGAGGACACGAAAATGAAGGAAATTTAGCTGATATTCAATATGAATGGAAATCCACATAATGCAAATGTAAACGATGATTGTAATGGAATGGCACTCTAGGTAAAAATTTGATCATCCATTTATTTTTTAGAAAACAGCCTAAAAGAAACATGGCTATCAGGTGCAAAATGGAAAAATTCAGGGAATACATTTATTATAATAGTTGAAATGGAGGCTCATGCTCACTTTTTTACGAGATGGAAAAAGGATTTTAAAATTTTTTATTTTGACCTTGAAACATAGTTCAACCTGTATCCTGTAAACGATGCAGTATAGATCAAAAACGCCTCCGTTCCATTAAGTAAGACATTCTATCCAACTTGTTAAAAACTTTTGATAAAGAGATACATGGCTATCTCCAATCATACCGTGTTATGAAACATGACCAAGAAAAATGTTTAAAGGAGAGAAAATAAAAAATGAGTGTAGAAATTTATACCGGAGAACGTTCTGAAGAAAGTGTTCAATTTGAAAAATTGTTAACTTCCGAAAGTAATAAAAAGAGTTTTTCTAGTATTGAAAACACCGAACAGTTTGTTAAGCAAATGGGAACTGAAAATATAAAACCATATGTTATTGGGGACGATGTTCAATTTTTAAATGATGTTAAGGAGCAATCATTCGAGGGCATGCAAGTTTTCACATTAAATGAACAAGAGTCCCTGAAGCAAAAAGTTATTCTATATACATGGTGGTGCTTGGACGAATCAACCTTTAAATTTTCACTGGTGGTTCTTGGATAAAATAGCGCAATCTTTAAATGCGAAAATAATTACTCCTATTTACCCTAAAGTACCTCATTTTAACTATAAAGATACTTATTCAAAAATCCTAAACCTTTATAAAGAAATACTTGAAACTGTTGAAAGTACCAAGCAATTGACCATCATGGGAGATTCGGCAGGCGGCAATATAGCACTTGGGCTGGCTCATCTTTTAAAAATGAACCATTTGCCGCAACCAAAAGATATTATTTTATTGTCTGCATGTGTTGATATGAGTTTTGAAAATCCTCATATAACTGAATATGAAGAAAAGGATCCGATGTTAGCTAGGGAAGGAATGGAAGTCATTACAAATCTTTGGGCAGCTGATAAAAAATTAAAAGACTCGTTGATCAGTCCAATATATGGTGACTTTAAAGGACTTGGGAAGATTACTCATTTTATTGGAACACATGAATGTTTATATCCAGATACAATAAGACTTGATGAAAAACTAACAGAACAGGGAATTGAAATCGATACTTTTGTTTATCCTAAAATGAATCATGTGTTTGTTGATATGCCAATCCCTGAAGCGGAGAATGCACAACAGAAAATTATTTCTATAATTAGTGTATTGAAAGAAATGGAGAGTTAACTGTACAAGAAGCGGCCACCAGGAGGGAAAACTTCGTTTAAAACAAGAACTAGAAATTTTTAAAAAAGGCTATTATTATATTCACGCAAATATAGAAGATAAGAGCTAATCGACCACATTACGAAAGAAAGCGAGCATCAACCTGCGATGTGTGCAATTTTAAGGTGTCTGAAAGTGGTGCCTGAAAGTACGTATTATCAATCAATTCATAAAAGCTGAACAGCTATCACGTCGTCGAATAAAGGCTATTCACACGCATTTGTGTCATTCGTAAGGAAAATGATGGCTATTATAGTGACCAAAAATTTTTCAAAGGTAGTTTGATTGCATTTTATGCATTATGAAAAAAGGACATTCGTGCAAACATTACAAAAAATACAGTCCGACGCCTAAATATAGTAAGCAGTGAAAGCGTGTTAAAAATAAAATTTTATGGCAGATATTACGTATTTTCACACGCTTTAGGATGATTAGTGATATTGGGTGTCGGCATAAGATTAAACATATTTAGTTACAAATAACGTTTGACTTGATCAAGACTCATAGTACAAACGGATTTAAATTTTTATATACACAAGTCAAGTTTTTGCGAGCTCTTAAAGAAATACGATTTTACACTTTTGTAGCCTGTAAAAGGACACCAAAGTCTAACTATAAAACCAATAAAATAAACATATTTGATGATTTATTTTCGGACATTAAAGTTTAAAGTATTTATAATATTGGGAATGTTATAAATTACGAAGGAGTTGTTCATGTGTATAATCCTCTTGTAACGAATATTTCCAATAAGTATGGAAATATTCATTGGAAATCAAAAAGTCTTAAAATAGATAGAGAAGTATTTCTTTATAGCGATTTGGAATATGATAATTGGTTGACAGTGGAGTGTAATCCATCTATCATCAACTTTTGCGAACAACCATTTCTAATTAAAATTCCCTACAATAATACTATCAGAACTTCTATACCGGATATGTGGATTCTTTATGATAATGGTGATGAAGAAATAGTCGAAGTAAATACTCTAATGATTTAACTAAGAATAAAGTAAAAGAGCAAATAGAGATTCAACAAATATGGGCTACAAAAAAATGTATTAGACATAGAATTGTAACTGAAAGAGAAGTTCGTGAAAACCGTTTGCTTTTATCAAACTATAAGTCTCTATTAAGCATTTTAAAAAATGTTGATATAAAGGAACTCGTTGCATTAGATGATTACCTAGATATTATAAAAGCTAAAGAACGATTATAAGTTTCGGAATTTTCAGATTTGTTAAAGGTAGATAAAACTGTTGTCTTAAAAAACATCGCTTTTTTATTGTATAGGGGACAAATAAACTCAAACCTAGATACATGTTATTTTGGAACTAAATTGGAGGTGTCACAAATCAATGGGGAAATACTCTAATATATATCAAAGCATAAGTAAATCAGATATTTTAGAGTGGCCAAGTGTACTAGAAGATAGCCTTACTGCTAAACAGAAAGAAATCTACATTAATCGAAAACAGGCTGTTGTTGCGTATATTGAACGTAACGAGACGATTGATAATATTTGTTCATGGTATGGAATTAAAAAATCTGAAGTCTATAGATTACTAAAGAGATGTTTAGAAACACATACGGATGGTCGATTATTCGGTTTCAGAGCACTAATTCCGTACATGAGAGTTCAATCAACTATTAATGCACCTTTCGAGCAATTATTAGAAGAATACCCAGGTCTTAAAGACCAAATTGAAAAAGATTTCTTAAATGCATATAAAAAGGGTGAGGTTAGGGAAAGAAATTTAAGCACTAAAACTATTCATCAAAGGTTTATGAGAAATTGTATCTGGTATTGAACTTAATCAGTATCCATTAAATACACAAACGAAAGCTTATAAATCTGTTGAACGCTATTTAAAATCTCTGTCGAATAAGCATTTTGTTGCTGTAGCAGCTCGTTCCGGTGAAGAATCAAAAATGTTAGCTAAAAATACTGGTGCAAATTTCACAGAATTTCAAACACAAACGCCAATTCGTCCTTTTGAAAAGGTAGAATTTGATGGACATAAAATAGATGTTAGTGGGGAATCAGAGCACATAGTCTTCGAGATCAAAAATCCATAAATAAATTGCATAAATCTAATAATATTCAGATACCTCATAATGAAGACCCTATTGATATTTATCATCAATATCTAAGCTCAAAAGCGAAATCCAAAGACGGTCGTAATAAGTTAATTGGATTTGAAAAGAATCAAGAGAGTAAGAAATTACGTTACAAACAAAACGATGAAATTATATATGTGAAATAGATATCTGTCAATATAATAGATGTAACAAAAGATTCTATTAAAAATAAACATATGTTAAAGTATCTTTAAAAGTGAAAATGCCTCGATGAGATAAACATCGAGGCATTTTTAGGGCTAAATATGTGAAAGGCTGTTTGAAGGTCAAAATTATTCAGTAGTTAACTTTTTATTACTTCTTAGGCTGTAAATCCTCAATTGAGTCAATGTCCATATATGCAGGAACTACAAATCCATTTTTTGTACCTTTTAAGTTCTCACCTAAATCAATTAAGTCATCCTTATATTTTTCATAAAAAGAGCTATGTGTTGTTGGTAACCAAGCAGCTACTGTTGCATCAGCTACGCCTGTAGCGATAGCTTGAAACATAATTGCAGGATCTACAGGTGTGATTGTGACAGTGTATCCGAGTTCTTCAAATACAGCCTGTAATACACTACTCGAAGCTCTTTCTGAATCCCAAGGTGTTGAAGCTAATTCAATTTCTTTTCCGCTTACTTTTTTCGTATCTTTTGTCCACTCATTTACTTTGTCTTGGTTTTCTTCTATCCATTTGTCTGCTGCATCTTCAAATGAACTCGTTTGTGCTTCAAACATTACAGCTTCCATATCTTCTGGTTCCCAATAAAATCTATCCAAAATTGTATACGCATCCGGTAAGTCTTTTTCCAAGCCCTTACGCGCAAGTGTATTGATATTTTCCGATCCACCTAATGTCCCTTGAGGATCTTCTAAAAACTTCAAATCATAAGATGAAAACATCCAATGTGGTGTCCATCCGGTAATAATAATTGGATCTTCATTTCGAATAGCCTGCTCTAATGAACCTAACATCCCAGGTGTAGAACTTTGTTCAAGCTCCCAGCCTTTTAAGTTTTCATATTTCTCTATAGTATTTTCCGCCAGACCAGTCAACCCAGCTCCTGGTTCTATTCCTATAATCTTATAGTCCACTTGCTCCCCTATGCTTGGCGTAGTTCCTATTGAATTGCCATTGTCTTTTTTACTATCTCCATCTCCACAGCCTGTTAAAAGTAACGAAATAGCTAACCCTAAAGTGAGTCCTACAGATTTCAATTTCATCTTTTTTCATCCCCCTAGTTTGAAAACTTAGAGTTTTAGCGACTTCCTAAGAAACCCTTTATTAAAAATTTTTCACTCTACTACCAAAAGTAACAACTTGATTTTAACAACAGGTTGTTACTTTTGTCAAACCACTCAATCTTTTAAATACCCATTTTTGCACGTTTACTAACATAATTCTTCACAAAAAAAAGCCTTTGAACGGCTCTCAGTTCTTTATTTTAAAAAAATAAAAATAGCCTATCCATAAGGTTATTTTTCCGTGAGACATTTCCATAATTTGTTTAATAAATAGAATGAATATATTAAAATGAAGGTAAAAGATGATATTGTTTACTAATTCCTAATAAAACGTAATTATTGGTTTGGGGATAAAAAATTGAACAGAAATTCAATAGCAAATATATTTTTTTTACAGGAAGCATTTTGCTCATATTAAAATTACTATTTGTAATAGGGTATTTAAATGAGGTTCGAGTAAACTACGATACATATGTTCCTTTAAATGTAATTTTTAGGAGCACTAGATTAAACAGTAGGAGGTATAACTAAAATTAGTTTTTAAATATTATTCGAAAAGATTTACATTTTTAAATAATATACCGATGAAAATATTATAATAGAAGTCAGACACTTTTTATTGAAAAGAAATCAAATCTACAATAATTATAATTAATTAAGTTAGACAAATTTGATAGTCTCTAAATTAGACAAGATTAATTTGATAAATTAGCCTAAAAGTATAATTGATATAGGATTAACATAGATAATTCTAATTTGTCTGAGTTTAAAAGGTAAAATAAGTCCAGGTAATCTAGGAGGACGATGTGCTTGTGGTCGGCGGTTACGATACATGTTTACAATTGAATATCAGATAACTCATAATAAAATTCAATATGGAAAGGATCACTTGAGTGCATTTTTAAATATTGAAGTGAATGAAATAGATGCAGTTATTAATGAATTAGATAAAATTGATTATGAATTAGATGAACTCTTATGGAAAACTGAGAATAATGAGTACTACTATGAATACTATGAAAGACTCCCTGATAAAACAGTAGTTTCTGAAAGCATTATAAAACATATCGAAATGAATGTTCCGTTTTTAGATCGACAAATAAATAGGTTAAATAAACATTAACAAATAGAAGCATTAGAGGAAGAGCAACGAAAAATTCAGCGTGAAGTTGAACTTGAAAAGCGTCAGGAAACAAGAAGACAAATTGAAGAATTACTTAAAGATTGATGATATGTTGGAAGCTGAGAGAAAGGCTCAACGCGAAGCTGAGTATAAAAGACAACAACAGGAAAATGAGCGCATTGAAAGATTGTTGCAAGAAAAAAGGGAGAAGGATGCCAAACTAATTGACACAGTAAAAGCACAACTCAGCTATGGTGCGACATTTAATGATATAGCATATTCGCTTGTATTGAATGGTCAGCATAGCGCGGTGGCGATTAGTCATATTATGGCTGATGATTTTGGTTTTGATAAAAGATTTTCTATAGGTGTAATGAAGAGACCTTATATTTATATGGATGTTTTATTGTCTTTAAAGAAACAAGTCGATAACGGAAATTTAATCATGGATGAATCATCGAACATAGAGGATTGTATTTTCTGTGTTAATCCATATCATGCAGAAGATAGTTGTAATAAAACTGATGAAGTGCAACAACAAACTCTTTTACTGTTTTAATTCGCAAGCTTGGAATTTACAGTGACTATCAAATTATTATTTTAAAGATACAATACAATAGTTAAGTTAAAAAATCATGGAAAATAGTTTTAAATTTCAGGATGAAAAGAATTTAGGAAGTGGGAATTTAGTAATAAAAACAGTATTTCTACATATAAATGTTTGTTATCCAAAACTAATCTGAAATAAAATGGTAAAATAAGTATGAAAAAACATCTAATTATTATTGTAATTAAGTGAGAAACGTCCAAGAAAATTTCGATATAAAATAAAAAAATAAAAGAATCCATTTTAATCAATCATGTTTTTTATGGATTCTTTTTATTTTTTTATAGTAGAAACATTTGAGTGAATCCTATGAGGAATAAAAAAGAAGACATCAAAGTCTAAACTTTTTTGATAATGAAGTAAAGTTTAGACTTTGATGTCCATGTACATAGCCGTTTCGTCTCAATGTTATTAGTATACTTTTCATTGATACGCAACTTCCTATAATTTATATTATGTAAACTTAAATTATTTGGCGTGGAGGAGGGCTTAGATACGTCAACTACCCATAATATCTGTTGTACATTTACAAGAACTTCAGGTCTTTTGGGATAAGAACTTCGGGTCTCCTATAGTTAACTATATTATTTTTAATTTAAGATAAGAACTTCGGGTCTTTTCTTGTTGTAAAAGGACCCGACAGCATAGATATTTTGTTAATTATGTCTTATATACAGGTGCCATTCTCTATATGTACATGGCCAAGAACTTCCGGACACTTTTAATAAGGCTGTTTTCTCAAAGATTGTTGCTTCTATAAGGAAAAGGATTCAACACAACAGAAAACCAGAGTTAATCTACAAATTAGGCACTTGTAAAGTAAACTCTGGCTTTTATTTTTTGCAAACCCTAGAAAGAATGTTTGTTTCGAATGTCTTTGCATCAAGTTCTAACTCCACTTAATATTGATATGCCATCTCATTTAATCTTTAAAAAAAGTAGGAAGCCCAACTTCTCTTAATAGGTCATTAAAGTTATATTTATGTTCTTTAAGGCCTGAGTCAGTTAGCATCTGTCTAAGAACCAAGTACAATTGCATTTCAACAAAATTTAATTGTTCTGTATTATCTAACTGAATTAAATAACTTATTATTGCATTGTATAAAATTGGGAACTCTTGTTTAATTGCATCTCTATTATCGATAAACGCTCTAACATAATCTTCAAAATTATAAGTCCTGTCTTTAGATGAATTGTAGCTCTTTTCTTTTTTTTGATCTTTAATTGGGCGAAAGATAATACTTGACCCTATTACCCAATTACCCAGACCAGCTGCAAAAATTAGAAGCGAATACTTTCTGACTTCGATATCTGGATGTGAAAAGTATCTATAATATTCATCATAATTATCCTCATCCCAATATTTTGCAGTATCAAAAAATCCAATTTCAATTCCTTCTAAAATACTCTTTGCCTTGTCAACTAAAGTCCTTTTCATATATAATTCCTCATTTCTATCGTCATTGCAAACCTCTAAATAATTAATAATCTATTCTGATATGTAAAGTATAAATGAGTCACCATCAGCTGTAAGAATCCCAGAACTAATATTAGGAAACTCATTAATTATGGTTTTCCAAGCCAAAGTATAAAAATGGGATAGCATACCCAAAGGATACTTGATATTAACCTGGCCGAAAATACACAGAGCCCTTGGAAACTCTTACTAGAGTTAATAAGGGCTCAAAGGTGATGTCTTGTGACATTATTTCAACAATCTTAGTTAAATCTTGATATATAGATTAGTTTATAGGGTATGCAGATATTACAACCCAATCGTACTTACCATAGCCTGCCCAATCGCTGCCTTTATGAAGTACTACAAGAACATTATTACTTTCCAGACTAATATACGTTTGTTTAGTTTTTCTATTCGGATTACTTGTAGGTTTTAAAACTGTTGTACCATCTACAACTTGCATTACTAAATCCATCATTCCTAACGCGCTATAAGAACCCCAGAATTGACTAGCATTACCTATAGTTAAATCATCCATACCAGTAACTTGCATATGCCTATCCTTTATATGACAGTATCCAAAAGTAGACTACATTGTTTTTATAAAATTAACAATATTTTGAAGCGCTTCATAATAATGATATTACATAAATATAATTATATCAACTTCATTTTTATGTAGTTTAGAATTATTTATCAAATTTTGATTTTCTTATTATTTTTTAGCTGTTTTCTAAAGGCAACATAAAGACAGATTAATTCTACAAAATGTGTAGGGAATGTACTTTATCTTTTAGTTTTGATATTTCGCAAACCGAATTTTTAACTAAAGCATTCAGATGGTTTAAATATGATTTCTCATAAATTCTTGGATAATTCGTAATAAGTAGTGGATTACCTTATTTATTATTTTACTCATATTGTGCAGTAAATGAATCAATCCATATTTTCAAATATTACCTAATCATGTTATCCTTATAAAAGTTATTAACCTAAATATTAGGAGTTGTTATGAAATGAAAACACATTCTAAAATTGGATATATCATATATGTTTTAGGCATCTTTTCGCTTTCAATCGGATTATCGAGATTAACTGGTACCCTAGAATACAATTCATTTATTTCAAATAAATCTATTGCAATAATATTCTTTGCTATAGGGCTTTCTGTTATTTTCATTTCATTCTTTGTAAAACCCCTAAAAGATAAATAACTCTACTGCACATTTTCTTTCAGATATTCATTCATCATAGCGATGAAACCTCTGAAATCTGCTTAAAAAGCATCTGAATAAAGATGCTTTTTGTTTTGTCTTAATGCTTCAACTGTAAAATAGTTAGATTTTTGACAAGCTGAAATAAGCATTTGCTCTACGCGATTTTCAAATGCCAAGTTTTTATGTATCTCAAGCCAACGATACCAGTAGAGGTAACTATCCAAATAATACGTACCAACACCTTGAAAACGTTCCATCCACCCTTTCAAACGGCGATGGAAGTTATTAACGTGTTGTATGTGGAATATCCCCTTTTTTACTCGTTGATTTTGATTAAGATTAATTGTTTCGTGTTTAAGATTTTTTGCTGCTGCAAATTTTTTATAATTGGTAGCTGTATCCGTGCATAACAAAGAAGAATGGGCTATATAACCCCCGATAACCATATCAATTTCTTCTGCTTTTACACGACCTCTCCCCGCCATCCTCGCAATAATATTGTTATTTCGATCTTGTGCTACAACTACAGCAATTTTTTGATTTGAAATGCCTCGTTTTTCATCCTTTTCTCCTCGTTTTTTTGGTTTGCGATGTGTAAATCTACGACCTTTTAAAGATTCACGAAAGAAAGTCTCATCACTTTCAATGATGCCAGATAATTGGTTGAAGCCGTGACCATTTGTTTCGAAGGTTGCCATCCCTGTTTCGATTCCTTCTTTATAAATCTTTAATACCTCTGCTAAATCTTTTTGCTCCATATTATTAATGAATACTGCGTCCATTCATTTCCCCCCTTATTATGTTCAAAAAGGACTGCTAGCTTTCGCTAACAGTCAAGTAATTAAACGTTATAGATTTTCCACATCGGACTTACCTCATTTTATATTTGTACTAGTTATGCTTCTTTTTTCTGATTCGAAATGACATATATAATAAATGCTATAGGTCCAGTTAAAAAAACACCAATTAACCATATTAGAAAATGTTGCTTACTAATTTTATTTTTCAGATATTCAAGTGTAAAATATGAAAGTATTAAAATAATTAACAAATATATTCCCACTATAAATAGCTGATCAAACAAACATATCCCCCATTCCAATTAACAACATGTATTTGATAGGCTAGAAAGATTACTACTGCATACTCCTGTTTCTGGTAGATCTAATTCCACACGTTGCGAAGCTTCCTCATCACCTGCTAAATAAGCTGTTATTGATCGGACTTGTTCATAACCTGTTGCCATTAAAAATGTTGGTGCACGTCCATAACTTTTTGCGCCGACAATATAGAAACCTTCTTCTGGCTGTCTTAATATTTCTTCTCCATGTGCTCGTACTGTTCCACAGCTATGCACGTTAGGGTCAATTAGTGGTGTTAATGCTTCCAAACTCTCTGTTACATTATCAATGGAAAGACGTAGTTCGCTGTTTATTGAAAAATCTGGTCTACTTCCTGCATTTACAATGAGTTCATCGAATCCTTTTAATACCGTTTGTTCTCCATTTAAGGAACCAACAATATTTATTTTTTCACCTTTCTTCACCATTGAAATATAGAATGGTGTAATCACTTCAATCTTACCTGCATCTACTAATTCACGAATACGTATACCTAGAGCACCACGTGCTTTCAAGGCATCTTTTTCTTCCCCACCATATACTTCTTCAGCAGATTTCTTGCGCATAATCCAAACAAGTTTCGTTGAAGGACTCTCTTTTTGTAATTCAGCCAAAGATAATAAGGTATTGATAGCTGAATGACCGCCGCCAATAACAGCAATTTTCTTATTTGCATATCTTGAAGTGTTCATTTTTATATCTGGAATTCCATACTCAATGTGTTCAGCTAATACTTTTTCAGTTTGTAGCCAAACACCTGTAGAGTTTGCTGGGTTTGGGTTCCCCCATGTACCTGTTGCATCAATAACATCTTTAGCCTCAATGACATGTGTGTCGTTTTCCGTTTCAATATATACCTTATAGGACTGATTTAAGCGATTTTTTGATTTCATCTTATCATTAAATTGACGTGAAACTCCCACTACTTTTGAGTTTAATTGAATGAAAGGTTTTATTTGTGCTAACTCTGCTAAAGGCTTTAAATAGAGATCAATTAACTCATGCCCAGTCGGTAATGTTTCTAAGTTAGGTTCTTGCCAATTCGATTCCTCAAGTAAAGCTTTGGCAGCTTTATTGATGTTATATCGCCATGGAGAAAATAATGTAACATGACCCCAAGTGCGAATATTATGAGCTACTTCATTCCCAGCCTCTAGTAAAATAAAGGACTGATTTTGTTCTACTAAATGAGCAGCTGCAGCTAAACCGACTGGACCAGCACCAATTATTACGATAGGTAAATTCTTATTTAAAATATTAAAAGTTTCTTGTACCTCGATATCTTTAACAGTAGTACAGCAAGAACCATTTTGTTTAATTATGTTAAGTGTTTTCATAAAAAATCCTTCTCCTCTATAAATATTTAATATAAGCATTTTCTTATATACAGTTTATTTTTTACGTCTAGCATTAAGCTAGACGTAAATTCAATCATTATTTCTTAATTTCAATTATGGCTTTCTCGAATTGGCACCATGTTGAAGGTTCGTAGCGCTCAATATCTCCTTTAAAGAAGAAATCAAGGGCATATGATTCAGCTTGGGGTAATGTATATTCTCTACTCTTCATAATTAGAGTTAAATAAGAAATGAAATATTCTTTTGTTAACACACTTGCATGATTAACAGTCATCGTTGTTCTCTTCCTTTTATTTAACAGCTTGAATAATAGCTGAGACAATATAGTTTTCTAAATCATAATTAGGTTCCCATTCACGGATAAATTCTTTTGACTCGTCTTTTGATACGATTGAGATATTTGTAAAGCCAGCATTCTTTAAAAATTCTTCATATTCTTCAATCGAAACAGCACCAGAAATACAACCAGAATATAAATTCATATCTGTTAAATAACTCTCTGGCAAGGCTGCCGTTAAAACAACATCTGAAATCGCTAAACGTCCACCCGTTTTTAAAATACGGTAGGCTTCTTTGAATACTTGTTGTTTGTTTGGCGAAAGATTAATCACACAATTTGAAATGATAATATCAGCTGTATGATCCGCAACAGGCATGTGTTCAATTTCACCTAATCGAAACTCTACATTTTCAAAACCTGGCTTTTCTGCGTTACGACGTGCCTTAGAAATCATTTCAGGTGTCATATCAATGCCAATTACCTGACCTTCTTTCCCCACCTTTGGTGCAGCTAAGAAGCAATCGAAACCACCGCCAGAACCTAAATCGACAACAATTTCTCCAGGCTTCAAATCTGCGATTGCTTGTGGATTACCACAACTAAGTCCCATATTTGCTCCATCGGGAATAGAAGCGAGTTCTTCTTTTGTATAGCCCATTTTTTGCGAAATTTCTTCGATGGAAATATTTTGATTATCATTCGGATTGCAGCAGCTAGAAGCTGGAGTACAGCATCCTTGTGTGCTATTTAATTTCAAGGCTACTTTCCCGTAATTTTCGCGTACATTAGCACGAATATCATCTTCTCTTTTCATTTCTGCAACTCCTTAACAAGACTTTGGTGAATATCCTACTAACACTAAACCTAGTTCACCATTCTCTTCTTCTGCATGAATTGTGACTTCTGTTAATTGAGGTGCGATATCTGGATGAATGGCAACTTCGATACCTTCGATTGTCTCTACAGCATCTTCATTCGTTGGTGCTTCTAAGCCCACACCTAAATTAACTCCACAGCAACCTGGAATGCCAAAGAAACGAAGTGTTTTCACCTCAGAATCAGCTAATACCTGCTCTAAATAATTTTTACCTTCTGGACTCATTTTCATTTGATTTTCTCTCCTTTAAGTTCATGTAAGCCTTTTGTTCCAACTGGTGGTGTTTTTACCCATGGTATGGCCACGAATTGATTATTACTAATGGATTTGATTTCTTCTAACCATTTTGTTTCAGCTTGTTGCTTTTGTATTAAAGTTGGACTAGTTGTTTCAATAGATGAAAATGTTTGATTGACAACCCACCAATCAACAGACAAACCAGCTCGCTGTAAATCATTTTGTAAACGTGTTGCTTCAAAAACAGGTGTTGCTTCAGGAAGTGTTACAATGGCTACACTTGTATAACTAGCATCACGTAAACGTGGTAACAGATTTGAAACAGCTGGAGGGATTTCACCTTGCGAACGGCTTATTTCACGATGATAAGCTTCTGTCGCATCTAGTAACAACAACGTATGACCTGTTGGAGCCGTATCAATAATAATTACTTCATTTTGATGATTTTCTACAACATTGGCAAATGCTCGAAATACTGCAATTTCCTCTGTACAAGGTGAAGCCAAGTCTTCTTTTACAAATGCTAAGCCTTCTTCATTCATCGTTTCGCTCGCTTTTGCAAGCACCTCTGCCTCATAATTTGCAACTTCTACTTTCGGATCAATACGATTTACCGTTACATTTTTAACTTTGTCATCACCGAATGTCCAATTTAGATGTGCTGCTGGATCTGTCGTAGTTAAATGCACATGCATGCCCTCTTCTGCTAATCGTAGGGCAATATACGAAGCAATTGTTGTTTTACCAACCCCACCTTTGCCCATTGTAAAAATAAGCTTCGGTTTTTGTTCTAAGTAATGAGCAATCATTCCCTCTACTTCTGGTATTGTCGTACCTTTTTCTGATTCATTTTCATGTATGATAACCGTATCTGTCATCCATGCTTGCATTCGCTCAATATTTGATAATGAGTATGGTACAAAAGGTAAATAGTATTGTTCAAATTGTTTTAACTCTTTAGGAATTAACCCTAATGCTTCTGTTTGGCGTGCTATGAATTCCTTCTCTATTTCATCATTAGAATTAAGCTCTTTCATATAGCCATTAACTAGTAAGATCTGATTTTGAATACCGATTTCAAACAGTTCATGAGAAGCACGTGCAGCCTCTTTTAAAGGGTTTCCGTCTGGACGTGTCACAAGCATTAATGTCGTTTGATTGGCGCTTTTTAAACGTTCTACAGCCTCTTTGTAGATTTCACGTTGTGGTTCTAATCCTTTTAATGGACCTAAGCAAGATGTACCAGTAGTGTTATCATCTAAGAACGTAGACCACGCTGAAGGTAGTTGTAATAGACGTAATGTATGCCCTGTTGGAGCTGTGTCAAACACGATTGTATCGAAATTTTCAATCACTGAACGATCCGTTAACAGTGTTGCAAATTCGTTAAATGCTGCAATCTCAACTGTACATGCACCTGAAAGTTGTTCCTCCATGTTTTGAAGAACTACATCAGGCAGTTTCCCTCGGTATGGGCCAACCATCTGCTCTTTGTAATGTTGAGCCGCCTGTTCAGGATCTAGATTTAATGCGAATAAATTGTCTATCCCTTTAATTTTTGTAGGCGTATTAGAAAGTGTTTGATCGAATATATCCTGTAAGTTGGATGCTGGGTCCGTACTAATTAACAGCACCTTTTTTCCCTCAACCGCAATAGCTATTGATAAACTACAAGCAACGGATGTTTTTCCAACGCCCCCTTTCCCTGTAAAAAAGAGGAAAGGGGTGTCCGGAAATTGACTTCTTGTAAAGCGTTCCATTTTTACGCATCTCCTTTTATTGAGAAGCGTACTTTTGGTTTTTGTAATAGTTCTTCTTCTGAAAGTCCCGACCACTGTGAAAATTGCTCATTAGTAGGGTATTTCCCTTTACAAAGTAATTCTCCATCTACAAACGTTGCAGGCAGGGCATCCATACCTTCTGACATTAGAAGCTGATTGATTGCTTCATTTTCCACAAAAGCATTCGGCTCGCTTGTAAGATTAAAACGTTCAGCTTCTATATCTGTTTTCTTTAAATTATTCATTACGAATGACATGCGTAAAAGCTCTGGGTCTATAGATGGTCCACATAAGCCCGTAGAACAGCACATTGCTGGCTCATAAATATGAATTTTTTTCATTTTATTTCAACTCCTCAGCTACAAATTGTTCAATACGTTTTCCAATAGCATCACGTACGTTTTGGAAAACTTCCCACTTCTCTTCTTCTGTACCTGACGCCTTTGCTGGATCTTCAAATCCCCAATGCTCACGACGTACATGAGATGGCGTCATCGGACATTTATCTGCTGCATCTCCACAAAGAGTAACAACTAGTGTTGCATTATTTAATGTCTCGATATCAATTAGGTCCGACGTATGATTCGAAATATCAATTTCTACCTCTGTCATAGCTTTGATAGCATTCGGATTTACTCCATGTGCTTCAATACCAGCACTTTTGACTGCCCAGTCTGTAGGCAATAAATTTCTTGCCCACCCCTCAGCCATTTGACTACGGCAAGAGTTCCCTGTACATAAGAAATAAAGTGTATTTGTCATAGTAAGTGCTCCTTATAATTTAATGGTTTTAAAATATTTTTTCTGCCAGCGTAAGGCAACCCATACAAGTCCAATGAGTACAGGTACTTCGACAAGAGGACCGATAACAGCCGCAAATGCCACTCCACTATGAAGGCCAAAAACACCTACAGCTACAGCAATTGCTAACTCAAAGTTGTTACTAGCAGCTGTAAACGAAAGAGCTGCTGTGACAGGATAAGATGCACCTGCTTTACGAGAAGAAAAGAATGAAACAGCAAACATCACAACAAAGTAAATGAATAATGGGATAGCGATTCGTACCACATCGAGTGGTAGTTCGACTAATTTTTCGCCCTTTAATGCAAACATCATCACAATTGTAAATAGAAGTGCAATTAAAGTAAGTGGTGAAATCTTTGGTAAGAACTTTTCTTCATACCACTCTTTTCCTTTTGTTTTAATGCCTATCAATCTCGTTAGGAATCCGGCAGCGAATGGTATTCCTAAGTAAATAAGAACACTTTTTGTAATTTCCCACATGGAAATGGACACATTAAAATTCTCTAAACCAAACCAACCAGGTAAGACATTTAAGAAAAAGTAAGCAAAAATCGAATATGTTAAGATCTGAAAAATGGAGTTAAATGCAACTAGACCAGCAACATATTCTCGATCCCCACGAGCTAAATCATTCCACACGATTACCATTGCAATACATCGAGCTAAACCAATCATAATCAGACCAGCCATATACTCTGGATAATCTCGCAAAAAGATAATGGCTAAAAAGAACATTAAGAACGGACCCAGTAACCAGTTTTGGAAAAGTGACAGTAAAAGAACTTTCCAATCCTTAAACACACGCCACATTTCCTCATATTTTACTTTTGCCAACGGTGGATACATCATTACAATTAGCCCTATGGCAATAGGTATCGATGTTGTACCAACCGACATTGATTCTAATGCTTCACCAATGTTGGGCATTTTTATACTCAATAAAACGCCGATACCCATCGCAACAAATATCCAAAGGGTGAGGTAGCGATCTAGAAAAGAGAGCTGTTTAGTTAAGGATTCATTCTTCATTTACATTTCCCCCTACGTGGCAACAGTCGGTGCTACAATCACATCCAGTCACAGGCTGAATCTGATCTAAAATACCCTTCATCAAAGGCGTTTGATCCTCCACTAAACGATAATGTTTCCAAGTTCCTACTTTTCGCTCTGTAATAATACCTGCCTCCTTTAATTTTCGAAGATGTTGACTAACTGCTGGTTGTGAAATGCCTAAAACATCCACAAAATCACATACACATGCCTCCCCATTTTTCATACATGCAAGTAATTTAATGCGATTCAAGTCAGCTGCTGCTTTTAATTGTTTTTCAATTAGTGTATTTTCCATTTATATGCTCCCTTTATATAATCATTTACTTATATATGATTTAAAATAAAATCACCTAACCAATTACAGGTGATTAAATTTATATATAACTATACACTTATATTATGCTTGTTAAATAATAAATGCAATAGATTTTCCACTCATTCAAAAATTTTTTCTAGAGCTGTTTTCTTTTTGGTACTTCACATAAAGATTTATTGTATAGAATTACAAAAAATAAACCACTCGATTGAGTAATAGTGACCGTGTTCTCTTGCACGGAGTTTGTCTATTCGTTTTACTTGATTAAATTCATAAATAGTAGCTTCATACTCGTCTAAAAGTTCCTGATCCACACTTTTTTCCATTAATACATCAACAGAAGGTTTAACTAATTCCATTGCGATATTAAAAACAAAATATGCTACTAAAGCACTTGCAATAGCGTCCGCGTATAACAAAAATGTCCATCCAATTGCATTTCCTATTATCGCTAAAAGGACTCCAATAAATGCAGCAAGGGAAGCAACAATATCACCTTTATGATCTAGTGCAATCGCTATAATAGCCTTACTATTTCACTTTTTCCCCTGTTTTATGGAGTATCTATACAATATTTCTTTCGCTATATAAGAAATTATGGCTGCAATCAATGCACTGTACTGCGGTACACTGGGTTTTTCAAAAAATGCTAAAATTGCTTCTACTAATATATAGAGTGAAACTAATATCAAAATAATTCCAACGATCGCTTCACTAATAACCTCTGCTTTACCATGCCCAAAGGGATGATCCTTATCAGGTGGCTTATTAGAGATACCTACGACTGCTAGCACAGCAATCGAAGCTACTACATCTGCACCAGAGTGAATTCCGTCTGCAAATACAGCCTCACTTCCCTAGAATTAGGTTGGATACAAGTACAATCCATGCAACTTTTTTGCTAATCTGTTCTCTTTCACTAACCATTTATTTCTCCTCCGATTAAGGGTTTTGTAAATAAAAATAAAGGAAGAAATTCTCCTCAAATATCCTTAATCTTCTTCCGTCAATTAATACCTCAACTATGATATCAGACGAATATCGAGTGGGTCTACAGCAACCTTTTTTACCATTACTAAATAATTTTAGAGTATAAAAATAAGTTGCTTCAGACCAAATTAATCAAATTTAGGTTTCCCGAAAATAGACGTTTCGTTTACAAAAATCATTATGTTCTGAATGGATAGAAATAGGGTTACTGGAGAACAACAAATTGAATGGCACTTGGCACTATGTAAACTAAATGACTAAAGGACACCCTTTCCATTCCAACTATCATATCTGTTCATTCTACAATATTTCCTTATTATGTATTCTTGTATCCTTACATACAATGTGTTTGGGATAGCAAACTCTCACCTCACCCATTACTTTTATTAAGACATTGCTATCCCATTTTACATAAAAAAAGCATACCCTATTGGATATGACCAGTGGTTAGCATGTTTTTAACCTATCATCTATTAGACGGCTAACTATACAAAAAAATAACCTCATCCTAATTCTACCAATATGATGAATACCTCCTTAGCTTTCTTTAATTTTACATATAATAGACATAGAAAGGAGGGGAATTACATGGGATACTACGGTAATATGGGTAATTACAATAACAATTGCTATTACGGTGGTGGTTATTACGGCGGTGGCTCCGGTGGCTCATCTTTCGTTCTAATTGTCGTTCTATTTATTCTTTTAATTATTATCGGCGCAACTTTCATGTATTAAACAATAGAGCCTTGGTTAATACCAATCACAAATAGCGAGAATAATGCATAAAGCTAATTTAGCTTTACATCACCTTATTTAAGGAGGCTGGGACATAACTAGCTTCAATTAGTGAGAAATCCGACTTTGAATTCACTCAAAGTCGGATTTCTCTATCTTTTATGTTGTCTCCAGATAGCTTTTAGCTAATGGCTGTGAATTTTCTTAAATTCACGGCCATTAATGCGAGGC
>NZ_JBIVCA010000013.1:0-152957 GCF_044746345.1 Lysinibacillus sp. NPDC086135 | reverse complement strand
TATTTTAGTTTGCGTTCAATATAGTCGATTAATTGTTTGCGGGCTTTCTTTGGAAATTTCCGTTCCGTTCTTAAAGCCTTTCGCTCTGCTACATTTGATGAGTCCTCAATTTTTCGATCATATTCAGCGATCACTTCATCTACTTTTTCGACTATTTGAGCGAGGTCCTCCAATGCTAATTCCTTCTCATTTTCCCGTTCAATTTCTGGCATGATTTCTTTTTCAAGTAGTTCATCGTATAGCTGGTTTGACTTTTCAATTAGTCCGTTATGATATTTCTCAATCGACTTTTTCCACACGAATGTAAATTTGTTCGCATTTGCTTCAATCTTAGTTCCATCAATAAAAATAGCTTCATTCTCAATCAGCTTTTCTTGCACAAGCTGACAACGAAATTGGACAAAGCATTGGCGTAATAATTCCTTTACCTCCGGATGAATACGAAAACGATTAATTGTTCTATAGCTCGGTTCATAACCTTGAGCTAACCACATCATTCGAAGGCTATCTTTTAAAAGTGCTTCAATTTTGCGCCCTGAGAAGACAGATTGCGTGTAGGCACATAAGATAATTTTAAGCATCATACGTGGATGGTAGGCAGGACAGCCCTCATTTCGAAGGAATAGTTCAAACGCTTCGGGCGGGATACTTTCGACTAAATGGTGGACATGGAAGGCAATATCATTCTTTTGTAACTTCACTTCGAAATCTAAAGGCAAAACTAGTTGATTCATGTTATAATTTTTAAACATAAGAACCCTTCTTTCTGAGATTTAGTATGTGGTGTACTTTTATCTTACCAGAGGTGGTTCTTATTTTTATGTAAAAACAATCAAAGCCGTTGAAATTTTACTCGTCGTAAAATTTCAACGGCTTATTAGTTTTGAGAGGAGGGTTTTGTCCCAGCCTCTTTTTTTATTAAAACTATTGATATTTTTGGGAATTACTTTTGAAATTAAATTTATTAAGTAGATAAATATCGCAATCCCTATTGAAAGCTTTACATATTATAAATTATAGAGAGGAGGGAAATTACTATGTCTGAATATTATGGTAGTGGTAGTGGTTCCGGTTATGGCACAGGTTCAGCATTTGCGCTAATTGTTGTTCTATTCATTCTTTTAATTATTGTCGGCGCTAGTTTCATGAATAGAGGTTATTAATACCTAACACCGCCTTAAATGCTCATAACAATTAGGATAATACAAACTTATCCTTTCCCTTATATTATTTACTAAGGGTCACAATCCTCCGGTGACCCTTTAAATATATCCCTTTCAAGGACAAACTTACTTTAAAGGGATATTAGAACGCAGCACTTAATTACATGTAGCATTATCATATAAAGTTTCCATTATTATCATAAATTATTTGGATCTCTTACTTTTAAATACAATTCAATATTAGCTTTTGTGTTACTTTTATCTAAAATTTAGTTTTTTTAGCTTCATGAAATTTGCTAGTAATTATTTTTTCAATGGATTCAAACTTAGTAATTACGGTTGTTATTATTGTTAATTTTGGAACTGTAAAGTAAATTATTACTGCAGAAGTAATACCAATAAAAGCACCTACAAGAACATCTAATGGATAATGAACCCCCAACCAAATACGTGAAACTCCTACTAATATCGCTAGCAACATCCAGACAATCCATTTCCCTTTTTTAAACAACCAAAATGACATACAGAATGAAAAAAATAATATGGTATGATCGCTAGGAAAAGAATTATTTATTGTTTTTTCTATTAACTGATTAGTATTTGAAAGTACTGCAAATGGTTGTTTATTAAAATAAAATAATCCTGCAACTTTCCCCATAGTCTCAGCCAAAATGAAAGCAATACCTCCACAAATGAGCATCATTTTGTTTTCTTTATTTTTAGTAAACCAGAACAGTATAACAAAAATGGCTAATAAAAAACAGTATATTCAGCTATAATAACCATTGGAAAATTGATGAAAGTGAATTCTTTTCCTATGTCATTAACTGTTCTAAATAAGTTATTATTCATTTCCGATATATTCAATATACCCTCTCCTTTAGCTTATATAGCTATGATAAGAAAAAGGATATCGACGAACTATCGTTTAAGATGACAATAAAGATTTTTATCTAACATTATTGTCACTTTGACTCGAAATTTAGATTATGGACTTTAAGATAAGCTCCTTAGTAGTAATGATACAGTTGAAGCCCAAGATGTTCCTAGATATAAATAGCCATAGTATTTAAGACAAAGTACGGTAGGAAATAAAATAACCCTCTGAACAGGAATAATTGACTATAAGACTTCCAGTCAACAACCCTGCCAATCAATTGTATAGCCTTTAACCTAATCCTCATCTGTTTTTTTATTTTACGCTTATTTGCCCACATGTTATCTACTATCATTTAAAAGAGTGACAGACCATTTTGATCTTTCATTTCTAAAAACTCCACGTGATTATTGACAATTAGTCCATAGAATTATTCTTACAACTCATATATTAAATTACCAAGTACTATAGGAGGTGATATGTGAGGAGTAACGACAACTTCTTTGGCATTAATTGTTCTATTGTTTGTTCTACTAATTATTGTAGGAATCTTAGTAAAATTTTCTTCTGAAAGGAGGGTTACTATGTGTCAACTAGTTAGACACCAAGGCCGAGCTGTAGAAGTCAGAGATATCCATGGAAGAGTTCAAAGAGGAATACTAGTAGGAGTTGATCCATCAAGAGGTATTTTTATGCGGTCAGGCATTAGAATCGTTTTCATTCCCTTCTTTTTCATTGCAGCTATTTTCGTCACAGGAATTGGAATACGTATATTCTAAGAATGAACACTTGAATAAATGAATATATAGATATCAAAGTAATAGAAGTACATCGTTATGTCCAAAACTCCCACGTAAAAATGTCTGCTTTACCCCATAAGCAGACATTTTTTTTATTAATTATACTTTGTTTGAGATATGTAGATCTTTATCTTCTAAATGACTGTTTGAAGCAGCTCCTTAAGGTCGCAATAAATAATCTATCCACAGCTCTGCTTACACCATCATATTTTATATCACACCGAAATTGAATACATTTTATTTTACATAACAGTACTTTAAATCTTCCTTTTTAAAGATCCCAAATTTGTGTCTTAGTCTAAGCCACTTCATTGATTGAACATAGCCTATACTATATCAATTGAAGGGAGTTAAAAAAATGGTAAATCCAATGCGTTTTCCAATGCGTTTTAATGAAGGACGCCGATTTTCCCCAGGTATGAGCCCATTCTTCCCGGTTGGGAGACCATTTTTTCCAGGTATGAGCCCGTTTTTCCCGGTTGAGCGACCATTTTTTCCAGGTATGAGCCCGTTTTTCCCAGTCGGGAGACCATTTTTCCCTGGTATGGGCCCGTTTTTCCCTTGACTTGGAAATAAAATGTTCCCTGTTCTAGCTAAAAACCAGCGGTTCCTTTTAACAACAATTCATATTTTAGAAAGGAGGTAAATTACTATGTCCGAAAATTATGGTAGTGGTACTGGTTCAGCATTTGCGCTAATTGTTGTTCTATTCATTCTTCTGATTATTGTCGGGGCTGCTTTCATGCATACAGGTTATTAATACCTAATACCGCCTATAATGCTCATAACTGTTGTAAGGGAATACTAATTTAACCTTACACCTTTAACTCTTACTTAGGGTCACTATCCTCCGGTGATCCTTTAAATATTTCTTCTTTCAATGTTATACTTAACCTTTAAGGGCATATTAAAAAGCCACAACAAGTTACATGTGACTTTAACATATGGTTTCCCTTATTATCTTTAATTGCTCGAAGCTCTAACTTTTAAATACAATCCTAATCTATCCTGCGATCTTGACAAGAACAAAAAAGCAAAATCCTGTATTAAAAAATTAACACAGGATTTTAATCAAATTTTTATTTCAATCCACAATCATACTTTAATCAACCTTAATTTGCGCCATCATACCATTATCTTCATGCTCTAATATATGGCAATGTATCATATAGACACCATTATGTTTAAATTGTACAGCTATTCTTACTGTCTCATCTGGTTTTATGGCGATACTGTCCTTCCATCCTTGTTCATTTTCAGATGGCTCTTTCCCATCTCGAGATATTATTTTAAATTGCGCTCCATGAATATGGAACGGATGAATCATTCCACCCATCATATCCGGTTTATTATAAATTTCCCATACCTCGGTAACTTCTTGTTTTTGAGTAAAATCAATTCGTTCTGGATCAAATTTCTTTCCGTTTATCGTCACCATGTTCATCATCCCAAAGAGTTCCAAATTCTTTGTGATAGGCAAAGTCAGTTCTTTATCCGCCAATGAAAAATCATTTAATTTTTCCGGAACCTTACTGTTCACCCCACTTTGATCAGTAACTTCAAATGGCAATAGGACAGTTCCATCCTCATTTATTAATGCTAAGTTATTGACTTTTTTAATCTGCGAAAAATTAACAACTATTTCTGCTCTCTCGGAAGGTGTCAGTGTAATTTCTTTCAAAGTCACTGGTTCATTCAAAAAGCCACCATCAGTCGCAATTTGAAGAAAAGAATCCCCTGAATTCAATTTAAAGGTGTAATTCCTCGCATTAGATCCATTTAATAAGCGAAGACGCACTTTCTCTTTGTTTACAGTCAATTTGGGATTAAGTGTTCCATTTATCAGTAATGTATCTCCGATTGTTCCGTCTTCATTCTTTACAGCGTTATAATTCAATTGTTTCTTGTCATCAAAAGATTTATCTTGAAATACCAATGGAAAATCGTTCTCCCCATAATCATTTGGCAATCCAAGACCTTTTGAATGATTATCTTCGATATAAATCAAGCCTGCAAGCCCGTTATATACCTGTTCTGACGTTTTCCCGTGAGGATGGGGATGGAACCATAATGTAGACGCTTCTTGTGTCACTTCAAATTCAATCTCTTTCTCTTCTCCAGGCTTAAGTATGTCATACGGTCCTCCGTCTACGTCCGAAGATACTTCTAACCCATGCCAGTGAAAGGTTGTTGGTTCATCCAGTTCATTTATCGTTCTAATTTTAACTTTGTCTCCTTTTTCAAAACGAAGCATTGGGCCTAAAAACGATCCATTATATCCATTCGTTTTTGTTTCGATACCATCGAAAATTTCCGTATTCCCTTTTTGTGCTTTAACAGTATATACGATACCCTTCTCGTTATCACGTTCGAGTACAGCAGGAATATTCAATTCATTTTCCCCTGTTGAATCGTTTAATCTTACCACATTGCTATGACTCTCATGTCCCATCATCTTGTCATGATTCATAGTGGAATAATCCATGCCTTTTATATCGTTGCTCTTTTCTTGGCTACAAGCTCCAATTATACCTAGACCCATAATAATACTTGCTAGTGCGATTTTCTTCATAATATCAACCATTCCTTTCATCCACAGCATACAGAATAGTTGTGTAGAAATTATGTAGAAAGGGGTATTTGTATACGAAATGTTGTACTTATATTTTTTTCGCTTTTGACGGAAATTTTACCTCCATGCGCCTCCACTAGCTTTTTAGTAATTGTCATACCGATCCCATTGCCAGTATATTGATTTTTTTCCCGATAATTTCGTTCAAAGACTTTTTGACTCGTCTCTTCATCCATACCGATTCCATTATCATGTACAATAATAATAAAGTGGCTATTATTTTTTAATAATTTAATGAATATAGAACCTTCTTTTTGAACATGGTACATAGCATTTTTGATAATATTGTGTAGAATTTGATTCAATCTTAGGGCGTCTACCTTGGCATGGATTTCTTTGTCTAAATCCAAGTCTACCTGTATTTCTTTTTCAAGTAATTCACTTGCCAACCCAATAACAGATTTCTCGATTAGATTAGCAATCGGTTGTTCTTTCATAATTACCTTAAATGTAGGGTTGTTAATATCATTTAATGTATCTAATTCGCCAACAAGGATTATAAGCCGATCAATTTCTTCAACACATGCTTGTAAACGGTCTGGGGTAGCTGCCCAAACTCCATCTTCGAATGCACTTAAATAGCTTTTTATTGAGGCTAGAGGATTACGAATTTCATGTGCGAGGTCTTGAGTCATTTCTTTACGGCGCAATTCATAGGCGCCTAATGTTTCATCCAGTCTTATCAACGACTGACCTAATTGACCAATTTGATCATTAATGGTATAGCTCATATTTAAGTGGCGGTCACCACGCACAAGTCTTAACGCAAAGTGGTTTAATTCTTGAATTGGTCTACTTATAGTTCTTGCAATTAAAAAACTAGAGATCAATATGACAATAAGTAATAAACCTAATGACCACAATGCTGTTTCTCTTAATGCCATGTCATAATGGTGAATGACTTCCTTGGAGTCTGTAATATGAAGCATCATTAAATGCTCATGACTTTTATAAAGTAATATCGCTGTTATAAATAGGAGCATACATAATGAAAAGACGGCAATAATTAAGGTGATTTTTGTATTAAACTTCATTCCTGTTTAACCTTCTCATTTATTTTGTATCCCAATCCAAATACAGTTTGGATATAATCCTCCTTCATTTTTTTACGAATATTTTTAATATGTTGATCCACAATACGTGGATTTATATCTGAATCAAATCCAAATATTTTTTGAATAATATCATCTCTACCGAATACCTTTTTTGGGTTTTCAGCTAATAATAGTAAAATGCTAAATTCGTGTGGTGTAAATTGAGTGTTTTGGTGATTTATTAATACTTTTCTTTCATCTTTATAAATTTCTAATTGTCCTAAAGTAATAACTTGCTTTTTGTGTGAATCTGGTAATAGCCTTTCTGCTCTAACTAATATTTCTTTAGGGTGGAATGGTTTAACTACATAATCGTCTGCACCGATTTCAAATCCTTTTATTTTATCATCAATAGAAATTTTTGCCGTTAGCATAATCACGGGAATAACATAATTTGATTTTACATATCGGCAAATATCTTCCCCTGCCATATCTGGTAACATTAAATCTAAAATAATCATATCAAGAGGTACTTGGTCTATTATTTGTATTGCGGATTCTCCAGTATGCGCGATATATGTATAATCTCCGTTTATTTCAAAATAAGATGACAATACATTTGTAATCTTTACTTCATCATCAATAATTAAAACTCGCATTCCTCAATTCACCAACTTTCTATAAGAAGTTCAATAATAATTATAAATAAATTCTCTTACTCATGCTAACCAATCTATCCAGATTGTGAAATAGAATGACCTCAATTAAAATTGTCAATCTTACTTTATAGCTGATGATTCTCACAAATGTTTATAATTAACGAATTTTTACAATGAAAATAATAACGCTGTGAGAGCGATCGAGATTCAGTAACACGTACCGTTGCTCATCTCGATCGCTCTCACAGCGCACAATAAAAGCTTTCTACATTTTCTGATTTGACATAATTTAGGGTGGACACCTCTATGGTTTTCTACAACTATAGAATTCAGCTTTTCCTTACTTCTTCAATATTTGTATGTATTAAATATCATAATAGCAATATTTAATACTAAGCGTATTTCGGTTTTACTTTAGTCTTCTATTAGATTTTTTCAAGATCATAACCAGCTCTTTTTTTCAAAATACTTATTATCGAAATTTAGAGTGTCAAATTTAAAGATATGACTTTTTACTTCTTCCAAGCCTTCAGTAATCTTCTCTAAAGTCTGAATGGTAATCTTCCTATTCTTCTTTGAACCCCAGCCAAATACGAAGTTTGCAGTCAGCATTTTTCAGCTAATTTGTTTTTTCAATTTCCATATTTATTTGATGTTGCTACCAACTAATTTGATTAAAATATCCACAAAATCTTTTCATGTTAATAAAAAAGCTGATAAGGAGAAATACTCCATATCAACTTTTTATCCTTTGTTAAGATATAGTATCAATCAGCTTATTTGTTCACTCTTATGAATAGTTTTTATGAATATTGGACAAATCTACATTAAACGATAATTAGCATTATTTAAACGAATAATCCCCTTTTGAACGATAAATTATGGGAAGCATCCGATAATTAGAAAGTTGTGACCATGGTATTTATATTATGTAAACTAAAATTATTTGGCGTGGAGGAGGGCCTTGATTCATCAACTACCCATAATATCTGTACTTTTCCACTTACAATTGTGAAGTTCCTAATAATTTTCATGTGAACGATAACTCTCCTTTTTTACGATAATGGGATGATTTTGTACAGATAATAATTATTGTTTAATACGATATCTAGAGGTTTTATACTTGCAACTACATGCTGCCATTGATGAATTTATTTTGTATATCGAGATTGAAAAAAATTACTCAGTTAATACAGTCACTAGTTATGAATACGATTTACAACTCTTCTTGACCTTTTTATCGGATCATAGCTGTTCAACCTGTTTAAATGAGATCACCAAGACCCAAGTACGCCGCTTTATCCAATATTTATTAGGATCATTAAAACAAAAACCTCGTTCGGTGAACCGAAAAATTTCTTCCTTAAAATCATTCACAAAATATTGTTTAAAGGAACAATACCTTGCTAATGATTTTACGCACGGGATTGAATCGCCAAAGACCGATGAAAGAGTTGCTTATACAATTCAATATTATTCAATTAACGCACCTTTATAGATTAATAAGTCTTTAGTTTTGTCCCCATTTATTTTCGAAAATAAGATGTTCTAAAGAACGTCTTTTTTCCCAATTAGCTAACTCTAAAATGGGCTTTTCTGGGTAATTTTCAGTATAACCGATTGATATAAGAGCAATGGGATCGATGTGTGGTGGTATTTCTAAAATGTCTCTAATATCATTCTTTTTATAAAAACTTACCCACCCCATCGCAAGTCCTTCAGCACAAGCTGCTAACCACATATTTTGAATAGCACAGGCTGTTGATAATATATCTGTTTCAGGAATTGAATTTCGTCCTAATACATGGGAACCTCCTCTTGTAGGGTCACATGTAACACAAATAGTTATAGGAGCTTCTTTTAAACCCTCAATTTTTAAATCAAGGAATTTCATTTGTTTTTCCCCATCATAATGAATAGCTAATGCTCGGCTTTCTTTTTCAGCTGCCCAAGCCAATTTTTCTTTAATTTCATCAGTGGAAATCAAAATAAAGTTCCAAGGTTGCATAAATCCTACTGAAGGTGCATGATGAGCTGCATTTAATATTCTATGTATAATGTTTTCAGGGATAGGAGTTGACAAAAAACTTCGAATATCTCTCCTATTATAAATAACTTTATAAATAGACTCTCTTTCTTCATTAGAAAACATAAATTTCTCCCCTTTTCTTTACAAAAATGTTTATTTTTAATATTAACTAATTTTTCATTATTCTGCCACGTAAGTTGAAGTAAAAATGCACCAAAAAGCGTGGTTTGGATATGTTTGTCCTTATCGTTGTATCCGCATAAATCTGGCTCCACCTCTTCTTACTTCGGATTAACATTCGTCAAATCGATTACCACATTTCCGTTCAGTTTCATATATAGATAATGGTACCATTAATAATAGACCGGTTTAAAGACACCTTTTGCAGATTTCACAATTGCCTTTGGCTTCTGAATCGATAGTCCTTCTAATAGCCAACGAAGCTCTTGCTGAGAGAGAGTCCATACTTCAGTGTGTTATCAATTTAATGTATAAAAATGAACAAAGGATATAATTCATTAAATATCTCTAATGGGATAGGAATAATTGATTGGGATGAATTATTTATTTTACGGATTTGGCTTAATTCAGATGTAACGAAGTTTATTCGTGGAAAAAAATGTAACAGTTTTTCAATTACATCTAACGCCGAATCTAAATTTTCATCAAAATGAGCTTTTTATACTAGAAATTCAGATTCCATCTATAACACCTCTTCTTTCCTTACATATCGTTAGGGCATTCTGAATAGTAATTAGTTGCATAAAATTAAAATATTTTTATTATTCTATTTTAATCTAGGTCTGGCTACAAAGCCACAATCTATCGCTATTTGAAACAAGAGCAAACACATCACCTAATAAGGTTGTGCTTGCTCTTGTTTATTCATATTTGCCTTAACGTTGTAAATCCACATTTTTCTAAAGGGACCCCGCTTAAAGCTAAATGCTTCACCAATATTTTAAAACAGATTTATCAATTGTTCTATATATTATGTAACTTAATTAAGAAGAGTCGAACATACAAATTTGCACGTTCGACTCTTCAGATTTCCTCGTTCTAATATCAAGAATATATGTATTTATTCTTCAACCAACATGTATCTTGATTCTGTAACAACCAGCTAAATTTGTCACTCTTATGAATATTTTTTATGAATATTGGACAAATCTACATTAAACGATAATTAGCATTTTTAAAACGAATAATCCCCTTTTGAACGATAAATTATAGGAAACTTCCGATAACTAGAAAGTTGTGACCATTGTATTCATATTGCTTAACCCATTTAAGGATTGCTTTATTATCAGTCTCCATAGATTTAGCTATATCATAGGAACTTTCCTTTCCATTTAAGTCGCTCAACAGCTTGTAATTTATCTTTGGCAGTATATTTTTTGACCATACAAAAACTGCACCTCCAATTGTTAGATGTGTCTAACAATTGGGGCGCAATTCACATTTAAAGTGAGGTTTTTATAGGTTACTTTTGATTAGCTTCTAGATAGTAAGGATTTACGTGAATAAGGACGTCCCCTACATCTGGGTATTATTGTTAAATCATGATTAAGTGATAGACGAAGGTCTAGAATCTTATAGTGACCGTGTTCTCTTGCGCGAATTTTGTCTATTCGTTGCACTTGATTAAATTCATGAATAGTAGCTTCATACTCGTCTAGAAGTTCCTGATCCACACTTTTTTCCATTAAAACATCAACAGAAGGTTTAACTAAGTCCATTGCAATTCTAAAAATAAAATAAGCTACTAGAGTACTTGCAATTCACAAAATATTGTTTAAAGGAACAATATTTTGTGAATGATTTTACGTACGGGATTGAATCGCCAAAAACCGATAATAAACTTCCTGGCTATATGACATAACGGATCTAAAGCAGCTATTTGACTATTTAGAACGCGCCGAATCACGTTTTTCTATGCGAGATGAGATAATGTTTAAATTGTTAGCAACAACAGGTCTGAGGCGATCTGAACTCGTTTCATTAACCTGGGAACAAGTCGATTTTGTAAATGAAACAATTCGAATAGAGGGAAAAGGGAAAAAAGAACGGATATTGCCCCTTCATCCACACTTAATGCCGCTTCTGGCATCTTATAAAGCTTCTTTAAGATCATATCAAGAACCTGTTTTTTTAAATAAAAATCGTAAAGCATTAGATCCGCGGGGTTTACATGTCATCTTTAAAGATGTATTGAAAAAGGCTGGACTCCCACCTACCCGCTTCTCGCTACTTCACTTACGGCATACTTTTGCAACATTGATGTTACAGCAAAACAAAGAAAATGTTGATTTACGAATACTTCAATAACTACTCGGCCATGAAAGTATTACATCAACTCAAGTCTATACACACGTTGAATTTGAACAGAAAAAGAAAGCAATTGATTCTTTTGAATTTTTTGATTTCCTCCTAGGGAAGAAACTACCCATAATTATTGGGTAGTTATCTGATTAGTTATAGAATGCTGTTGATATGGATAATTAATATTTGTTGATGGCGTTGTAAATCCTTCTTGTTGATATCCGACTTGTTGATGATTAGTATTAGGGTTTTACTCCAGCGAACTGAAATGGTGATATTTCAATATTACCTTCGATTGAACTAGTAAAATAATTAGTAGAGTAAGTACTTGGATTCGATACCATTGCGTGTTCCATTTTCGAAAAAGTAAAACGAATTAGCTGATCTTTAAATACAATAATATAGGATGAATTTTTTAATAGGTTTTCATATGCATTAGGTAGTTGTTCATAGATAGATTCCAAATCCATTGGTACACCAAATCTATCTTCCATTTCTAATGCAGTCTCTATAACTGTTTCCAATAAAATCTGGGCTGCACGTAGCTGTTTATATTCTCTAGAAAATCTAAAAATATAGCGACTTAAAGGACCTAAAGACTGTTTTTTAGAATGTAAAAGTAGCATGCGAATAGTTCGACTCCAATATCGTGAAATATGCCCGCTATTGAATAACGTAATCCATGTGGTGTGAAATACTTATTGGTCTTAATTTTCTTTTTCATGTCACTTCCATCGGAGACCGGCATTTCTACAATCCATCCTAGATGTTCACAAATTTTTTTCACAATGTAATTCATCTGTTTGTTGGAAAAGGCCTTTCCTTTTAACCCATAAAGTAAAGGATCTTAAAGGTGACTTTCCTTTAGAATATTCACAAAGTACGGCCATTGCTTTTTGTGGTATTGGAAGTACGCCTTCCCTATTTTTTGAATTAATAATTGGTGTTTCTCTATCCTCTCTATCTTCTTTATCTTCTTTATCAAGAATAATATTAATAGAACATTCTTCCCTTTCAAGTGACTTAACCTTTAATTTAATTAAATTCGTGGAACGTAATCCAGTATAAATATCTAACAGCATTGGCGCGAGAATATTAACTCCAACTGCTTGTAATTCATGCGCAGCTTTGTATACTTGGTACAGCTCCATAATATCTAAGTCTTTTGATAAATGCGTATCACCTGAATAATCTTCAATGGTTACGTTCAAAAACGGATTATTATTTATAACTCCCTCATTATTTAAATGTCTAAATAGAGAAGTCATTGTACTTTTTTGTTGGTTAAGTGTACTTGGTTGGTAGTTTCCATAATGATCTTTTAACCATTTTTTGCAGTATGTTCCGAAATCTTTTTAATATTTCTTCGATATACGTTCTTCGAATTTTGTGACCATACACTATCCAGTTCTTGATCTAGATATGCTTCTTCCAACGTGCTTTTTTTAGTAATCGTGTTATTCATAATAAATCCCTCTTTCCTTAAAATCACACGAAAAAACCCCAAGTTAAATACAAATTAACATTTAGAAATAACGTTAATTTGTACAACTTGGGGGTTTCCCTTGTTTATATTAGATTGTTGTAATCATCACATATATGGACTATATGTCAATTAAATATGGCGTTTTTTCCATTGATTGTTGTTTTTATTGTCCTTTGATGATAAATAAAGTTTATTCTACAAACATTTGTGAAAGATAACTTTAAATATAATATTCGTGTTTTATATAATCTATGAAGTGTTCAGCCGATGGGCGGATAGCACTTTCACCACTTTAATACGAATATTCGGGATTATATAATGCAAAATAGTTCGTTAATTATCTTTTCTATCAGAGGACGGACCGTTTTTAAAATTAAATGTTTTGCTCTTTATAATGTCGATTATATTATTTTCGTACAGCTTCAAATGTAATTAGTTGGCTATCCTTTAATGGTTGCTTTTTGTAAGTATAATCGGCAGAACAAGTAACATCAGAAAAACCAACGCTTTCTAATATAAGTTTAAATTCTTCGATTCCGTACCATCTCATTGCAAACTTCTGTAATTCTGTGTTTACGAGCTTACCTTTACTCCATTTCTCGTATTTTAAATAAGATAAGGTATATTGGTCGACCCAGTTGATTTCAATTGATTTGCTTTCTAATGAAATGCCTTCTTCGTTAGAAAGAGGGAAGGTTGCAGTAGTAATTTCTCCTGTACGCCAATTGCTTGGTAATTCCAAATCAACTATTACACGTCCTCCTGGCATTAGATGCTTATAAAAGCATTTCAGAGCATCTTTAGCATCCATTAAATTTTCAATCAAGCAAAAAGAGCCTGTAGGTATTACGACAGCTTCATATTTTGATTCTAAAGAAAAACTACGTAAGTTACCTTCATATAGCTTCGGATTTAAGCCTCTTTCTTTGCATCGTTTTCGACAAGAATCTAACATTTCAGTCGAATAGTCAATGCCATCAACAATAAATCCATTTTCAAGTAAAGGAATTAAGAATCGGCCTGATCCGACAGCAGCTTCAAGAATCTTCCCTTTAGTCCCTTGTAATCTTTCAAGATAATATTCAATATCACCGTCAATTGAATACCCCACTGGTTTGGTAAAATCATATACTTCCGTACTTAATGCACCATAATAACTAAACATTTCATTTCCTCCGATTTTATATGCGGAAGAATTTTAATTGGATTATAGAAACTTCCGCACCTCAATTTTATTGATTAAAACTTATAATTTCTTTTTAATTGGTACATAAATTTCCATTACTGCATTTTCTAAACCATGACAACGTTCATCGTAAAATTCAAAGTCTATTTTTGCTTCGTCAAAAACATATTCACTGTCTTGAAACCATTCTTCAAAAATGTATTTCCATGTTGCCTTTACAACTTCTGATAATGGGTCTGCATTGTATGTTGCTGCTGTTGCAACATTGTCAACAGGCGGAGTTGTGAAAACGGCATATTCCGCTTTTGGAACCTCAATTGTCATCATATCCGACGTTACCTTTGAATAATCATCAACAATAACACCGAACAAATATTTGACATTACTTTGATCAGGTGAAGAAACGCAAATCCCAACTTCTCCATGCTTTGGTGGATTCAATTGTTCATACATTTTGCTCTCTAGATTTTCACCAGTATAAGTATCCCAATATGCAGCAATATCTTTCGTATACCCATTTGAGATATTGGTTTTGATTCCATAACCTGCAACCTTAAAAGCAGATTTTTTAGTAAAGGTAGGATTCATGTTACAACTTTCAATTTTTAACATATTTTCGCTTCTGCTCAAGCTATTGTTTCTAGCAATATAAACAGTTGGGCTGTAACCAAATTCTTTCCGAAACGCTTTGGAAAATCCACTTGCTGTTTTAAAACCATAATCTAAAGCAATGTCAATGATTTTTCTGTTTGATAGAAGTTCTCCTCTAGCTTGAATTAATCTTTTTTTACGAACAAAATCCATAAGAGGTGTTCCTTGATACAAACTGAAAACTCTACAAAAGTGGAAAACAGAATAGCCGACATGTTCTGCAATCTCATTAGCGGTAAGTTCTTCCTTAATGTGCATTTCAATATATGTGATACTACGCTTAATGTCATCATTGTAATTCAATGTATCAACCTACCTTCTTCTGTATGGCGAATTCATTATAACAATTTGTAAAATGAGATGCTGTTCCGTTTTTGCTAAAAAACTATTTACATTTTTTATTTGCTCTTTAAAATTTCAATATACTACTTTAATCTGAAAAATCTTTAGATAATGAAGAATCGCTGTTGTTCGTTCTATTAATAGAAATATCCACTTTCTTATCCAACCACCTTTAATTCATCCCCTGTAATATCTGTTGTAAAAGGACATAAAGTTTACACAGTTAGTCATCCCCACTTTTTTATAATTAAAATAAGTCTCGCTCTATCTTGGAGTTTTACATTAATTTAAGCTGATATAAGGTGCATATAAAATGTATACGTTCCGTTATGGTTGTTAAAGGACAAATATTTCTGCTACTAAAAAATGTTTAAGTTATTTAACTTTTTTATTTTTACGATAAAAATGACGTTATAAAGTGTATCGAGATTCAGTAACACGTACCATCGTCCATCTCGATCGTTCTCATAGCGCATTGAAAGCCTTTCATGTTTTACGGAAGATATGGAATTAAAATTTAACTTGTCTTTTCATAACAAATGGTCATATGAAAAATCAGCATAGGGTCCATATTTCGGTGTGGATAAAAATTCATCCGCCATTTAATAATAATTTTAAAAAAGCCACTCATTTAAAAACATAAAAATGAGTGGCTTTTCAAAAGTACTACTATATAATATTTCAAGAGATAAATTACTCTGGTTTCTTATTAAAACAAAATGCATTAAATCTTAAGCAATTGAGCAATGTTTATAGTATCGTCTTTTTATTAGCTATGCCAAATTACTAGTACCGTTATTTGTGGAAAACATTAAATTAAATAAATTGCTAGTTGAATTTTTAATTGGTTTTTATGATGATTTCAATAAAGCAAAAATAGAACCATCAATCCTTATTTCAGAGGATGAAATTTATATCACAGGCGATTCATCTGCTGTTAAACGTGTAATTGAAAATTTAATTTCCAATGCGATTAAACATTCGAGCGGAAATGTTACTATTCAACTTGTGAAGAATTCGTCATCTGTTCAACTTATTTATCAGCATGATTAAATGGAGAGCAATTACTGATGAAATGTGAATGGGAAAATTAAGATTTTTCTCCGGTGCATTTAGAAAAAAACTTTCTGCATTGGCACTTTTAGTAGTCTCTTGTCTTAACTTTTCTTTTATTGAAGCATTCAAAAAGGCTTATGAATATCTCCTAACCCTTTCAATCTTTCTATAACGTTTGATTTGAAATCGTTTAAAGGTGGTAAAGTTTTTAAATAAGTGAGGAAGTATTAAATGCATAATAAGCCACGCCTTGTTGGACGTGACTTTATGCATTAATTCAAGTAAATATATACTTCTACAGTATTAGATTCTTCTACGTATACAAAGTCCCGTCTTTCTACTTTGTAAAATGCATTTCCTAACCCTACTTTATCTCCTACATTAGGTAATACAGGTATCGTATTTTCAAATTTATTAATCACATGCCCCTTACCGTTTGCTGCGCAATATATTATAGATAACTTCTTCATAAATAATCACTCTCCATCTACATTAATCATATTGTAGATGGATATCAATAATACTCATGCGATAAAATTACTCTTCCCACCAAAACCCTCTCATCTCATAGCAATTGTTCATTTGTATACATTATTATTTTGATGAATTACCAGTTGATGTGTTAACGGCTGCATTTTGTAATGATTGGTTCATTTGTTGTGAAGATTGATTTGTTTGTTGTTGAGGTTGTTTCGATTGTTGTGAAGATTGGTTCATCTGTTGTAAAGGCTGAGACATTTGCTGCAACGGTTGTGTCATCTGTTGTATTGGCTGCATCATTTGTTGAGCATTCTGTAGATTTAACTTATTTGAAATGTTTTTTGTGAACTGTTGAAAAGTGCCATTTTGCATTCCTCTAGCTACACCTAAAATAACAGCTCCTATTACTCCCCATGTTAGAAATCTCACTAATAAAAGCCTCCTTCCTTAATTAAATATTATTTTAATACAGGTTTAGTATTGGAAATAGAGCTAATACTATACTGAACATTTTTTGGATTATTTTTGTGTATTTCAATGCTCTCCCCAATTGTAAAAAGGCACTAGACATTATTTTTACTCCTACCATGTATAGATATAGCAAAACAGATAACTAACTACATTTATCTGTATATTAATAATACATTCACCAGAATGATAATACTAAAGGAGGTATAGCAATGAAGAAAATATTTTATATAGGAGTATTGTCTACATTAATACTAACTGCATGTAATGAGGATGAAGCAGCATCAGAAGAAGCTCCAGCTAGTGAGCAAAAAGAAGCTAAAGAAAAAACTGTAAATGCTTATACTGAAGAAGTTTCTGAGAAGAATCTTAGCGATGAAGCAACTAAGTAGCTTCATCTTATTATTATGAACACAAAAAGATCAGGTACTCACCTTGGTTCTAAGGTTCACTTTTATCCCAAGTGAGCGTTTTGCTTTTACTAAACCGTAAAGGGTAAGCAATTCTGAACTTTAGTGTATGAGGACCAGCAACGGATGCTATTACTTATATATAGGCAACAATTTGCACAAATTAATATTGAGTGTACTGCATACACTTATATAGACTGTGGCGTTGGCGAGCGCCACAGTTTTTTATTGCATTTAAAAACCAATTTTTTTCTATTGGAGCATAAAATATTAGTGTCATCAATAAATTTCATCTTCGCAACTTTTTTCATGTCAAAACATTAAATTATTAATGGGCTATAATTGGTCACTTCCGATTTAAAAAATAACCATTTTTATTGCGTTGTAATGTTCTCGATTACAATTACAATATTTATTTTGGGATAGCAACTTATTGCATCGCTCCAAACTGTTATCGCACACGCTATCCCTTTATTATACATGTGATGGCGATTTATCCCAATAGCTACCAATTCTAAGCTTGGCGTCGTCATACGCTGTGGCTTTTTTTATGTATAATTAACCTTAACTTGCTCACATTAGTATTGAGTGTATCGCACGCACTTATTAGGTTGTGGCGTTGGTTGACCGTCACATCCTCCCTCATTTATTACTTAGGGTCACTTCCAACCTAGTGACCCTTTTTTAGTTTCTTTCCTCATATTGTTCTGAAAAATTCCACTTACACTTCCTTAAAACTGTAAAACAACCTCGAGTTATTGTTTTTTATTTTTATTCGATTTATAAGGCCATCCACTATACAAATCATACTATCGCAACATAATTATAGTAGTGTTAAGCAAATTAGCTTAGCTCTGCACATAACTTTTAGGCTTTGGGTTACTCTGACCCAAGTGACCCTGTTGAATTTATTTATGTTTTACAAGATGGAATAAACTGGATATATTATTCTCGGTTGATGGTTGATGTATATTCATCAGGAATTGGTTTCCCTTTAAATAAGGCATCGCCATTACGCACTAAAATGTCTTTTCCTGACTGTGTCCCCCAAACGCCATAACCGGCACCGGGAGCAATCGCAAATCGAACATCTTTAAAGTATTCTCTGACTAAACCAGATCTTTATTTTAGGCGCTACCATTTTTTTGAATATAAAGGTCGCGTTTGTTTTAGCATGGAGACTTTTTTAGTGCCAGAGATTTTATTTTCATGGGAGTATAAGAAGAACAGAGACGCTAATTAAACAATCGCGCCCGATCGTTGAAATGATTAAACAGTTCTGCTCCCCTTATTATAGGGTAAAGTATTTCTGAAAACTAAAGATGCCATAAACCATCTTTTAATAATCTCCCTTACTTATACCTACTTAATATTTCTTCTGGAATATGACAATAATCATTTGGACATTTAGCTAACCGATCTTGATGTTCTTCTGCACTTCTCATATAGTTTGTAAGAGGTAATACTTCAACAACTATAAGGTCGTAATCATTTCTCTCACAAAGAAACGCCTTCGCCTCTTTTAAGTGTTCAGGCTTTTCACTATATACTCCGGTTCTATATTTCTCGCCAACATCCTGTCCTTGTTTATTCAAACTGTATGGATCAATGATTTCAAATAAATACCCCATTAATTCCCTGATTGTTACAACTGTCGGATCAAATCTTGTTTTTACACATTCGGCATATCCATCATAATCACCCTCAAGTGTATGACTTGTCCCATTAGCTCTTCCTGCTTCTGTAAACTTAACTCCAGGTAAAGTTTTTATAAAAGCTTGTACTCCCCATAAACATCCACCTGCAAAATATACTACTTCCATATTGCCTCTCCTTATTGTTTAAAAAATAAAAAAATGTAATTACTAAGTCTGCTACATATTAAAATAATAACGAATTTTATTATTCCACATTATGGCCCGATTGTTGAGCACAAGTCAAACGACGCTATTCAATAAACCTGCTCCGTTCGGATTATAAGGTCAACTGGATAAATTTTGTTGACTGTTTTTATTCAATTTATAGATTGATAGTAGCCGGGGTAGAACGGACCTGCCCATGGGTCTTGATCCCGATAACTAAACTGTTCGCCCCCTACTTGTTAACACCTGATTAGGCTGGTTGGGGGCAAAGTGATCCCGTATAACAAGCGAAGATATGAATGACAAGATAGATAGAGGTTACTGGTCAATCCACTTTATAAGGAGGAGATATCCAACTGTCATAGCATTTATCGCTCCTTATAGCAGATGCGTAATGAATGCTTTCTTCTGTCCCTTCAATACGTGTAGCCGCTGAAGAGACATTCATAATTTTTCGCCTTTTCTCGAAATCATTTTGTCTTAATACTGCTTGAGAACATAAGATTACTACTTAGCTTAGTTCAGTGTTTCTTGTTAAGCTAACCTGCGTCGTTAGTTTAATAGTGGGGAATTTAATGAAGTCTCTGGATAGATAAATTAAAGGAAATGTTAAGATAATCTGGATATGTTACGTCTTTTTTTAATACAAAACTCTCCTATTTTTACTAATTCAATTGAACATACAAAAAATACAATTCTTTCTGATTAAATCATAGAAAGAATTGTATTTTCAATTTAGTAATTTTGTTAACTAGTAAAATACTCAATGATGCCATCAACAATACCCTGTTGCGTTTTTCTTGGAATTCTGCTGAATTCATTGTTTTTTCATATCTTCGTTAGATGTAAAGCCTAACTCAATTAAAATTGCTGGTGAAGAATTTTTTCTTAGAACAAGGTAATCGCTACCTTGAACACCTCTATCGCGAGTATCTATATTTTGATTAAAAATAGCTTTTTGTACAATTTTAGCCAATTTCTTATCTTTTCTTTTATTAACTCCATAATGAGTTGTTATTCCTTTTACATTTGTATCCTCAAAAGCATCATGGTGAATGCTAATATATAGATCTGCTGAATGGTCTTTAGACTTTGGTGTCTTCTATTAATGTTTATCTTGTCGCATTTTGTTTATTCAACATAAGTAAAATAAACAAAATTATTTACATGTCCTAAATGAAAGCACACATTTAAATTAGATGTTAATCTCCCATACTTAAATAGTACTTTGTTTTTTTTTCTCTAGAGTCTTTTGCTCAGGAAGTAAAAAGGTGAAAGTTGCACCAATTAATAAAATAATTATCGATAGATAAAAAGAAGAATTATAATTGGCATGGAAATTATACATTAGACCTGGAACATATGCCCCTAATGCAGAACCTATTTGATGACTAAGAAATAGCCAGCCTATAATAAAACCTATTGAATAATTTTTAAAATGTTGGGTCGCTAATAATTGAGTAGGAGCTACAGTTGCAAAATCAACTAAACCAAAAATCATAGCAAAAATTATGAATAAATAAGGATTACTATTATCGAAAAGTAATAAAAGAGAAAGAGGCCGGATTATATATAAGACAATTAGGAACTTACGACTACTCCATCGATCAGCTATAACACCTGAAATTATTATTCCTATTATATTAAATGCGGCTAAAACACTGACTGCTATGCCAGTTATGCTTGTTGAAAAACCACATAACTGTGCAATAGAGATTAAGTGAGTGTCCATTAATCCTGTTGTAGTAAAACCACAAATCGCGAAAGGCAAAATAATGAACCAAAATTGTTTTTTTCGATAAACTTCCCAATTAAAAAATGTGTTATTTTTTTTCTTTTTAATTTTTGTACTGTCTTCTTTACTATGGCCTCCTATAGGTTCCAACTCTTTATCTTCAGGATTATTTCGTATGAAAAACAAGACTATTGGAAAGATTACTGTGGCCAAAATTAAGCCTAATACACTAACAGTTCCTTTCCAACCAATCCAATGTATTAAAGCAAGAGACCCTGGTACAAGTAACATTTGCCCTGCACCAAACCCAGTTTCTACTATTGCTAAAGCAAGTCCCCGTTTTTTATTAAACCAGTTTGTAACAACTACCGTTGCAGCTACATTTGATGCTCCTCCAACCCCAATTGATACAAATAGTCCGTAAATAATCATCAATTGCCAAAAATCATTGACAAAAGCCATCAATAAAAAGCTAATTGCCACTAGAATAGTACTTAATGAAAGTATTAAGCGCGGCCCAAACTTATCAACTAATGTTCCAATAAATGGTTGTGATACCCCATAAACAATAAAACTAATTGTTGAGATAAGTGAAATTGTTCCTCGGTCCAATTGAAAGTCATTTTCCCAAGGCTCAATAAATGCACCAAATGATAAACGAACGCCTTGAACAGCTAATAGATTTATAAATATGACTAGTACAATTATCCAAGCATAATGAATTTTCAATTTCTTAATTTCACTTCTTTTCTGTTGGATAAATATTTTATAAAATTTCTTTATCTATGAATCTTTTAATTCGTAGCATGGCTTCTTGTAAAAGTTCAAAACGAGTAGCATAACTACATCTTATATACCCTTCACCACCTTTACCGAATACTGAACCTGGTACTACAGCAACATGTTCATCTATTAGTAGTTTTTCAGCAAATTCTTCACTTGATAAGCCTGTTGAAGAAATATCTGGGAATACATAAAAAGCTCCTCCTGGTAAATGACATGAAAGTCCCATTTCATTGAATTCTTTAACAATATAACGTCTACGGTCGTTATAACTTTGTACCATTTTTCTAACTTGCCCCTGACCATTTCTTAAAGCTTCTATGGCTGCAAATTGAGACATTGTAGGAGCGCACATTATGGAATATTGATGTACCTTCAACATTCCTTGAATAATTTCTGATGGTCCACAAGCAAATCCTAATCTCCATCCTGTCATAGCAAAACCTTTTGAAAATCCATTTATTAAAATGGTTCTACCCTTCATACCTGGGATGGAAACCATACTTGTAAAGGGGGCATCATAAGAAATTTCCGCATAAATTTCATCCGAAAGGACCAGTAAATTATGTTTTACTATTACCTCAGCAATTTTTTCAAGGTCTCTCCTATTTAGGACAGTTCCAGTGGGATTATTAGGAGAGCAAATGATTATTCCTTTTGTATTTTCTGTTATAACTTTTTCTAATTGCTCAGGTTGGAGCTTAAAATCAAAATTAGCCAATGCTTGGATAGTTACTACTTTTCCACCCGCCATTTCAATAATTGGAGAGTACGATACATAGCTAGGTTCTATCACTATTATTTCATCACCAGGATTAACGATAGTTCTTATAGCAATATCAAGAGCTTCAGAAGATCCTACAGTTACTAAAATTTCATTTTCAAATGAATATTTGGCATTAAATTTATTGTATAAATAGTCAGAAATTTCTTTTCGAAGTTGAATAAGCCCAGCATTAGGAGAATAAGCCGTGTAACCTTTCTCTAATGATAAAATGCTTGCTTCACGAAAATTTAATGGCGTTACATAATCAGGCTCACCTACTCCTAGTGATATAACATTGTCCATTTGATAAGCTAAATCGAAAAAGCGTCTAATACCTGATGGCTTAATGGTTTTAATACGATTTGCTAAAAAATTTTCTGGGTCAAAACCTTTGGTATTCATAGTTTAAAATCACCATTCTTATCTTTTACAATCTTGAAAATTGTTTTTTTTGAAGTCTTTTTCGCTTTTATAATTGTAGATCCGCAATTGAATATAAAACAGCTGAGCCACTAATCTTTACTCTAACATCGTTGTATTTACAGTATAGTGTTCCACCACGTTTAGAGAGTTGTCTAGCAATCATTTCATTTTTTCCTAGTCGTTTTGCCCATAATGGAATTAAACTACAATGTGCTGAACCGCAAACTGGATCTTCATTTACATTTAGTTTTGGCCAAAAGGCTCTAGAAACAAAATCAACTTCATTTCCTTTTGCAGTCACAAAAACAGCAAGTCCCTCCGGAAATTTCGCTAATTTAGTAAAATCAGGAGACAAGTTGCGTACATCTTCTTCTTTTTCAAGTACAAACACCAAATCTCTACCTAAAAAAGTTTCTACAGGTTCTATACCAAGTGCCTCCACCATCTGTTTTGTCAATGTATATTCTTTAAGCTTTATACTTGGGAAATCTAATTCATAAAGATCATTTTTCTTCACAACAAGCAGTTCTCCACTCTTAGTTTGAAATCTGATATTTTTAAGGTCTTTGTCATAAAAGTTAGTGATAGTATAAGCAGTAGCTATGGTAGCATGTCCACAAAGATCAATTTCTCCTCCAGGTGTAAACCATCTTAAATGATAACTGTCTCTATTCTTTTCTTTTACAGCAAATGCTGTTTCAGAAAGATTGTTTTCGATAGCTATATTCTCCATCACTTTTTCAGGCAGCCACTCATCCATAATACAAACACCTGCAGGATTACCCTCAAATATTTTTTCCGCAAAAGCATCCACTACATAATATTTCATTAAATAAACCCTCCTGTTTACATTTTATAATTGTTTAAATATTCTGTAATTTTATATAACTCACCTACCTACTGTATACATAGCAAAGCATCCTCCCTAATGTTATAATGTGTTCATTTGAATCACCTTATTTTATAACGAAACTAGGTATAACACTCAATACACTTCTATAACACTTTATGGAGGATAGACATGCATATTGAAATTCAACGAAAATCAGAGACTTCTCTTTCTAAACAAATTTTCCAATCAATAGTTGACCATATACGATCGGGTCTATTACGAGAAGGAAGCCAGTTACCTTCTGTCCGGGAATTATCTAAAAAATTAGAAGTTAGCTTTGTTACTGTAGTCAAAGCCTATAAAGAACTCGAAAAAGAAAATTTTATTATTTCTATTCAAGGAAAAGGAACGTTTGTGAATACTGACGAATCAGATATAAATGATTCAAAAACAGATGAACCACCATTTAATTGGCAGTTATCGATACAAGATTATCTCCCAAGAGCGCAGTTTTCTCACTTTCATCACGTTCAAGGTGAAATTCAACTCTCGTCATCAATGATTGACCCAGGGCTTCTCCCTAATCAATATTTAGAAAAAGAAATTCATAAAATGCTTTCTGAAAATCCAAGGATATTATCTCGATATAGTGAAATCCAAGGTGAGTATAAACTGAGAGAAGCAATGTCTAACTATTTAAAACAATTCGATGTTCCTACTACACCTGAAAACCTTTTAGTTACAAATGGATCTCAACAAGGAATAGATCTTATTGCTCGAACATTTATTGGTCCAAATGATGTTGTGATAATGGAAAGTCCCACGTATCCAGGAGCGATAGACATTTTTAGAGGAAGAGGGGCTACCATACTTACTGTTCCAGTAGATAGTGATGGTATGAATTTAAATATACTTCAAAATTTGTGTGATAAATACAAACCAAAGATTATTTATACAATACCTACCTTTCATAACCCCACTGGTGTAGTTATGTCACATAAGCGACGTAGACAAATTTTGGAAATCGCTAAAAGTATTCAATGTATTATTGTAGAAGATGACCCATGGAGTGAGATTTATTTTGATAAAAAGCCCCCTGCTCCTATTAAAAGTATGGATAATTATGGTCATGTAATTTATTTAAAAGGGTTAAGTAAAACGCTAGCTCCAAGTTGCAGAATTGGAATTCTCTCAGCATCAGGTTCTATTTTCAATCGTCTACTGGCTGCTAAATCTAATGCAGATTTGGGTAGTCCTTTACTAACACAAAAGTCATTATTACCCTTTATTACTTCAAAGAAAATGATAGATCATATGAAAAAATTAAGAACAGCCTTAAAAGTAAGACGGGATTTGTCACTCGAATTACTATCACAATACTCTCCTGACGGGATTACGTGGATGGTACCTAAAGGGGGACTAAACATATGGATTACTCTTCCGAATTGGATGGATACAAATCAACTTCTTATAGAAGCTAAAAAAAATCTCGTATCATTTTTACCAGGTTCTGCTTGTTTTCCAGTAGAACATGAAAAATGTCATTTACGATTAAGTTTTTCATTTATGAGTGAACAACAATTACAACAGGGGATTAAAACTTTATGTATGATTTTTAATGCTGAAATATCTTCAAAAAAAAATAACTCGCCATATTTTTGATAATATTCTTATGATTAATATATATAAGGATTTCTAGAAAGAAACGATTACCAAAGATTTTATGATCTGAGTATAATTAGGAGAGGACAAAATCGAAGTTCTAGATTACTAAGGCCAATTGAGACCGATCAATAGGAGACGTCTATTAGATACTAAACGCCTGTCATTTTGTTAATGTATACAGGCGTTTAGTATTTTAGTTGCTTACACTGTAATGCTAATGCTTTTGTACGGCGCTCATTAAATTCCATAATACGTGTTTCATGGATAAAACCTATTTTCTTGTAAAAACCAATGGCATTATCATTCTTTTCCCAGATATTATGGACAAGAATGGCCTAACAACCAAAATTACTATTGAGGAGAGGATAAAAGAAATCAATAAATATCAAAAAGCATAAGCTTTTTACGCCTACGCTTTTTCAAAAATTAATGTTAAGACATCGTTATTCTTTTACAAGCTATTTTTGCAGCTGGAATTGCAACACCAGCACCAAGTGCGGCATCTACTGATTCTCCCCAAGAACCACTGCTAGCCTTTATTTCGTTCCCTGCTGTCAAAACGCCTTCTGCTACAATTTCAACACAATCATAATAGTCTGGATTAGGATTACTTTCAAGATACTGTACAGCTAATTCGTCTGCTTTCTTTTGTATTGAAAGTCGACCTTGTTCAGCCAATGAACTAAAAACACTCTCGGCTTGCCCACCAAAATGTACTATTACGTCGTTAATGTCTCGACCAGTACGATGTATTTCTCCCATTTCAGATGACATATTTAGTCCTCCCAATCCTTGAAATTTGAACTTTTTATGTTCACAAATATTTTATCCAACTGTGATTGGTCTTATCCATCAACAACTATTTCTTTTTGGTTTATATAAAAAATTCAACATGTTCGTTTAGGAATTTTTGTCTTTAGATTTAGACGAAAATCTCCGGGCATAAAGAATTGCTTATTTAATGACTTTTCGGCTTGTATTTCTGAAGCTCCTTATAATTTTCATGTGAACGATAACGCTCCTTTTTAACTAATACGATATTTGGAGGTATTATACTTGCAACTACATACTGCCATTGAATTTGTATTGTATATTAGGGTTAAGTTATGAATACAATTTACAGCTATTCTTAACCTTTTTAACGGACTATGGTTTAAATTGTTAGCAGCAACAAGTCTAAGACGTTCTGAACTTTTTTCATTAATATAGGAACAAGTTGATTTGATAAATGAAACGATTCATCTAAGTTATTACGAAATACGTTTTCCTCATCAAATGAATACATTTTGTAGTATCCCCCGTGTCTCTTCTAAGATTTTCAGATGTACTTTTTAGTTGTATTGTTTTTAAATACTAGAACATACATTATCTTCGGAATAGCTATGTATTGCACATGCATCGCCCCGATTTTTAAAAAGCACTACGCTATCCCAATTATAATAATTTAAACAATTCCCTATTCTATATTTTTAAATACAATTTCATGGTTAATAAACTATTTAATCATAACTTCTAAATCATATTCTAAATATGTAAAGTAAATTTGCTTTGCATCCCGATTTCCTTCTAAGGGTCACTCCATCCCAAGTGACCCTTTTATCATTTTATTTTTCTAAACAGAAGTGACAAACAAGCATTGTAATAGTGGTATACAATTTCTTTTTATCTTTCCTTCATTTCTGTCATGGTCACTTCGAACAAGTGGTCTTTGTAATTGCTAAAAATCGAATTATTTTTCTTTTTTAACCCATACTATCCATGTTTGAAAATGTTCAAATAAGAGAGGAAGTGCAAGTATGGGATTACTTAGTGGCAACCCAAAAGACGAGCCATTACACTACGGAGAAGTCTTTAGTATCTGGACACATCTCACTGTAAATTATGGCTTTATCGCTGGATATCAAACGTTTTAGAATCATTCTGGTGATGAAGATTTAAGAAAAATAATCGAAGATATCATCGACACTTGTAGAGAAGAAGCAAAACAGTTAGAAAAAATACTAAAAACTAACGGCGTTGCTCTCCCGCCTGCACCACCGGAGAGACCAGTTGCACGAATTGAGGATATCCCCCCTGGTGCGAAATTCAATGATCCTGAAATTAGTGCAGCCCTAACAGGTGACCTTGCTGCGGGGTTAGTTACATGTAGTCAAGTTATGGGCATATCAACTAGGGAGGATATTGCTTTAATGTACGCTCAATTTCACACAGGTAAAGCTCAACTCGGCGCAAAACTGTTACGTCTTAATAAGACTAAAGGCTGGTTAGTTCCCCCACCGATGCATGTGGCTTATCCAGAAAAATAGTATTTGATTAAACCTGACAAACCGTTCCCCAGTTTAACGCTGGGGTTTTTAACTGTTCCATTTATTACGAGGTAATGTTATGCATATATTTTCATGGTTATCAAAAGGAACAAGTTTGTTATACTTCTTACCTTCGATGATTATATTAATAGTTGTTATTTTAGTTTGTGTGAGAATCTACGTTGAAATATTCCTAAAAACTCTTTCACCTAAAATATTTTTGATACCTGTTGTCCTTTTAGGGTTTATTTTCTGGGCTATTCCATTGAACATGGGATTTATGAGTTTTTTAGAGCGTCTTTTATGCTCTATTTTCATTTAATTCTCAAATTGTTCATTAGCTTACTGTAGCATGGGACAACGCTTTTTTTCTTACTCAATAAATGATTTTTTATGAAAATCACTTTAAATAATGCTTGGTGAATCAATACTACTTCATTTAGGATAACCTACGAATAATAAAGCATCTTTTGTACAGACTAATTTTAGGAGGTGAAATACATGAATAAAAACAACCAAAACTTTAACTCGATGAACCAAGAATTCGGGAATGAAACTGATGTTAATCAAATTAGACAACAAATTCAACAAGCAGAAGCTAACAAAAAACAAGCTTCTGGTACAATGAACTCGATGAACCAAGAATTCGGGAATGAAACTGATGTTAATCAAATTAAACAACAAATCCAACAAGCGGAAGCTAACAAAAAGCAAGCTTCTGGTACAATGAACTCGATGAACCAAGAATTCGGGAATGAGGCTGATGTTAATCAAATTAGACAACAAATCCAACAAGCAGAAGCTAACAAAAAACTAGCTTCTGGTCGATTTGAAAATAAAAACGATACAAAATAAAATTGATTATCATCCCAAAACCGGCAACTTTTTTGCCGGTTTTTCCCATTAGTTCTCCAAGCATATAGACTCTTTTCAGTGTCGGTATGATTTTTTATTAAATGTCTAAGTCCATCGACTATACAATTCATGCTTAACTCCTATACCTTGTAAAATTCATTGGTTTCGGATCACTCTCCCTCAAGGATTGGTAGAAACCTAGAATTAAGAAAGCATAATATATATCATTCCCTCATTTTTGGACTTTGCTATCCCTCCTATTCCTTTTCTCCTGTACATTTTCCTCTTTAGAATCATATATTTTAAAAATAATACATACTTTGCATGTGAGGAGGAATTAACATCAAAAAGATCACTATTTCCATTATTCTTTTGTTAATTACAATTGGCATCTACGTATTTTATAATCGTAATTCCCAATCTGTTACAGATATTTCCTCATATGCATTTGTTGCGAATTCCGAAGAACAACTAAAAGTAGTAGAAGAGATAAACAAAAAGATTGGAGAAGTTGAATTAACTAAAAAAATTATAGATGGTCTCGTAGAACACGGATTTTCTCCTGACAAAAGAATTCTCTATACAATATATTCACCTGAAAATAAAGTTCTAACAATATCACTATCTAACTTTGATAGGCATGATAAAACAATAAATAAAATAACCAACATTATTAATACAATTTCAAAAGAAAACAATCTCGGCACATTTTCAGTGGAGTTATCAGAAACAAAAAAATAATATTGACTGATAAGATTAGAACAATACTTAGCTCGATTGGGTTTGGCATTATGTTCAGTAACACTTATTTATAAAATTAAAACTTACAAAATTATAAGTTTCATGTAACAAAAATTTAATTGTTATAACTAAAATTTTGTTTTAGAATTGCTCTTGTTGAAAAAAACAAGAAAACATGATGTGAGGAATATTTAATGAAAGACAAACGAATTAAATTTATATCTATTTTTGGTGGTACGACAATTATTGCTCTAGCTCTAATAGCGTTTTTCCTTATCGACCAAGGTATGCCTAAGGAATTTAGTGAAGAAGCATGGGCAAACACTAAAGAAAAAGCAATACAAGCAACAGTTGAGCATTTTAAAAAGGAAAAAAATATCGATATTACAATAAATGAAGTTAGTTCTTCAGGTGAATATGCAACACATGAAGTATATTTAGAAGGTCATGTTGTTGATAATGAGAATAGGAAAATATCTGCTGTTGTAGATACCTCTGAAGAAAATTATCAAGTAAAATCTATTGAATGAACACCTAATAATAATCCACTTTTATAAAACCATTTGAACAGTTTACTTAATTGTTGGCTGTTCTTTTTATTGCACTCTCATAGTGTGCAGTAATAAAAATGGTTTAAATACCCGTATTGTGTTAACTTTAAATTACATAAATTGGAGGGGTAAAATGTCGGGTAATTTACGTTTCTATACGCAAATTGTTTCAACAATTTTATTTGTCATCCTTGTTTTCATGAATTTTTTAGGGTATTGGACAGCAGACAGTTTCGTTCAAATAGTATTTTTCTTTAGTATGGTTTTCGCTATTTTCAGTGTGGGTATTGAAACGGAAAAAAAACTAAAAAACAGAAGCTGATTGGAATATTCTAATCGGTTTTTTTACTGCACAATATATTTCGGATATTTATTCAATAAAGCGATGGAAATTAAAATTTTGCTTTGGTAAAGTAACCTGTTTTTTAAACTAGCCTGCATCGTTAATTCAATAAAAAAGAGCTGCATATGCAACTTAATGATCTTTCATTACTATGGCTACATTAAACAATATGATTTTTAAATGCTAAGATCCGGCGTATCATCAGAGAGCATGAAGGTTCGTTTAGCTTTCTTACCGAAGTTCAAGTCACAACATTTGAGCATGCACATGACCCTCCTTATGGTATAGAAACGATGATTGTTGAAGTAAGCCCTAATGGGATGAAAACAATTAGTTTTCAACATGTAGGAGATAAAGTAGAAAAATGCATTCTATAGTGCAACACTTTCTGATAGAAGAAATAGGTACCAACATTTTGCTTCCTCAACGAAAGAACCTATAAAAATGTTATAGACCCTGTAACTTTTATAAAAGGCAATACTGGTTATATACTCTTTTAATTGTTTGATGGTACAAATAAAAATAGTAAACAGAGTGAGAAACTGGATTATTAATTACCACCAGTATTTATGGAAAAATGATTGAAGCCTACTGAATCAGTAGGCTTCAATTGTTTCAAAAAATTAACTTCGTAACGAATATTGAATTATCAGGCTTTCTGCTCCTTCAAAAAGGATTTTAAACTATGACTTTACACTGTTATCATGAAAAAACTTCTTCTTATCTTCATCTGTAAATTCAGCTAATGTTTTATAGGTATACTGCGGATTTCGATCTTTATCAATGACGACAGAGCGTACACCTTCAAAGAAATCTTCATGTTTTAAAAAGTTTTTTGCTAAGATTAAATCTGTCGTAAAGCATTCTTCTAATGTTTTATCTCGCGCATCTATAAGCTGCTGTAACGTAATTTTTAACGAAGATGGAGATTTAGATAGAAGTAACTGCTTTGTTTCATGTGAAAATTTACTTGGGTCATTATCTAAAGACTCTACTATTTCTTCCACTGTATAGTTTGAGAAATGTTGATCTATTTTATTTTGAAGGCTGGCAAGTTCACTATTTGTTAATGGGTTGCTTGAATACTCCTCGATTAATTGGTTTAGAGCTGTGCTGATCTCTTGTGTATGCCAGTCAGTTTGTTCGATCCTTGTTAGGAATTTGTGTAGATTATCGCTTGTCATATAGCTATCAGCACCATTGACAAAAAGAACGTCAGCAGCTTGGATGACAGATGCGGTTAATGCTAAATAGTATCCTACAAAGCCAGGTGCTTTGTTTAAAAAATAGGCTGCTCCAACATCCGGAAAGAAGCCGATATTCATTTCCGGCATTGCCCATTTTGTCCGTTCAGTAACGATTCGGTGGCTAGCCCCAAAGGTTAAACCGACACCACCACCCATGACAATGCCATCAAGGCAGGCAATAATTGGTTTTGGATAGTGATAGATAGCCATATCTACTTGATATTCTTCTTCAAAAAAAACTTCGGCATTTTTGAAAGCTTCCTGACTGGAGCGAGCATTATAAAGTGTTTTAATATCACCACCAGCACAAAATCCCTTCTCACCAGCACCTCTTAGAATAATAAGATGAATTTCATCATTTGCTTGCCATTCCTTTAGTTTCTCGCCGATAGGTTTTAGCATTTCAGTGGAAAGTGAGTTTAAAGCTTTAGGACGATTCAATGTAATGGTGGCTGTTCCACCGTCACTGACCGAAAATAGTACTTCGTTTTCCATATTACATTCCTCCCTTACGAATGTTTAAATTCTGGCTGTCTTTTTTCAATAAAAGCCTGAACACCTTCTTTAGCATCCTCTGTTAAAAATAGCTCAGCAAAACGTGTTCGTTCAAGTTCCAGTCCTTTTTGAAGATGAACGTTGCCGCCCTGCATTACACATTCAATTGTACGAGCCACACTTGTCATACTTTTACCATCAACAAAGGACTGAGCAACAGCTTTTGCAGTTGGCAGTAGTTCCTCCGGTTCAGTTACCAGTTGAATAATGCCTAGCTGAAGTGCCTCGTCGGCGCTTAATTGTTTACTTGTTAAAATTAATTGTAGGGCTTTCGCTTGATTCGTTATTCTGCTGAGTCGTTGTGTGCCACCGAATGTTGGAAGTAGCCCAAGTTTTAGTTCTGGTAAGCCAAGAATTGCATTACTCGAAGCGATTCTGAAATGACAGCCTAACGCTAACTCTAGTCCTCCACCAAGGGCTGGACCATTTATAGCTGCAATAACAGGCTTTTTCATAGCTTCAATTTCATCACATAGAGCTTGACCTGCCTCGGCCATTTGCAATGCTTTTTCCTGTTGCCCAAAAGCAGAAACAAATTCCTTAATATCTGCACCAGCTACAAAAAATCGCCCGGTGCCCGTAATAATGATGGCGTTTGTTTCTTTGTCTTCTGCTAGCTCTTGGAAAATGAGACGAAGATTTTCAATAGTTGCTGATGACAACGTATTTGCTGGTGGATAATCTAAATGAATAATCGCGATGGAACCTTCTTTACTTACATTGGCAAATGTATCGACCATGATCTTTTCCCTCCTGTTTATGAAAATTAACTAATAGATTTTGGATTGTTGATGATACTTCTTGCAATCTCTCTCTTCTTCATAAAGAGATTCTGATGTAGGGGAATGTTTAAGTGTTGAATATCATCCAGCCATGTTTTTCGTATTTGCTCATTTGTTTCAGCAGCAGCAATAATGTCAATTGTTCTTTTTTCTATTTTACGATAACCCTCTTGGCACAATATGTCTGTCATCAAATTTTTCGTTTTTTCATGTGCTGCCTTTTCCGTTCTCAGTAAAGAAGATTCCATTATATAAATATCCTTTGCTATATTAGCCAACAGACGCATGTATTCCTGCTCTTGTTCCAGATTAATTTGTGCAGCTGAAATGACAGTCATTGCCATTTGCATTAAATGCTTGGATAGCTGGATATATTGGTGATTATCATCTGCTGGTTGGCACGCTCCTAAAAAATTTTTTGTAGAAGCTGTTTGCGTATGCTTTTTATATAATATTTTAGCAATTGTTAAGCGATTGATTTCATTTGTTCCTTCAAAAATACGGCTAATTCTTGCGTCACGATACAAACGTTCTACTTCATAATCTTGCATATAGCCATATCCGCCATGTATTTGAACAGCTTCATCTACAATTTTGCCAAGTGCTTCCGAGCAATTGATTTTATTGAGTGCACATTCCATAGCGAAATCGGCTATTTTTTGAACCATGGACTCTTTACTTTCTAACTCAATAACATCATCCATTTCTCCAGCTGTTCGGTATGCAGCACTTTCTGCGCCATAAATTAAAATCGCCATATTAGCAATTTTTTCTTGAATCATTGTAAAATCAACGATCGGCTTTTGAAATTGTTGCCGTTCCTTACCGTAATTCACTGCTAATTGGAGCGCCTGTTTGGAAGTTCCTATGTTTGAAAAAGCGAGCTTTAGGCGTGCCATATTTAATATATTCATAGCAACCTTATGGCCTTTTCCAACCTCTCCAAGAACATTGTCCCTTGGTACGACAACGTCCTCTAAAATAAGTGTAGCCGTCGAAGACCCTTTAATTCCCATCTTCTCTTCTTCCTGCCCTATAGATACCCCTGTTAAAGTACGCTCTACAATGAAAGCGGTCATTCCTTCGTTTGTTTTTGCAAAAACAACAAAGATATTTGCTAGCTGGGCATTGGTAATCCATTGTTTTTCACCGTTTAATACCCATGCTGTACCATCCTCATTCAAAATCCCATTTGTTTTTGGATGTAATGCATCTGAACCTGCGTCTGGCTCAGTCAGGGCATAGGCTCCAATCCATTCACCTGAAGCCAGCTTAGGTAAGTACTTTAGCTTTTGTGACTCATTCCCAAAATAGACATAGGGCAATGTGCCAACTCCTGCATGAATATTGTAGGTGACACTAAAAGAGCCCCCGTAGCCCATTCTTTCTGCAACAAGCCCCGAAATTTTTTTATTGAGTTCAAGCCCCCCATAGTCTTCGGGTATCTCAATGGCAAGTAAACCAAGGTCACCTGCTTTTTGAAATAATTGACGGGTGACATCATATTGATGCTGTTCAATAGCTGAAATATTAGGTGAGACATCCTGTTTAATGAAAAGCTCTGCCGTTTTTGCTATGAGCTCTTCTTCATCATGAAAGTCCTCAGGTGTAAAGATCGTCATTTTGTTTTCTAGTTTATCCATACAAGCCCTCCTTGAAAGAAAGAGGAGAAAAGCAGATTGCTTTTCTCCTACTTGATTTCCTCTTTAGGTAAGATAGTTTTCGCCAACTCACTATCTAAATCTTCGAATTTGTAATAGGAGATTGTTTCATATAATTCACTTCTAGTTTGCATATCCTCAATAGCTTCCTTTTGAGTCCCCGTATTTTTTATTAAGTCAAACACTCGCTCATATGCTTTGGCTGCTACTCTCATTGATGTAACGGGATAAATAACCATCGAATAGCCCATTTTTTCAAACTCCTTAGCTGTATAATAAGGTGTTTGCCCAAATTCAGTCATATTTGCTAATAAAGGAGCATCTAGCTCACTAGCAAATTGTTTAAACTCTTTTTCTGTTTGCAGAGCCTCTGGAAAAATAGCATCTGCTCCAGCAGCTACATAGGCATTTGCTCTTGAAATAGCCTGTTCTAAACCTTCTACAGATCTTGCATCAGTGCGGGCAATAATAACTAAAGTAGGCGCTATTTGTTTAATCATTTTTATTTTTTGTATCATTTCCTCTTGGGATACGAGTGTTTTACCATTCAAATGTCCACATTTTTTAGGAAGATTTTGATCCTCTAACTGTACAGCAGCTACTCCAGCCTCTACCATTTCGCGAGCTGTACGTGCAACGTTTAATATACCGCCAAAGCCAGTATCAATATCCACTAGTATTGGTAAGTTAGTAGCTTGGATAATTTCACTAGCACGCTGAGCAACTTCATTTGAATAAATTATTCCTAAATCAGGTAAGCCCCTACTTGCTGTGTAGGCAGCTCCAGAAAGATATAATGCCTCAAAGCCCACTTTTTTAGCCATTAAGCCTGCCATCGCATCATGAGCTCCTGGTATTTGCAAAATAGTAGAACGCGTTAGTAAAGCTCGAAATTGGTCAGCCAATTGTTTTTGTGTCATTACTTCATTGACAATCCACGCCATTTTTAAAGACCTCCTATTAATCAATATGCCGCGGCATAATTGAGCCCGGAATCGGCTTTGTGCTTAGCCCTGCAGATGTTTTTTGCGCGAAATTGAAGCGGCAGCAGCCAATGTTTTTGCGCGAAATTGAAGCGGCAGCAGCCAATGTTTTTGCGCGAAAACGAAGCGGCAGCAGCAGATGCTTTTTGTGCGAAAGCGCAGTGCTAACGAAGCGTTAACAACACCGATGCAGGGCAGTTAGCCGTTATCGCATGGATGTGATGATTTTAAACTAACATCCTACATTGAACTCCTTTCCGATTCCGTGACATCCGCCGGAGGCACTTCTTTCAGCGGATGTTTGGACACCCGCTATAAAGTGACTTATTCTTTCGATACATAAAACACAGCTGAAAAAAGTTAGATGAATAAATCTACAAATTCATGAACAGCACTATTTTCGAGAATCTCTTTATTAGCACAAAGCTCATTAATTTTACTTAATTGTTTTTGAGAATAATGTGTACTAATATTTTGTCGGAACTTATCAATGATTTTAGGGAATGCTTCCTCACGACGGAAACGATGTCCTAAAGGATATTCACACTCTACTAATTCTGATGATGTCCCATCTTTGTAATAAACTTGAACAGCATTAGCAATAGAGCGCTTTTCAGGATCTAAGTAATCGATCGTATATTGTGAATCTTCAACAACAACCATTTTATTTCTTAGTTCATCTATGCGTGGATCTGCTGCCACGTCATCTTCGTAATGGTCTGCGATAATATCACCATAGATCAGTCCAATTGCTGTGATGTATTGAATACAGTGATCACGGTCAGCTGGATTATTCAATGGGCCCTCTTTATCAATGATGCGAATAGCTGATTCATGTGTCGTAATGACAACTTTTTCAATATCATCTAAACGATTTGTCACTTCATGATGTAAATGAACTGCACATTCTGCAGCTGTTTGCGCATGAAATTCAGCCGGGAAAGAAACTTTGAAAAGAACATTCTCCATAACATAAGAGGTAAGCGGTCTTGCAAGCTTTAATTCTTGTTTATTAAAGAGTACGTCTTGGAATCCCCAGCCAGGTGCAGATAAGGCCGTTGCATAACCCATTTCACCTTGCACAGTCATCATGGCTAATTGTACGGCTCTACTTGTCGCATCTCCTGCTGCCCATGATTTTCTTGATCCTGTATTTGGGGCATGGCGGTATGTTCGTAAACTTGAATTATCAATCCAAGCATTTGATAATGCATTGATAATTTCTTGACGAGTTCCACCTAATGCCTTTGTCACAACCGCTGTTGTCGCAATTTTGACATATAATACGTGATCTAAACCAACGCGATTCAGACTATTCTCTAATGCTAATACCCCTTGAATTTCATGGGCTTTAATCATCATTTCTAAAACGTCTTTTATTTTAAGAGGCTCTTTGCCTTCAGCAATACGTACACGACTCAAGTAATCCGCAACTGCTAATATGCCACCTAAATTATCAGAAGGGTGTCCCCATTCAGCCGCAAGCCATGTGTCATTGTAATCTAACCAACGAATCATGCAACCAATATTGAAAGCACCTTTCACTGGATCAAGTACATAGGAAGTTCCTGGAACACGCGTACCATTTGGAACAACCGTACCGGGTACAACTGGTCCAAGTAGTTTCGTACATTCGGGATACTGTAAAGCCAAAATGCCGCAACCTATAGTATCTAATAAAACATAATGTGCTGTTTCGTAGGCTTCTTCACTTGTAATCGTTGTATTTAATACATAATCGGTAATATCAGTTAGTAATTGATCTGTCTTAGATAGTTCATTTGTTTTTATCATCTATATCTTCCCTCCGTTGCATGAATTTGCCATACTAGTATACTGATGGACATTGGTCAGAATGCCCATCAGCTCTATGGCGAGTTGTTAAACTTGATTATACCGACAATTCTTCAAGGTTATGACGCTCGCCAATATAATTGACACGAGGTCTAAATAATCTATTATTGTCATGCTGTTCAATTACATGAGCACATAAGCCGATCGTTCGTGAGCCAAAAAAGATTGGCGTATATATTTCAATTGGCAATCCAAGCATGTAGTACACTGGTGCCGCATAATAATCTAAATTTGGGTATAACCCTTTTTCCTGTACCATCACTTTTTCACCAGCTTCACACATGTGATATAAGCGATGATCTCCTTGCTGCAAACAGAATTTGTGTAAAGCCTCTTTCATAATTTGCGCTCTTGGGTCCATTTTTTTCATATAAACACGATGGCCAAAGCCCATAATCTTTTCTTTATTTTGCAGTTTGTATTTCAGCAATGTTTCAAAGCCTTCTACTGTTTTGGCTTCAAGAAGCATATACATCACTGCCTCGTTTGCCCCACCATGTAAATTACCTTTCAATGATGCGACCGCGCCAGTTAAAGCACCATACAAATCAGATTGTGTTGAGGCAATAACACGAGCCGTAAACGTCGAATTTGGCATCTCATGTTCACTATATAAAACGAGTGATTGATCAAAAATTTCTTCTTCTAAAGCAGTTGGTTTTCTGCCAGTTATCATGTAATAAAAATTAGCACTATAGGAAAGCTGGTTATCAGGCTCCACGACATCTTGACCATTTAATACACGGTAGCTATTCGCTACAATATTTGGCATACCACCTAAAAGTCTATATGCTCGCGACAAATTCATTTCAGTAGAACGATCATTGATTTGCTGATCATAGCCTGCTAACACCGAAATGCCTGTTCTAAGCCCATCCATAGCATGCGTCCCATCAGGTAATAACTTGAAAATTTGAAAAATTTCTTGTGGAACCTGGTAATTGGATTTCAATTTAACCTGTAAATTAGCTCGTTGCTCGGTAGTTGGTATTTCTCCATGCAACATTAAGTAGACAATGTCTAAATACGAATATCTTTGTGATAGCTCAATCAAATCATAGCCTCGAATCACAATCTGACTTCCTACAGTGTCTAAAAAAGATAGCTTTGTTTCAGCGGCAATGATTCCATCGAGACCTGGTGAATAATTTAACTCCATTCATTACAACCCCTTTGTTTAATTATTCTTGTAAGCGTTACCATTAAAACACGAAAGAACAACAAAAAAACAACTTCTACCCCTTTGAGAAGTTGTTAATCTACAAAAGCATGATAGAGCAAATAAACAGTGAATTTACATGAATTCACAAAGATCATGTAGTAGCTAACACCTCCCTATCCTCGTAGGTCAATTGATGCTTATTTAGTGGCAGGTCTCCTGACTTATGATCAACGCTACAATAACACCTTCCCATTTTGACAAACAAAACAGTGGCCTTGTTATTGAACTCCTAAATACAGTTGCGGGACAGTGTTGGACTCTCACCAACTTCCCTTTTAATCAAATGGAAACAACTCCATTTGAACCACCAAAATTTAGCATATTCAATTTGTCATTTTACCTTAACATAGAGTTTTTAAAACAAGCAATATAGGTAAAATTCGGAAGAGACAGACTATCATTAACTATTTTTCTTTTTTGGTGAACTATTCTACATTTTTTAGCAATATTTCGTATAAAAAAGATTTTTAAAAGGATCCCGCCGAACCGGCATTAGAGAGGTTACTTTAAAAGAAAGGCGATCTCTTTTAAATTTGAGCTTTATTAATCGTGAGAAATTTGGGTACATTTAGGAATTACGAAAATTTATAGGCAGTAGTCCGATTATAAGTGTTGGAGCAACGATTCTTGTGCTGAATGATGAAAGGCAAATTCTCTTGATATAACGAATCAGGGGTTATCTGAAGGCCTAAACAAACTATTGAGGAAGTATCAATTTGTTTTAGTGATATTGTGAGTTCTCTTCCTGTTTGGTTACTAAAAACGCCAGGATCAATGATTTACCAATGATCCTGGCGTTTCGTTTTTCTATTGACCTATGCCGGTTTTATATTTGTGTTCAGCAACTTCGTTTATTGTTCCTATATGGACGACTAGCTTGCGATACATCATTTAAAGAAAATAGGAATTGTTATGAATGCTATTAGTTTATTCATTTTTTTATCTCTCTTATGAATAAGTAAGTTAGAAAGTTGTTCACTAGATGGATGAATATATTAAGTTATTCTTTCATTTGAAAACTAGTGCAAATGATTTGTTGTTCGTTTTACAAATAATGCTAATACAGACCGATTACTGCCACAATCACAATAGTGCCGAATGTAAATTGTGTACCTACTGCAACTAGAGTTTCAGGGCTTGCTTTTGAATGCTCTACTGTAAAGCGGTGTTGTCCTGTTGTCATAAGTGTAATGGCTAATGCGGTACCTGCTGCACCTGCAATTTGCTGAAGTGTGTTTATGACAGCGGAACCATGAGAATACAACTGTTTTGGTAAATCATTAAGTGAGTTTGTTTGCGCCGGTATAATAGTTGTTGAGACACCTACGTAGAAAATCATACATGAAACTATGATTAACCAAAGTGGTGTTGTGGCACTAATGACAAAGGATAATATACTCGTTGAAATAACTAAGCATAAGAAACCAAAACGTAAGTAAAATTTTGGACCAACACGATCAAACGTTTTTCCGACAATTGGAGCAAAGACGGCATTTAATATGTTTCCTAATAACATCGCAAACCCAGCATTCGTTGCTGAAAGTAATAATGATCCTTTTAAATACAGTGGCATAAGAATCGCAATGGCTAACAGTAATGCGAATACAATAAATATTAAAACTGAACCAATAGCGAAATTACGATATTTGAAAACATGTAAATCAATCATCGGATGCTTACTTGTAAATTGACGCCATATGAAAAATAAAAGAGCTACAATGCCCACTACTATTATGATTGTTGCCAATGTAGAATCTTTCTGAAATAGTACTTAGTCCATAAATAATACTACCAAATGCAATTGTTGAAAGAACGATAGATAAATAATCGATTTTCGGTTTTGTTAGCGTTGAGACATTGTACACTTTTGGCATAAAAGTGAAGAAAATAATGATATATAGGGCAATGCTTATCCAGAAAATATAATGCCAGCTAGATATATCGACGATAATACCAGCGATTGTTGGCCCAGTTGCTGGAGCAAGTGTAATGACCATTCCCATTGTTGCACTACGTTTTGCGATTGGTACAACCATGAAAATTACATTAATCATAAGGGGTAAAATTAACCCTGTACCAACTGCTTAAATCCCGTGATAATAATAAAATTGAAAATGTTGGCGCTAATGCACCAATAATTGAGAATAAAATTGCGATTATAATAATCCAACGTGTTGAAATCCATTGAATAATAAGGGCAGAAATGGGTACTAAAATTCCCAATACTAATAAATAGCCTGTTATTAACCATTGAGCACTAGTTGCACTGACGCCAAAGTCTCTCATAACATCGGTCATGGCCATATTCATGGCTGTCTCTCCAAAAAGGCCCACAAATTTGATTCATAATAACGGTATTGAGTAAATATATGCACTCTATTGCGGAAGAAAAATTATACCCTTAGTAACACAATAAGATTATAATAAGAGGCTGCCCCGTTAGCCCTCCATGAAGCGCGAAAATAATCTCTTCACCACAGAAAATGAAAGATGATTAAGTTCTTTCATGGGAGTTGAATAACAGGTAGAAAAAGTTCCTGAGACTATACTTCTATTAATTATACTCAAACTATATCTTAAAACACACATAAAAGCTGAACTAATATCAAATTAGTTCAGCTTAAAAAATAGCATATTATAATGTTGCACATTGTATATAGATCCAGAAATATTAAGTTCATTACTTTAATTATTGACTTTTAATAAAATAAATAAGTATCCTAGAGTTATTTTTATACTAATTTAGCGTGTACCATAATTACCAAATTTATATTTAACTAAAAAACATTATAATAACAGATAAGGCTATCAAAATCACTTTGTCTTACTCATCAATCTTGTTCCCAATCTGCTCAGCAGTTCATTCGATAGGCTGCCAGAATTGTTGGCGACCTCTGGTGCAGTTAGTTCCATTTCACCATCTCTACCAATTATCGTAGCAATATCGTCAACTGCCACATGAGGTATATCCGTTACATCAATTGCTAGGTGATCCATACAAATTCTCCCAACTATTGGTGCTTGATATCCATCTATTAATACATTACCTTTCCCACAAGATAAATTTCTTGGTACTCCATCAGCATAACCAATGGGTAATATGGCAATTAAACTATTTCTGCTTGCAGTAAATGCTCTTCCATAACCAACCGTCTCGCCTTCCTTTATCGCTCGGATAAGAATAACCTTGGATTTCAGTGATAAAACTGGCTTTAAGTCTAATTTTAATTTGGTTTGGTCAGTTGGCGAACTAAGAACTCCATATAAAGCTATACCAGCTCTTACATAATCACATTGGAGTTCTGGATAATTCAGTAATCCATAGCTGCTCTGTATATGCACTTTATTCGGGTTAACCCCGTTTTCCAACAACATACCTATTAAACTATAAAAACGGCTTATTTGAATCTGTGTAAATTCTACATCCTTAGGTAAAAGACTATCTGAAACACATAAATGCGTATAAATTCCACAAACACCTAATTGCTTTGTTTTAAATATCTCGATTATCTCAGCTATATCATCAACATCAAACCCAAGGCGTTTCATACCAGTATCAATCTTAATATGTGATTTAAGATTGTATCCTTGATGACTTAAAGCAACGGCATAATTATAATCAATAAGGCTTTGTATAAGGCTGTATTTATGAAGTTCTTTCGCTCTGGTTGGACAGGTATAGCCCAAAATCAGTATTTCACCTTTAACTCCATATTTACGCAATTTAATACCTTCATCTATGGTTGCTACCGCAAAGGCTTTTACACCTATTTGATTTATGAATGTCGAAACTTCAAAGGTACGATGCCCATATGCGTCTGCTTTTACGACAGCCATCAGTTCGCAATCTTTTGGCATTGATTCCTGTAAGATACGTACATTATGCTCAAGATTGTTCAAATCAACCTCAATCCACGATCTGTTCATACTATTTTGTACCTTTTTCCTGTAACGCAATTTCAGGCGACTATAAAGCCGCAAAATAACAATAGATGCAACGATAGAAAGGACAGATACAACAACATAGTGAATAAGACTATTCTCTACTAAAAGCGGCTGCATACGCAGGATTGTGGCAAGCATTCGTACTAAGACAATGATCATTGGATGAATAATATAAACAATTAAAGTTAACGAGCTGAGTGCCTTAATTCTTTTTCCCTTCCAGTAGGTAAGGGCATTAAATAAAAAGAACATACATGGCAGAAGCATCATATACATACTGTCGTGTCGTTGTACTCCCCACTGATGAAGTGCCATCCCCTCGCCAAACAAAAGTGCTAAAGATATGACAAATCCAATAACACTTTTTTTGAGGCTCACTTTTATTGCTTTATCCGCTATTATGCCACCAAGGACAAAAAATAGTGGGGCAAAGAAAAGTCCATTTCGTGTGTAATCAGCTACCTCAAACATCAGCTCGAACATCTTTTTAAGAAACGGTATTTTTTCTGCAAAGCCGTAATAGCTATCGCCAAGCATACCCACTACATAGAGAATCATAGTAACAATGAGTGCGAAACTCACCCCAACTCTTTTCAACAGATACCATGCAATTGCAGCACCGATGATCGATGCAGGCAGGTACCACAAATGATATAAGGTACCATCGAAAACAATATCTTTCATGATGTTTGGAAGTAGGTTATCCATCGAAAAATAGCCGTTGTAAATGTTTAAAGGTACATACAGCAAGATGGCTATTACATATATAATAGACGTCTTTTTGAGAAAGATTTTCAATTTATCGGAATTGTCATTGTACCGGGAAATCAGAAAAAAGCCTGATGTCATAAAAAAGAAAGGTACGGCAATACGTGCAATAATCCGAGTTAAGATGAAATCGCCTGTTTCACTGTATGAGAATAACGGAGATGTATGGACGGCAATAACTAGTAATGCGGCAGCAAATCTAAAATAGTCAATGCCTGCATATGCTCTATTCCTGTTCATTTTGTCACCTCCAAATCGTCACAATAAAACCGTCTACATTATTGCCAGATACTTGATAAATTGAATGCTCCGGTATAGTAATTTCCACCCTTTCTGTATGACAAGGCACGAAAAATAGTTCGATTTCTTTTCCGTCATTGCCCAATATACGAAGATGTTCTTTGTTATAAGTGAAATTCCTCATATATTCAATGTATTCCTCAAATGACAGATGTTCTTTAGCCATCACTTCGGAATGAGGATACCCAACATAGCGAAAATGCCATGGTTCATGAGAAATCCCTGTTATCGTTTCTTTGTCTGATTGATAACGCTCAATAAAGCCGTAATAAGGTGCTGTTTTGCGAAATTCATTGCAGATACCCTCATACGGAAAATCTGGTCGAATGAAATCTATCACCTCTTGTTTTAATCCTAAGTCAATGGCAAGTCCTGTATGATGCTCACTATGGTTAGGCAAAGCAACATAGCTTTCAGTAAAGCTTCGACCATTGTCACGCATTGAACCATTATATATATCTTCTTGTTCAGCTAACGATCGGTGTCCACTCACTGCAACAATTTGATCCGCACAGCCGATTTTGTCAAAAATGCACTGCAATGCATTTACAGCATTACGCTTCATACGCACATCCGGATACTTTTCATCAACGGCTGAAAATCCTTCCACGCTATGAGAGTGAACCGGATAGTGGGCATTCACAAGGATCAAGTCCCCTGTATAAATTTGAGCTTTATTTAGAATGATCGTTTTCATTTTACTGTGTATAAACCAATCAGCTTGTCCAAAATTTCCTCATAGGACAGACCGATGCCTTTCATCATATTTGGATAACGACTATGAGAAGTGAAGCCAGGGATCGTATTGACCTCGTTAAATACGATCTCTCCCGATGGTGTCAAAAACATATCTACTCTTGCAAAACCTGAACAGCCAAGTATTTGATAGATAGTTTTTGCCGTTTCCTGTATTCTCTTTTCACAAGTTTCATCAATTCGTGCTGGCATATGAATTTTCGAGGTTTTTAGGCTATATTTCTCTGTGTAGTCAAAGAAACCGTTCGATAATTCAATTTCGTCTACTCTGCCTACAAGCAAGTCATCTATTCCTAAAACTGCACACCCAACTTCAAATCCTTCAATCGCTTCCTCGATAATAACCTCACCATCGTGTTCAAACGCCAAAGCAACGGCTGCCTGTAATTCGGATTGGTCGTAAATCTTTGAAATGCCAATCGATGAGCCTGCTCGGACTGGCTTTACAAACAACGGATACGCTAAATCTTTTGACAAGCTAAGTGCTTCCTGCATTGTGGATCTTCTCATTATTATTGCTTTTGGCGCAGCAATACCTGCAGCTTGAACAAGTTTATGTGCTCGATCCTTATCCATACATAAAGCCGAAGAAAGGGTATCACAACCAATAACTTGTATTCCTGCTATTTCAAATAACCCTTGAACTGTTCCATCTTCACCATTTTTTCCGTGCAATAAAGGCAAAGCAAAATCAAGTTTCGTCACATGGATACCTCCCTCTGAAAGTTCAACAATACCGCCTACTGAACAATTTTGAGAAACAATAATAGGGGTAAGGTTATCGGTGTCATCAAGCCACGAGTTATTAAGAATATGATCGAATTCTCCATCATAACGATACCAATCACCTTGTCTTGTAATACCAATTGGAATAATTGTATATTTCTTTGCATCTAAGTTTTCCAAAATCGAGAAAGCACACTGTAACGATACGGGATACTCCGAAGAATTCCCTCCGAAAATCACTGCAATATTAGGTTTCATTTTTATTTCCTCCATATTTTGTCGATTTCAATGTCATTAGGTAGCTCGTACCCTATTTCACAAGTATTGTTATATAGAAAAGCTTGTTCGTTTTGCCCTGTTGTAACATCTGTTCTAATGCGATCAACAGAAGCCTTTTGAAACAGTTGGCTACCAACTTTGCCATATGAAACAGATTGATTAAAAATCTTATATTTATAGGTTTGCTCCTTGTCAGAACGGATGTGACCGTACATAAATTCTTCGTCAAAGGAGATGTTGATCTGAAACGTACTATCTGTTTCATTTCTTACTTTCAAATCTAACCAACCTTCATTAATAGTTGCATCCGTTCCAAAGGGTATTTCCTCTGTTGTAGATGGAAAGGATTCAACAGCATGCCCGTGTCGCTCTACAAGCGTTAACGGTGTATGAAGGAACATCCAGAACAGCATGTTACTTAGCTGACATATCCCTCCCCCATATGAACCTACAATTTTTCCATTCACGAGGTTTAAGCCATCCTTGTATGGTTGAAAGCGGTCTGCATATCGTACAAGTTGCCAAAAAGAAAAAGTTTCATTTGGTTTTATAATGAACTTATCGAGCGTTTTTGCGGCGAGTTTCAAATTGTGTACTTTGTTTACTTGGTACTTCATATCAAATCCGCTGTTTTTATTCAGCATCAATGATGATGTTGAAAACACCTCATAAGGCAAATTAATTACGGCGGTTTCCTTTGCATATTCGTTGCCGTCTAAATACATCTTTATATAGAAGAATTGCTTCCTTTGCCATTTCCGTAAAGGAAGCAGAAACGGAAACATCTGCGTTACTCTTTTCCGTGACACTGCATACACTCCTTTGTTTGATTCCACTCAAAACAAAAAGCACTCTTGTTTTGATACGATAATTGTATCCATAACAAGAGTGCCGTTTATTTGTTTACTCCAACGACTTTATACTATTTTTCTATCGAATTTCTTACAATTTTCCTACGAAAGAGGAAGGGTCACTTCAAAACAAGTCAATTCGTTTTCGCTATATGCCATAATCGTGCCTTGATGAAGTTCAACAATATCCTTTGCGATAGCAAGTCCCACCCCAGCTCCGCCATTGCTTGAACTACGGGCAGTATCTAGACGATAGAATTGCTCAAATATTCGTTCAAGTTTTTCTTCAGGTATTGTATTCCCATGGTTCGTGAACTTTAATGTTATATGATGATCATCCTGTTTGGCGGATACTTCGATCGTCGTGTCCTCATAACTGTAATTAACAGCATTGCTTAAAAGATTATCAAAGACACGTTGTATTTTATCCACATCACATTTTAGTATTATATCCGGTACAGTTTGCAACGTACATTTCAATTTTTTCGTTGCGAACATCGTTTGGAATTCAAACACTAATTGTTCAAGCATTCGTGTTACATTCACTTTGCTGTATTCAAGCGTAATATTTGATAGATTAAACCTGGTGATTTCAAAGAACTCATTGATCAAATCTTCAAGACGCTCTGCCTTATCCAATGAAATAGATAAATATTTTTCTCGTAATTCTTCAGAAATTTGGTTTTCATCTCTGAGTAGCGTAAGATACCCTATGACAGATGTGAGTGGTGTTTTTAAATCGTGAGCAAGATAAACGATGAGGTCATTTTTACGTTGTTCTGCGAGCTGGGTATCCATTTTCCTTTTTTCTAAGGTATGTTTAATCTGATTTATCTTTTTTTCAGTAGCAGATAATTCCGGGGATAGTATAACATCTCCAATGTCCTCTTTAATTAACGCATCAATACCACGATTGACCTCAATGAAGTACTTGGTAAATTGATTAAGATAAAATCGTAAAAGGATAATAAATACACCGGCGCATGCGGCTAACATAATTAATTCTTCATTATTCCGAAAGATTTGCTGATATACAGTCATTGCAACATCGTAATCTATTTTTAGCACACGATTAAGAAACCAAACTACACCATTTGCAAATCGCCCTTCTAGCACAACACTAAAGAGTAAAAAGATAATAACAGCGCCAGAGAAAACGATAATGGCTGCTCTGGAAAACAGTTTATTCCGCAACTCTTTATATTCCCTATTATAATCAATCTTTTTATTTTTCAATTGTGTAACCTACCCCCCAAACTGTTTTAATGAACTTTGGTTTTTTGGCAGGTTCGTTCAGCTTTTCACGCAATCTTCCGATATGGGCCATAACAGTATTATTATTATCAAGATATTTTTCGCCCCAAACAGCTTCAAATAATTCTTCCGAAGAAACTACTTTACCTTGACGTTCAAATAAATACCAAAGGACAGAGAACTCTTTGGGCGTTAACGAAATTTCCTTTCCAAACAAACAGCATTTATGCGTTTCTCTATTAATTAGTAATCCTTTTAATTCATATTCGTTAACGATCACTGTGTTGTTCTCAGATGTATTGTTATACATTGTATAGCGTCTTAGTTGGGTCTTCACTCTTGCTACTACTTCTAACGGATTAAATGGTTTTGTTATGTAATCATCAGCTCCAATAGTAAGTCCCATTATTTTATCGCCATCTTCAATCTTTGCTGTCAGCATAATAATGGGATAGAAGTACTTTTCTCTGATTTTCTGGCAAATTTGAAACCCTTCAATATCAGGGAGCATAACATCTAAAATAGCCATATCTAGTTTGGTGGACTCTATACATTTTAGAGCATCCATACCATTGTAAAATTTATATACCGTATATCCATCATTTTTAAGATAAACCTCAAGCAAATCGGCAATCTCTTTTTCGTCGTCAACAATTAAAATATGTTCATTCATACTTGCATTTTTCCTTCCTTGTTATCGAAGATCGCCTCCATAATATCACCAAAGTCGCATTCAAGAACTTGACATATGCCAAGTAAGATAGGAAGCGTAACATTTTCATTTTCCCCAAGTTTTGCAAAGGTGCTTTTACTTGCACCGACAACTACATAAGTTGGCTTTTTTTGCATACCTCGATCTATTAGTAGCTTCCATAGCCTGTTATAACTGACTTTTAATTTAACCTCCACAATTGAATTTTAATAATAATTTCAATATAACACAAATAATCGGTCTTTATACGCAGCCCTTTACACTAGTGAAATTGCTCCTTGTCATCAATTATTTTTTAAAAATCAGGAATGTAAAATCCTAGTTTCAACTAACTTTCCATGGATTAAATTGTTGAATTTTTACCTAAAGATATAACGCGTTCTACTTTGACAAAGAAGTTATATTCTTAAAAAAATCGTTAGTATTAATTTTTCATCACCATCAAAGGAATTGTAGTCTAAATTAAAGGGCTTTAGAAATAAATTTTTTGAACTTTTAACTAGAAAATCACTTATTAAATGAACACTATAAAGCATAATATAACAAGAATAATTAACAGGAATCATACATATATTGATTTTAGTATTTCATATTAAAACAGAAGTCTACAATTATCCTAAAGATGGAAATATAATATAAGAGAATTCATTTTCACCTCAAAAATTATCAATAAAGATTGGATGATGACAGTTATTGAAAAATCGGTTCTTGCTATGGTTATTTTACGTGTATTGTCTGGAAGTATTGAAGTAAGTGCTGGATTGTTGATGCTAAAGTTGAATAATTTAGAAAAAGCATTCTATATTAATACAATGCTTGCATTGGTTGGTCCAACAGTTTTAATCGTAACGACAGCAATTGCATTATTTGGACTAGCTGATAAAATTCCTGTGACGAGAATCATTTGCCTATTTACGGGAATTACACTTATTATTGTTAGCTCACATGTTAAGTAATACTAAAGTCAAGTAATTCAAAAAATAATAAAATTCTTCAAAAAGTATGTTTTGCAATTGATGTTAATTACAATATTATAAATTGACACACTCTAACGGCTGCTCCATTACAACGTACATATCAGTATACCAATGGTAGTTAAAATGCAAATTGAACAAAGTATCATAGCAAAATGGACATTCCATTCATAATCCTTGTTAAACTTTTTATTACAACATCACATTTATTAGCCAAACTTCCTTTCTGAACAATATCTTTTGATTTTTTATCCTAATAATATTCATTAGTTTGCTGTAGCGTATGACGACGATGCGTTTTTCTATGTATAAATAACAACTACTTGCACAAATTAATATTGAGTGTACCGCACACACTTATTCGGTTGTGGCGTTGGTTGACCGTCACATCCTCCCTCATTTAGGGTCACCTTAACTCAGTGACCCTTTTATAATTTTTTCTCAAATTATTCAGTAACATTACATTGTCTCCGATAGTTTTCTACTTGAATAAAGAATGAAAGGCAACTTCTTTCGGCTTAACATGGATCGACAACATTCTTTCGACCTCTACCCATTTGGTAAAATAAGTTCCTCTATCTTATGATATATTTGGCATTGCAGAGCTTACCCTGGTAATTGTTCTGTTGTACATTTTGGTCACTAATAGGAACATCCTATAAAGTGTATTAAGTATCTTTTTTTATGTTTTATGAATGTAATGCTTGCTGAAGCCATTTATACCATATTTTCAAATCGATTAAAGATTCCTTCTTCTTCAAAGAGTTTTTCGTCTGCATAATCCAAAACTATTGAATTTCCTGATGGGACTTTGGCGAATAAACTGTCTATTAAACTTGAAATTTCTTCTTTCGTTAGATAATAAGAAACACCTAAAAGGCTAAAGAAATTTTTTTTTACCAAATTCTTGATCTCTTAGATTTGTCCATAGTAACTAAATGAAGATGCTTGGAATTTTAAAATTACGATTTGCAGCTCTTCTTAACCTTTATAGATGTTCAACCCGTTTAAATGAGCTTACTAAAACAATAAAAAAACGCTGTGAGAGCGATCGAGATTCAGTAACACTTACCGTTGCCCATTTCGATCGCTCTCACAGCGTAAAAATAAAAGCCATCCGTTTTTTACGGAAGACATGAATTAAAAAAAGAGGCTTACAAATCAACATTGTATATAGTATCGATTTTTTATTAGCTATGCCAAATTTAGTCGCGTTATTTATGGCTTGCTAAATTAAGTTTGTTAAGGTTTTACCTCCAGGTACAAATGACCCCACACCATCTAGTTCGGAATATTCAGGATTATTAAACGTTGCGAGATTCCAATCAGTTAATATGACATTATCGTACATCATTTTACATTTCATTCTTCAAACGTGATTCACATGTATTTAATAGATAAATAGTAGCAATTGGAAAATCCTCAAATAGACCCTTCATGTGCTACATTCCTTTTTAAATTTTTTTAAAAGAAGGTTTCCATTCTGACAAATCCTGATAAACAAACGTTATATTGTCACATATGTTATCTGCAACTTCGTACATATGTTTTATATCATTAGCCGTAAATAATATATATCCTTTGCGCCCTGTACTGTCTACAATAGTTGGTATGGTGTCGCCCTCTTTTACTAATAGATCAATTAATACGATCTCGGATATGTTAGCGAACCCTTCATACTTAATTTCTTTTAAGCAACCTGGTTTTGGTATCAAGCTTAATGACATAGCTTGACATTTTGAAGGCACACATCTAAATTCATCTATAGTCTGTGTAGCTAACGCATCATAATAGTATCCAAATTGAGAAATGCCGGTTGTAAGTTCTACCATTTTCCAAATGTTGCCTCCACCTATCCTGACTTGAGACTCTATGATTATTGGCTTATTTTGTTTGTCGATTTTTACCTCTGTATGAGTAATGCCGTCTTTTAGTTGCATCTCATCCAAAAATAGCATTACTTTCTCAATGATTAATTTTTTTTGAAATTCATCTATAGGTGCTGGCATTATAGTATAGTTTATTAAAAACGTATCTTCTTTAAATATTTCAGCTGATATAGCTAATATAGAATGTTTTTTGTTATAAGAAACGGCTTCGACCGTATAAACTACGTCTCCTTCAACGTACTCTTCCACTAAAATAGGTAGTTGAATACCGTTATCTTTAATAAATTCTTCTACGTCATCTCCAATATCTAGCTTAGATACTCCTTTACCACCTGCGCCAATCGGGGGCTTTATTATAATACTATCTTTTTTCTTCAAAAATTCATTGATGTCTTTTATGTTGTTGCAAACTATTGAATCTATAGAAAAGTCTTTTCCTGTTAGAATTTCACGCATCATGTCTTTATTGCGGGTTATCATATTAGCGTTGTAAGAAAATCCTTTAACATTAAAAATCTTTGCAATTATGGAAGCCGTATCTAAGGCTACTTCGTTGAAAGATACAACCACATCAAACGGTTTATCTTTGTACAATTCTTCAGCATAGTACACACACACAGGTATGTTTGTTGTGTCTATTTCTTTTTTATAGAAACATTTTTCTAAGATAGTTCCATCGAAATATATATGTTTAGTGTAAGATCCTATATACGAAACAGTAAACCCCCTGTCTAAAGCATCTTGTATAGGCTTTTTCCATCCCCCTATAAATAAAACGTGTAGTGTATTTTCAGTTCCTTTTGATACTTTATGCATCATAATCATCTCCTCTAAATTGAACTCGTATTTTCAATGTTGGCTCCATTTAATACGCCTCGCCTTAACAACACTATTAAACACAATGTTGTTCCGAAGCCCCCTATAAATAACGTAGTTTGAAGCCCAAATATAGAAACTAATAATGCACTAGCAAAACTTCCTAATGCCCAAGCTCCCCAATTAAGGGTACGTTGTACAGCATTTACTCTTCCTAGCATGTGACTTGGTGAAGCAAGTTGTCGTATGGTTGCAGCATAAGGGCCAAATACACCTTCTCCCATACCATGTATGATACTTGCAGCTACTATACCGTAAACGGTTCCCAAATAGCCCATTATCGGTATAAAGGACAGACCGATCACTGATACAGTAGCGCTATAAATAAGCATTTTTGTATTATTAATTTGTTGACTTTTTTTTACGAGAATCGTATTGCCTATTAAAAATCCTACTGCTGCCGAACCTACAACAAAGCCTATTTCAAGTTCAGATAGACCCATTACCCTATAGAGGAATATAACTAAAATGCTATTTAATATGTATTTAAAAAAACCGTAAACTGCGCCACAGCTCACAATTGGTTCTAATACAGGGTGACTTTTGAAATATATCAAACCTTCATGTATGTTTTTATAGATCGATTTTATATTTACGTTTTTTAAAGAGCCTTCTGTATGCGGTTTAAACCTTGAAATAAATAGTACACACAAAAAACAAACAAAATATGTTACTGCGTCAACAGTGAATAAGCCTGTTAATCCTACTAGAGTAATTACGATTCCTGCTAGCATAGGACCAATTACAATAGAAAGAGACTCCGAAAGGGCTAGTTGAGCATTTCCTTTTTTTAAGTTGTCTTTATCTGTTAATACTTCCGGTAAGAAAGAAGGAATTGCAATGTTGTAAAACGTAGTAAATATCCCATTTAAAAACATGAGTAACACCAATAGAGGGAACGTTATTATATTTGTTACAGTCAGTATGAATACTGATAAAAATAAAACGCCTTGACATATACTACAAATTAACAAAACCTTTTTTCTATGAAGGATGTCTATTAAAGCACCGGCTACTAATCCAAAAATTAGGTAGGGTATGAATACAATCCCACGAAGTAATGCCGCATTCGACTCACTTGTTTCTAGCACCTCTAATGCAAAAAGAGGCAAAGCTACTACTGTAAACTGGGTACCTAACAAACTTATAGACTGTCCTAGCCAAAGTTTGTAAAAATTTAATTGCTTGTTATTTTTCATAACACACCCCTATTCATTCATATTTATAAATTACCCAAGTGTTTACGATATAAGTAAGATCAGGTGAAACCTATCTTTCATCTAATGTCTGTACCACATACAAATTCGAAACCTGTTATAAAAGTGATTTTAGTTCCAAAATGAAGACTTGATGAGTACTTTTATAACGCTAAGGTTCGAATCCCTTCTGGCTAATGAAAAGTTCATCTTCCGAAAAATACTGCCGCATTCGTTTATAAACCATTTGATAGACGGATGGATGATACCATTCTTCCATTTCCAGATTTCTATATAACGCTTGTAAGCCCATCCTGTGTGTGCGTTTACCACCACTGCCGTCCCCCATAAAATAATCATCAATACATACTCGGTTAACCAATGGACGTAATATTTCTGCAAATCCCTCGCTACTTGGTAATACGGGAGCGATGGCAACCTGTGTAGGAATACCGAATTTAGCAAGCTGTTGGAGTGTTTTAAGCCTTGCCGGAATAGGAGGAGCATAGGGCGAAAAATGTTTACGAATATCTTCCCTATCTGTCTCTACTGTCATACTTACCCGAACTTTATCTTTAAAATGTTGCAGTAAATCGATATCTCGACTTACCAGTGGGCTTCTAGTCTGTACTAATAGGAAGTCAGGTGGATCTTCTACCATAACTTCTAGTAAAGATCGCGTCACTTTTTCCTGATACTCAATTGGTTGATATGGATCTGTACTTGATGACATAAAAATGGTTACATTCCCTTTAGATTTGGCGCGATGGAGCTCCTTTTTTAATAAATTCGCAGCTCCGTTTTTAACATCGACCCAATTTCCCCATTCCCCTTCTCGAAAAAGAGATACAGGCATTTCGCGTACATAACAATAGGAACACCCAAATGAACAGCCTGTATAAGGATTTAGGGAATGAGTATATCCAGAAAGAAAGCCAGTCCCTTTATTCAGAATGGTTTTCGGACTTTTATAAAATAATTCACTTTTCATGATGAACCTCCATTCAATCAATTACGCCTCGGCGTAATTGCGTCCAAATTTTGAATTGCGCTTGCGCAATTAACTCCCTTCAAAATTTGTGACATCCGCCGGAGGCTTAACTTGAATCAGCAGGGAGTTTGGACCCCCTCTGATTTATATGTATCTTCGTATTCATCCCTCCATTTATAGAAGTGGGGGACTTCTGCTGAATCAAGTTAAACGGCAATATTTACTCATTGCTAGATGAAGCTCGCTTTTCTAGATCCAGGAGCAGTGTCTTCATTTCTAAACCGCCCCGATAACCAGTTAATGAGCCATTCTTTCCTATTACACGATGGCACGGTACAGTAATTAATACCGGATTAGCCCCAATAGCCGCGCCTACAGCACGAACAGCTGCTGGCTTATTTATATTGTTTGCAATGTCGGAATAGGATGTCGTCCGTCCATAAGGAATTTCACAAAGGGCATTCCAGACTGCTAGTTGAAATGGCGTACCTACGTACTCAAATGGAACAGTAAAGGTTTTGCGCTTTCCTTCTAAATACTGAGTGATTTCAACGACATAAGGTTCAAGCTTTTCATCATCGTCAACAAGAGGACTTCCTGGAAAGCGTTTCTTAGCCCATTCGAACAATTCCTCGAATGGTTTGTTCGGTGAACCTACAAACACAAGCCCCTTTGAAGTTGAAGCAATATAAAAATGCCAATTCTTAAACTTAAGTAAAGACCAATAAAGGGTTGGTTTATTCTTTGTTTCCATTGTACTTTTCCCCCATTTTACTCATTTGACGAAATTGTGCTGGTGTCTGTCCAGTTTTCTTTTTAAATAAAGTAATAAAATAAGCCGCGTTAGTCATACCCACACATATGGCGATATCTCCAATCGCTTTATTTGTCTGAATTAAATACTTTTTAGCCGCGTGTACTCTCACTTGTTGTATATACTCAACCGGCGTAACGCCTTTAATCTTTTTAAATGTTCGATGCATATGATACGGACTCCCGTGACAAATAGTTGCTAACGATTCTAGCGTTAATTTTTCTGTGAAATTTTTATCAATGTATTCAGTAATTAAATTAACCCACTCGCTATCAGGTAGATTTTCATTAGTAGGCTTGCACCGTTTACAAGGGCGAAAATTTGCGCGGAGGGCTTGTTCTGCGTTTGAAAAAATGCATACATTTTCTTTTTTCGGAACGCGAGATTTACAGGATGGTTTACAGAATATCCCTGTCGACTTTACAGCATAGAAAAATTGATGATTGTACGCTGCATCATTATTTAGTATTGCTTGCCACTTTTCATCTGTTATCATTTCTACATCATTCAAAATTCTATAACCATGGTTTTCTTTATGTCCGTTATTAATTCTATCCGGCATTTATCTCACCTCTCCTTACAATATACTCTCATTAAATTCAGAATGTACAATTCTGGGAATAGAATAGCAAGATATTGAAGTTTAATTTTTATTTAGAGTCGTGAAAAATGATTCCAAGACCGTATCGTTCTCCAAAAGTAACCGTGCTTACACCGTGACGAACCGTATTTTTATAATATCCTTTTTTACCTAGAACAGGTCTATAGTTTGTAGGAAAGATCAACGCACTGCCTTGTTCTAAAGTAATGACGTGTCCCCTACTCTGAGCACGAGGAATTTGTTCCACTATTAGCGATTCTCCACCGCGAAAGTCTTTATCTCGTTGATTTAATACAAATACTACTTGAAACGGGAAAAATATGTCGCCATATAAATCTTGATGCAAACAATTAAACCCGCCTGTTTCATACTTTAATAGTAAAGGTGTCGGTCTCGTTTGTTCATATTCTTCACAGGTGTTCAAAAAATCTTGAAGATGATTTGGAAATTGTTCGGTTTTCTTTAAATAATCCAACCATCGATTAGCTGTTTTGGCCAATTCTAAATAAAAGGACTCTCTTAAACGTTGGATGATTTCAGGTAATGGATAGGAAAAATATTTGTACTCCCCATTCCCAAAGCGATATCTCGTCATATTGATTGTCGTTCTGTATGACTCTTCCTCATAATACAATGCTATGAACAATTCACATTCCTCTTTTGTTAAAATCGCTGGAAGCTTTGCAAATCCTTGCTCATCTAATTCATTTTGAATTGAATCCCAATTTAAGTTCTCGATGCGTGTTTTTAAATCTTGGACCATTGTTATCCACTCCTTTAGCATTCTTGATAAATAACACTATAACCTCATAAATAGAAAAAAATAAGGTGTTTAGAATGTAATAGCAAGATAACAAAATTAGGTAAGATTATTATGTGATAAAGTAAAAGTACAATAGAAAATCGTATTTAGATGAGGAGAATGAAAAAGTGACATGGAACGAAGTCAATGATGTTATTGTAATCACATTACCTGGAAATTTCGACATGAATGCTAACCTAGGCTATCTAACAAGGGAAAAAAATGAATGTATGTATGAAATAGAGAACGATAAAATTACAAAAGTTATTGCCATTGGAGAAATTCGGTCCTTAGTACAGATCAGCGTAATCAATAATAAACAAATGGTTGTTCAATTCCTAAATGATTGTAGACCTATTGACAAGTGGCAGCGGGAAGAGATTGTCAAATATATTCATGAATGGTTTGATCTTGATAACGATTTAACGCCATTTTATGAAATGGCAAAGGCAGACCCATTACTTAAAATGCCCGCCCAAAAATTCTATGGAATGCGAGTTATAGGCATTCCTGATTTATTTGAAGCTTTATGTTGGGGAGTTTTAGGGCAACAAATTAACTTAACCTTCGCGTACGCCTTAAAGAGGCAATTTGTAGAAGGATTTGGCGATTCAATCGAATGGAATGGTAAAAAGTATTGGGTGTTCCCATCGTACGAACGAATTGCACAGTTAACACCTACCGACCTAGCAGATATTAAAATGACGGTGAAAAAAAGTGAATATATTATTGGAATTGCCAAATTAATGGCAAGTGGAGAATTATCGAGGGAAACATTAATGAAAATGAACTTCAAAGATGCTGAGAAGAGCTTAATTAAAATACGAGGAATCGGCCCTTGGACAGCCAATTATGTTCTCATGCGCTGCCTCAGGTTCCAGACAGCTTTCCCAATCGATGATGTGGGTCTTATTAATTCGATAAAAATTTTACGTAATATGGACCGAAAGCCGACGAAAGATGAAATCTTAAAAATATCGTTTCCATGGAAAAACTGGGAATCATACGCTACCTTTTATTTATGGCGTGTCCTATACTGAATAATTATCACTTAAACCGGAATGTCTCCATCAAGTTAATTAGTTTATTTCGAAAGGAATCATCTTACAACGGTGATTCCTTTCTTTTTTTCCTGGAATATTACCAAAATATAAATTGTTGTCTTTAACAATTTTGCATTATTTCCTACTTCATTCATAGAGCTGTTAGATGGTTTGGTTATTGCTGTCACTTGTTCAACGCCTGTAGCTGTTCCTTTCGTTATTTGAGCCCCCTAGTCTTTCCTTTCTTTATGATTTAAAGCATAGCAAGTTCTTAAGAATTTCTTCATAAATAACCTTTCTAAATATTAATAATTTCCATTTACAATTAGAAAGGTCGACAATATTACCTCAATTTAAGCTAATGGAAGTAATCAATTATTAGATGGTCTCTTTTTTTGTGTAAAACCGCACAATATCAGATTAAATCAGTTAGGAGAGTCTCACTTTGGGAATGACAGAAATTTTTAATAATATTCGGTATTTAATGTTGCCTGTATTAATAATTATTGGAATTGAGTTCATACTTATCGCACTATATTATTTTTTTTATTATCGAAAACAGCCGTCAGATCGAAAAAAACAGGTTCCTATAAAGAAACTTGTTCTTGGTGCAGTCTTCATCGGATATATTATTTTTGTGTTGGAGTTAACTATTTTTGGTCGTGGCACTTCCCATTACCTGCAGATGAACCTTCAGCCGTTTAGTGGTTATATTGATGCATGGAAAAAATACTCTTTACGTGATCTTCAAAATTGTATTTTTAATATTTTAATGTTTGTTCCTCTAGGCATTTTTTTACCTTTAATTAGCTCTAAATTCAAAAAATTTAAGTGGCTTCTTCTAATCGTTATAAGTGCTACGGTATCTATAGAAACGTATCAGACACTTTCAGGAGCCGGAATTTTTGAGCTTGATGATTTAATGAACAACTCACTTGGTGGTATTATTGGATATCAGTTATACAGACTAGGGGCTTCCATTGTTCATCACAAAAAAGTAAAAATAAAAAGTCTAGTCGGAAACCTTGCCATACCTCTATTGATGGGTTTGATTTTTGTTGGGATGAATATTGTCTACGCCCAACAGGAGTTTGGTCATTTAGCAATAAACGCTTATACAAAATCGAATATGTCAGATGTGCATATATCAACTTCACTGGAATTAAGCACATTACCAACAGTTGCCCCAGTATATAGGAAAGTCATTAAAAATGATGGAGTTGAGGCCCTATTGCAACAGAAATTAGGATTATCAGCGTTGAATGAACATGTTTATAGTGGTGATCGTGAGATTCTATTGGAGAACAAAGCAGGTTCCCAATACACGTTGTTTATAGGTTCAGAGGGATACTGGTCATTAAAAGAGAATAATTATACGCCAGGGCAAACTACTTTTTCGGGGCAAAAGTCAATGCTTGACATGGCAAAGGCAATGATGGACGAATTTGCCATACTACCCCAAGACGCTGAAATGACTATATTGGATACTGGAGAATTTGCATGGAATCTTAAGAATAGTACTAATTTAAACGCTGATTATTGGACTGGAGATATAATGCTTGATCTTAAACAAGATGGCAGTGTTTCTTCGTTAGCATATAATATTCATATGAATCAATTTAAACGAGAAGTGAACATACTGTCTCCTGCAGAAGTGTATGAGCGAATAAAAAATGGAGAATTTCCCCAAATAAAATATAATGCATTGGTGAATGAAGAAGATCTTATTATAAAAAAAGGAGATCAACTTGCTATAGAATTAATCGAGCTTTCTTATATGTATGATACGAAAGATTTCTATCAGCCAATATATAGAGTTTCTGGAAAGTATAATGGAAATGATTGGTTTACCTTAATTCAAGCAAGACGGTCGTAATTATGAAGCATTTACACATAAGCCCTTTTCTTATGTTTCCTCTATGGATTTTACAATGTTCTATTAAAGCTTGTCACAGCATTGTCAAAGCATCCTTTGGCTTGAATACAAGCGTGTGACAGCACACTAGAATTTAAGCGTAAACGAGAACCGCTAATTAATCTAAAATATTATTATAAATCTGTACCTCATATACAAAATAAGGTGCAGATTTATATCTCACTCCATCTTATCTATACCCACCATAGTAAGAGATGGAAACGTACTTGTTTGTATAGCTGTTCTATGTAGTCCAAACTGCTGGATTTTCAATATCATACGCTTGTAGAGCATTCGTTCCATCAGTTTGGTAGATAGTCTAACTTGTATTTCTGCCGAGATTCAATGTAATGGAAAATAATTTTTAGGGTAGATCGATGTTACCGACAACATTCTATTTTTTATTACGAATTACTACTTTTTCTTCTTCTCCTTCCCATTGAATTAGAATAGGTACATTATTAGGAAGGGCATTACACGGACCGCCGCACTTTACATGAATTTCAAATTCCTCTTGGTTATTAAATTCGCCATCGCCAAATGTTGGGTTGTGAGAAGATTCATATATTTCGTATTTAAAATTTAATGGTTTATTTTCTTGTCCAATATAAGAGATGATATAGCGCCTATTGCTATCCATTTCGCTTACCATTTTTACATACCAATTATCACTTTTTCCTTCAAAATATTGTTTTTTAAATTCTGACTGACTTGTTTTTTTTTCATTTGCACAAGCACCAAGTAGCATCATTAATACAACCAGCAATAAAATTTTCTTAATGTCTACTCCAATAATTGATCATCACCCTTCCCGATTTATGGTCATCTAAATGTTCTCTTTACTGTAAAATTTCAATTTCAGATAATAACTTCGTTTCTTTATTTTTATGTCAAGGATTCCTCATTTAAAATCCCAAACCGAAAGTTAACACAATGTTTGCAACTAATGTATGTATTACATATATTGAAAATATTGGTTAAATATACTTTAAATAGTAATTACCACGATTTATACGAATAATCCCTTTTTGAACGATAAATTAGGAGCACCATCCGATAATTTGAAGAGTTATGACAATATTAAACTTCAAGTCTGAGACGATCTGAACTCGTTTTCTTTAACATAGGTACAAGAAGATTTAGCGAATCGAATAGATGGAAATGGGAAAAAGAACGGATATTGCCCCTTCACCCGCATTTAATCCCGCTTCTGGCATCCTTTCAAAGTTGTTTAAGATTAAATCAAATTTATCCATCTGGAACCTGTTTTCCTGAAGCTAATATTATTTATAATGTTTGGATATGAAATCAAAGCCCTTGCTGCAGCGACTCTCTGCGCTTAAATACAATAAGTTTAAATGAAGGCGATAACCTTCTTCTTTCTAACCTATATATTACTTCAATCCTCTTTTTTCAAAGGATCTTTCTCAATGATTGTTTAATATAGATTGTTGCTCTTTGATGTTGACTTAGTAGAATAAGAAGATGTATTTTTACAGAGTGCAGAAGTAAATATATGGGGATATATCGACGATTATGGAAGAGGTAATAGAGTAAAAAGAGCATGTTCTTTACTTTATGTAGTAAAAAGCATGCTCTTTAAGTAATTATTTTTATATTGTAATAAAAGTCTGATTTACGTTTATTATTATTGGATTTCGTCAGTATGCTCCTTAGCTATTTCATCGATAGCATTCAGATACTTTATTACCATCACTTTTTTGTAAATTAGTTTTGATCAGGTTCTATATAGTAAGGATTTATATGAATAAGGACTTCCCCTACATCTGGGTATTTATTTAATATTTCATTTTTTATATCACGAGCTATATCATGTCCTTGTTTAATTGTTAAATCATGATTAAGTGAAAGTCGAACGTCTAGAATCTTATAGTGACCGTGTTCTCTTGCACGGATTTTGTCTATTCGTTTTACTTGATAAAATTCATGAATAGTGGCTTCATAACCGTCTAAAAGATACTGATCCACGCTTTTTTCCATTAAAATATCAACAGAAGGTCTAACTAATTCCATTGCGATTCTAAAAACAAAATAGGCTACTAAAGCACTTGCGATTGCATCCGCGTATAACAAATATGTCCATCCAATTGCATTTCCTATAATCGCTAAGAGGACTCCTATAAATGCTGCAAGGGAAGCAATAATATCACCTTTATGATCATAAGCAATCGCTATTATAGCCTTACTATTCCACTTTTTCCCCTGTTTTATGGAGTATCTATATAATATTTCTTTCGCTATGTAAGAAATTATAGCTACAATCAATGCACTGTACTGTGGTACACCGGGTTTATCAAAAAATGCTAAAATTGCTTCTACGAATATATAGAGTGAAACTAATATTAAAATAATGCCAACGATCGCTTCACTAATCACCTCTGCCTTACCATGCCCAAAGGGATGATCCTTATCGGGTGGTTTATTAGAGATACCTACAACTGCTAGCACAGCAATCGAAGCTACTACATCTGCCCCAGAATGGATTCCGTCTGCAAATACAGCCTCACTACCTCCAAAAAGACCAAAGAAGATTTTACCTATCATTAGCATTAGGTTCGATACAAGTGCAATCCATGCAACTTTTTTGCTAATTTGTTCTCTCTCACTAACCATTTATTTCTCCTCCGATTAAGAGTTTTAAAACTAAAAAATGAAGGAAGAAATTCTCCTCGAATACCCTTAACCTACTTCATTCAATTCATACTCAACTATGATATCAGACGAATATCGAGTGGGTCTACAACAACCTTTTTTACCATTACTAAATAAATTTAGATCATAAAAATAAGTTGCCTCAGACCAAATTTAACAACTCGTATTTACTGTTCTTTTCTCTTTCGGAATATCTTTCAAATGGATTCTTTATTAACGTGTAATTGCAAACTTTTACGTTAGGCTTTGCATTTGGTATATATTGTATTTCAGAGAGTCAGGTAGCAGTGGTTCTTGCTCTAGCATTGATTCAACCCTGGGGTCGCTTGCTTGTACTTTTTATCGCCTTTGTAGCGTGTACAATGTTGACAATTGGAGGAATCGTTGGTCTTGCGACAGTACTGTTTCAAATAGGGAACACAACACACCTTCCAACTGCTTTGGGTGGACTGATTTTCCCTCTATTCACCATCATTTATACATGCTTCTTATTTTGGGGCATTATGCTGTGCATAGCAGCTTGTTTCTATGCACAGCGGACACGTCGCTGGTGTAAACACTGTCAAATGGCGGCTGGTTAAATGAAAAGAAGCTATTTTGAAAAAGATAATCAAAATAGCTTCTTTGCTTCTTACATAATGAGGTTTATTAAAACTTAGGAATATTATTGTATCCTTCGATGATATACCCAAATCCTTGGTTGATGAGAAGGTCCGCTACCGGTCGAAGAATTTCCTGTTTACTTTCCACGAGATATTGTGCTTTTGAGCGAATGAGTTGATCAAACATTTCACTTCGTTTTTCTCCAACAGCTTCCCAAGATTGTTGAGACTTCAGTAAATCTCCTAACGTCAAGAGAGGATAATCAATTCCGTCAAAAGTGAAATCACCATTCACTTGATACCAGACATCTCCATTCTCTCGTAACCATTTTTCTCCGATGTTTTCAATACCCCGTCTCATATTTCTGGCTACGTCTAAATAGGATTCTTCCTTTGTTTGTTGATAGGATTCCAGTAAGAAATTCATTTCTCCTAAAGCATGATTTAAAGATGTATGTGTCTTCTTTGTCTGCTGGAGAGAATAATAATCGGTCACAAGGTAACCACCTTCGGGAACTTCGATTATGTTGCCATTTTTCGTCTGATCGACCAAAAAGTCTGCATAGGTGATCGTCGAGTTTTTGAGTTCTTTGATGTCAAGCATGTCCCCTGTTTTTTTTAGGAATAGCGCGACATTCTCGTTATGCCTAGTATCGGTATAGGGAGCTTGGATTCCGTAATCTTTTTTCAACCACGTACTCGTATACTCCGTTTCCCATAACCCTTTGTTATCTCCTTGAAAAATAAATAAGTTCGCAACAGAATTTAGTAGCAAATCGTAGAAGTATCGCTCCTGTGTAGTTTCATAGTAATTTAACGCTTTTTTATCTTGGACCCTCACTAGGTTTCGTCCATATCCTAATTTTGTTTCCGGTTCGATCGACCATGGAAGTTTTGAATAAGGCCCTTCTGCTGTATACCATTTGTTCGTTTCTTTGTATTGTTTAGTACTTTGGCTAATCCATTCATCGAGCGCTTCTTCTTTCTTAAATAGAGGCTCTTTAGATAGTAACAACCAGTTTTCAGATACATCATTTCCAACTGATTGAAGTGGAAGCGTTACAGTAAGGCCATTATCATCATGCATTAATTTCAAGTCCTTATTTTCACTCGTCAATTCTCGGACGACACTTTTGTCCCCGTTCTCATAGTTGGTTTTTAGTTCTTTCGATATGTAGTTTCGGCTTATCATCATATTGGTCACTAAGTTTTCGTGTTCCTTTACTGTTAACAGGCCGATAGGATAGGTGGTTGGATCTACACCGTATACATGATCGTGCTCATGTTGAATTTCCTGGCGTTCGAAATCTGTCAAATCATACTTTATATTTCCGCTTATAGGGTACGATATTGAGGCACTATAACCTTTACTGCTTTTGTTTTGTAATTGAGTGAAAATGAAGAAATCCCCATTATCGATTTCTCGAACAGTGACCTTGATGAAACCCATGTTTTCCCCATCTTCAAATAAATTATAAATAGTTGTTTGATCTGTTGAACGAATATATGATTTATTTGAACTATTGGTTTTTTGCAGTAGTAAACCATTGGCTTCCAAATGTAATTGTGCGGAGTTTGGTAATTCTAGTGAAACGCTCTCTTTGGGTTCAATTTCTTTATTTTCATCTTCTTTTAATGACCATGTAATCAAAATCATGACGGCTAACACGAAACATAAAATGCTACTCCAGATTTTTCTTTTAAACAAATTTTCCCTCCAAAATGTAACGATTCTTCAAAATAAAAGTCACCCAAATTATACCAGTGTTAAATAAGAAAAACAATTTTTCCTCCATAACTAGTTTACATAAATATAATTTAGAATTAACTAAAGAACAAACTGTTCAGTTACAATAACGATGTATATTTGTGAGTTCTAACTAATACTGTCACAGGTAATTAGATGGCGTCAGTTCTCGTTTTAATGGTCTGCCAGAACCCATTTTCCTTGAATTTGTGAGCCCAATTATTCCATTCTTTTCATAGGCTTTTTCCCACCTATAAGCTGATTGTTCGATTCGTTTCATCCCTATAACATCCACATCAAAGTTGTTCTCCATAAAAATTTGTCGAGGGAGTTTACCGGAGAGATACTCATCCATAAATTTATTTTTAAAAGCATCAGTATATGTAATAGCTCTTTCGCTAACACGTTTTACATTAGGATTCTTTTGAAGTATTTTTATCTCATTAGTTGAAAATGTTATCTTACTCCTATTGTCCCCTATCCCTGTATCTTGAATTTCAAATATATAAAAAAATACCCGTAGATAAAACACTCCTTTTTCTAGTGTCCTAACTACAGGTACCATATTAGCTTTCGCTACTCTTTTTTATAATGAAGCGCACAAACTACTTAGTTTTAATTCTATTTTTTAATTCGTTTTTTATTTCTGATGCATGTAAATCGATATTTTTTTTATTTTTCAAAGTTTTTTTAAGCTCTAAAAATCCAAAGATTAGCATTGCTATAGCTAGAGGTATAAATAAGAGTAAAAACACCTCTTGTTTTATTTTATTAGTAGTTAATAAAAGTAGTACAAGGATTGTTATTACAGTAATAAAGCTTACATATTTATTATATTTGTTGGACATATGATTCACCCTCTCTTTTTTTCGAAATCATTTGATTTATCTGTCACTTTAGTCTAACATGGTATATTATAACATAAATGGGGGTGCGTGGTATGAAATTAACGAAGAAATTAACTAGTTTATTTGCAACTTTTCTTTTATTGAGTGCAACTTTAGGGAGTGCAAATGCAGATTCATTGGTTCCTTCAGCGGCTATAATGACAGAAGAAATCACAGGTACTAATGATTTAATTAAAGCTAACGAAAATGGTGTTGCGGAAAATGATTTTAATATTGTAAATCTACCTAGTCAGTTTGATGATGGGATTCTTGTGAAAAATAAGGAAACCGGAGAAGATTTAAAAATCGGTGTCCCGAATAATATGAATTTAAGTAAACCTATAATTACAGAATCGGGGAGCTATGAGTATAAAAATGACGGTCCAGTAGATTTGATTTTACAACCGACGGAGTTTGGTGTTAGAAGTGTTGTGAATATTAAAGATTCGAGTGCACCAAAGGAATATAAATTTGAGTTGGATATACCGGAAGGACACAAGGTTATTTCTTCTGCAGATTATTTTGGAGATGTTCCTGGAAGTGAGTTAGATACAGAAGAAGTCTTTATTGTAGATGAAAATAATATTGTTCAAAGTGTTTTTGGTAAAGCTTGGGCAGTTGATGCTAATGGTGCAGATGTCCCGACTAATTATGAAGTAGTTGATAATACTTTAATTCAAACCGTGAATTTTAATGAGAATACTGCATTTCCTGTATTGGCAGATCCAGATTGGGTTGCGATAGGAGCATGTAGTGCAGCTTTGGTATGGTTTGTTGGTTCAAATTTATTTGTAGCAGCTAAAATTCTCAAAGTGAAAAAGTATGTTCAAGCTTTAGGTGGTTTTAAAGAAACTGCAAAATTAATTGCGGGTGCTACATCTTGGGAAGAAAAATTACGTGTGGGTGGATCAGCATTACGTAGTTTAGCAGCAGAAATTACAGGTGTTACAGGTATGTATGCGTGCACTCAATTCTTTAATTAAGAAATAATGTGAAAATGTTATAAAATGATTTTATATCTAGAAAGAATAAAAAATGAATTTTTATAGTAACTCATTAAATAATTTAAAAAGGTAAATCCGATCTCGATTTACCTGCGACGATTCTTCTTGGCTGGAGAGCGTTGAAAAAGAGTAGACAAATGTGTCTGCTCTTTTTTTTGCGGTGCGGTGGGCGCTACGTGGCGGTTGTCAATCTAAATTTGCGGTACCGGACCGAAGGGAGGATAAGGAGCAAACCCTCACTGCACTCGAACCCTCTTGGCACTGAATCGAATGCATTTGGGGGCTTTACTAAAGTATACAACTATATTGTCACTATTTTTTGTGAGTGGGTTGTTCCATGCAGTTTAGAACGCCTCCTAGTATACAACTTTATTGTCTGTAAACACTAACCCATTAGACGAAGAGGTGGCTGTTTTCAGTTTTTACTCGTTTTTTAACTTAAGCACAATACTGATTCCAGACGCATTGTTTATTGTGCGAAAGCGAAGCGACAGCAACAATTGATACTCATTTAGACCTTCTCAGATGGAAAGATATGAAAAAATGAAAATAAAAAAATTCTTTTGATGCAAAATTTCTGAATACCGAATGCCATCAATAGAATTCTTTTATTTATTTTATTGCTTATATTCAATTCAAATAATAATAAAGTAAATTTCGGCCATTTTCCTCGGTGATGTAAGCGAGAAAATTATATTTATCTTCAAAATACCAGTCAGTTGAACGGAACGGTCTATTGTAATTATAGTTTAACTTTAACCTCAGTACCGTCTTTAGCTTTGACATCAACTAGCACGATTCCTTTATAATTTTTCAGTTCCTTGACAATAGGCTTTAGCGCATCTTTGTCAATTAGCGGAAAGGTAAAGTCCAGCTTTTTTCTTTCGAAGTGCTCTTTTGTCCATTTGTTTGCTTTTTGTTGAACAAATTTTGAAGACAAAATTGAAATAACAAAGTTTAAAAAAGCATATGGAACCGGGATGGTGAACCGAACGTCTTTTGCTTTCACTTTTACATACATCATAAGCAAATCACTATTCAATAATGACCGAAACGGTATCCCCGTTAGCCGATTTAATATCAACAATTTGGCCATCTAGTTCATTTTCGATTGCTTCGATAATAAGGTTTATGTCTATATCTTTAACGTATTTTTCCGATTGAGGAATACTCGCTGCGATACTGTGTCCAGCCATTAATACAACCTTGACAAGCTTTAAAGGTAAATTGACCGTGACGTTATCATTTTCGGCTGATACAACGCGAATTTTTAAAGTCTTATCTAAGTATTTAGTCGGTTTTTCTAAAAGATTGTCATCCGTTTCTGCTTTCTCTTTTAATACTTGAATTAGTTCCGATGCCTTCTCTGCATCAATCTTACCTTCTTGAACCATTGTTAACACTCTTGAGATTTCCTCTTTCATAGTAAATTCCTCCTTATTCTTCTTTTAAGAGTTTGATGGCTTCTTCTGGTGTGATTTCGCCATTTTCCAACATAGTGACAACTTTTTTCTCGTCTACTTCATTTTTCTTCTTCTGCACATATCCAAGGGATGAAATGATGTCTGTTAGCTTTCCTCGGACTGTTGGATACGAAATCCCTAGTTCCTTTTCAACTTCTTTGATATTCCCTCTGCATGTTAAAAATACTTCCACAAAATGAAGCTGATCCTTTGATAAGGATGCCAGCTTAGATAATTCAAACTCATTTTCAATCGTCGTGTGACAATGAGAGCACTGTAACTTTGTAATTTTCAACGTTTTACTACAAACAGGACAATTTGTGATTACTTTATAAGCCATAATGAAGTCCTTTCCTTTTAGTTGATTTGATTATATAACAAATAATTAAAAATGTGAATCATAAAATTAATTTTTACAATACATTAAATCAATAATCTTAATTAGTTATTTAATATTATTAAAAATCCATCTTCTTTCCTTTATTATTTTATTCCCTTCTCCCCCTAAAGAATTGCCACCGGGTAAGGTTGTTCTAGGCGTAGACGTTATATTTCTATTTTGATAGCAATAATACAGTTTTTCATTTTTAGTTTATTAACTGTTATAAACATCCAAATAAACACTTTAACTCCTTTTCATCCAATTATTCTAACTATTTTTAGTAAAATTGCCCATGATTGTTGCAGAAGTTTTACACAATTAAAATTAAGGTTTCAATTTTGCTGTTTAAGGGGAATCGGTAATATTAATGAAAAATAACTCATGCCTGTTTCATGCTATTCTTACTTTATTCAATTGCGAAAGCTTTTTGAAAGGAGTAGGTTTAATTGAAGAAAAGATGGTTATTACCGATTTTCGCATCGTTTATGTTCTTCACAGGTGTGGGTGTGCATGATGCACAAGCGGCAACGATAGCAGATTTAACAAGTACAGCAAAAGCATATATAGGTGTTCCTTATCAATATGGAGGAACAGATATTAAGACAGGTATAGACTGTTCAGCATATACACAAATTGTTTTTTCTAAGTTAGGGATTTCACTACAACGTACATCTACAGCTCAATATCAGCAAGGTACTTCGATTGCTAAAAATCAGTTGAAGACTGGGGATCTTGTATTTTTTAATACTTCGGGAAGCGGTGTTTCCCATGTTGGCATATACATAGGTGACAGCAATTTTATTTCAGCTACTACAAGTTCTGGGGTTAAAATCGATAAAATTAATGATCCTTATTACTGGGGATCTCGTTACGTAGGGGCAAAACGCATTGCAAATTTCACTGAAAATGATTTGGGAGAAGTAAAAGGCACTGAAGTTGACTTTAGCGTATATGCATCGCGTGGAGAGGTAGCTCTTAAACTAGCAAATCAATTACATTTAGATACTAGTAATAGCAATTCAAGTTTTCCTGATGTAAGCCCATCGTCTAAATATGCAGGTGCTGCGGAAGCACTAAAAAAACTCGGCGTTTTTACGGGTGATGTAAACGGAAAATTCAATGCAGGTTCTCCTATAACACGTGGACAATTATCGAAAGTTTTAGTGGAAGCATTCCATTTAAAACAACAAGGAACAGCGTTACAATTTGTTGATGTTCCAAGTTCGCATTGGGCTTACAATTATGTAGCCATTCTCTCTTCCAATAAAATTACAATTGGTAAAGGTAACAATATGTTCGGCGTGGAAGACAATGTCACACTCGTACAATTAGATACCTTCCTCCAACGATTAGCTCAATAACTTCAAGAAAAGGTGTTTCATCTATGGATGAGATGCCTTTTTTTCGTTCTTTTGCTTCTAGGCACTATCATTTTACACTCCCCCACACTAGACGTATAAAAAAAGCCAGTACAATTGTACTGACTTAAAAAATTTAGCTTGTTTGATTTGGAACAAAATAGCATTAAGATACATGCGATGATGGCTAAGATTATCATAAAACAATTAGGCATCACTTGACCCAAAAATGGCGGTAAGTGTGCGAATAGTTGCTACCGTAATAGTTTACGTATTTTTGATAGTTCGTTCTCGAGGATGCGATGGCAAAATAGCATTGTATAGTTCTAGAGATGCGGGATGCTTGTATGCTCCATCTTTCCCAATCTCCTCAACTAGCTGACCATGTTGCATCACGAGGATTCGGTCTGACATAAAACGTGTTGCTTGTAAGTCATGAGAAATGAAAATGTAAGCAAGTTGCATATCTTTTTGAAGTGTTTGTAGTAATTGTATAATATGCTTCTGCAAGATCATATCAAGACTACTAATGGCTTCATCTAAGACAATCAATTTTGGATTTAAAGCAAGAGCTCTTGCGATGTTGACACGTTGCTGTTGCCCGCCACTAAGTTGTGAAGGATAGTTTTGAGCAATTGTACTTTCTAACTCCACGCAGTCTAGTAATTCCTTTACTTTATGTTGTCTATCTGTTTTACTGAAACATTCGAAATTAAGGAGGGGTTCTTCTATTATCTCAAAAATCGTTTGCTTCGGATTAAATGAATGATAGCTATTTTGAAAGACTGCCTGTAAATCTCTACGTATTATTTTTTTGTGCTTACTTGTTGCTTCGTAAAGATTAATACCTTGAAATAGAACCTCACCTTTTGTTGGTCGTTCAATTCCTAAAATAATGCGGCCTAAAGTACTTTTGCCTGAACCACTCTGCCCGACGATTCCTAAACATTCACCCTCCTGAAGCGAAAATGTCACCTCTTGTAATACAGGGTCTTTCCGTCCTCGTTTGAACATGAATGGTTTGTGACCATAATGCATCTCTATATTGTTCACTTCTAGCAGCGTCATATTTTTTCACCTCTAAAACATAATTCTTGATTGTAAAAGTTTTTTTGTATAGGGATGCTGAGGTGCATCAAAAAAATTATAGACATCCGTGTGCTCTATTATTTCTCCTTGATACATCACGGCCACATCGTCAGCTAGTTCAGCAATAACACCAATTTCGTGCGTTACAAGAATAATAGCGGCTTCCGTTTCCGAGCGAATACGATGAAATAGTGTTAATACTTGTTTTTGATTGACTGTGTCAAGGGCTGTCGTTGGCTCATCTGCAATATAGACAGAAGCTTGTATCGCCAACGACAAAGCAATCATCATTCGTTGTAACATTCCGCCACTTAATTGGAAAGGATAATAGTGCAAAAGCTGTTCTGGATTAGGTAAATTGACTTTATACATAGCATCAAGGGCAATCTGTCTCATTTCTTTTTTAGTCATTACAAAGTGAGCTTTTAATGATTCTCGAAAATGGCTTTCGATTGTTTGAATACGATCAAAAGCTATAGACGGATTTTGCATAATCATCGACAGATGCCTACCACGATACGTTCGCAATTTAGTGGCTGATACATTCAATAAATTTTCTTGTCGGTAGATAATTTGGCCTTGGGTAATCTGCGCCGAAGCCGGTAATGATTGCATGATGGCGTGGCACAGCATCGTCTTTCCACTACCACTTTCCCCTATAATCCCTAAAACACGCCCTTTATAGGCTGTCAAATTAATTGAGGTTACTATCTTTTTCTCACCGATTTTTACCGTTAAGTCTTGCAATTCTAAAACTTTCTCCATAAATCCCCCTTTATTGGTCAAGCTTCTTGAAACTACTTACCAAATAATTCAATAATAGCACAACAAAAACGATGGCAAGTCCAGGATAAAGCATTAATTCAGGATGTTGACGGATATATTGTTTTCCTTCATTCACCATCATTCCCCATTCAGGAATGGGGGCTTGCACGCCAAGTCCAATAAAAGAAAAACCTGCGATTTCTAAAATAACCTTTCCTATATCTAATACGACAATTGTTACGATAGGAGGCAGTAAATTGGGGATATAATGGCGTATGATTAATTTGATTCCTGAAGTACCACTGATTTTTGCTGCTTGAATAAAATCTTTTTCATTCATCCCAATAAACAAACTTCTTATCAATCTTGAATAATAAATAAATTGCGTAAAAATAAGTGCGATTAACACATTTTTTAAGCTAGGCCCTAATAAACCTAAAAGTCCAAATGCAAGGACAAGTGTAGGAAAAGCTAATAAAATATCACATATTCGAATAAATAGATAATCTATCATCCCTCTTTTTAGCGCAACAAATGCACCTAGTAAGATCGCTAAAAGAATGGCTACTATTTGAATGACGAGCGCAGATCCTAAAGAATAGCGAATACCTAAAAGTAATCGTGAGAAAACACATCTTCCTAGATGGTCTGTACCTAATGGATAGTCCCCTGTTGGACCTAAAAATTTCTTTGATATATCGACCGCTAAAGGATCATGGGGCATTAAAATTGGCGCAAACAGTCCCAACAAGCCAATGACCAGCAGTATCGTTAGACTAAATAATCTTTTAACATTTGCACGTTTTTTATGTAATAGACTCACTTCAATCTCTCCTGTCCTTCATCATCAGATGAGGATCCAATAGCCGATGCAACACATCTGTGCATAAATTTGCAAGCACATAGATGACAGCAATAATCAATACATAGCATTGTACAACCGGGTAATCCCTGTTAATAATGGATTCGATTAAAAACCTTCCGAGTCCAGGCCAACTAAAAACCTGCTCCACAATTACTGCACCACCAAGTAAATTACCAAGTGTCATACCTAATACAGTAGTCAACGGAATAACAGCATTTCTTAAAACATGACGTACGAGGATCACTGAGTTTTTTAATCCCCTTAGCTGTGCATATTGAACATAATGCTGTTGTAATTCTTCAATGATGGTTGTACGGATAAATTGAACGAATAACCCAATTGTTGGTAAAGATAGTGCGAGTGCGGGTAAAGCTAGATGTGCTAGTGTGCCCTTTCCATTTGTCGGGAAGATCCCTAATTTCAGACTAAATACATATAGTAGTAAAAAACCTAACCAAAATGTTGGAATCGATACACTCATGATAGTCAATAGTCTAATTATTTTATCGATGATGGAATGCTTATACAAGGCACTTATGATCCCTAATGGCATACTTATTCCTAAAATCAACACAAATGCAGCAACAGCTAATTCGATAGTTGCTGGTAATTTTGCGAATAGCTCATGCGCTACTGGTAATTTACTAACAAAAGATGTCCCAAAATCTAAATGTAAAATGCCTTTTATCCATAACAAATATTGAATAAGAAAAGGTTTGTCAGTTCCAAGTTCTTCACGCAATGCTTGAATGGCTTCCGCTGTTGGCGCAACTCTTGCCAATCTAAGAATGACCTCAGCAGGCTCTACTGGAACGAAACGAATAAATACAAAGGTCAGGATTGATACGCCCAATAATACAAAAGGCAATGTCAAAATTCTTTTTAAACAAAACATCCATGTTGATTCATACATGCTGTCACTTCCTAATCAATCCTATGATAAAGAGAGAGCTGTCTTTGATCGACATACTCTCTCTTTTACAGTTATTTTTCTTTTTCCATTTGTGCATATGGAATATCATATTCAGATGCACGTGGAGCAAAATCTTTCATATATGGCTGATAAATCACGTTATTTGTTTCGTAAGATATAGGATAGAATAGTGCTTGGTCATGGAACTTTGTTAAAATATCCGTATAAAGTTGCACGCGCTCTTTTTCATCTGTACCTACTAATAATTGATGAATTTTAGTATCGATTTCTTTAGCATTTGGTAAGCCTAATTTTGCTTCATAGACACCATTAGCGTTTGGTGTAGCTGATTCATTAGCAAAGCTATGTGGATCTGTTGGTGGTCCATTTGTACGCCAGAAATTAATATCAACTTGATTATCCATTAATTTTTGCAGACCTACAATCACATCTGCGCCTTCTAAATTCAACTGTACCCCTATTTTTGCTAGTTCACCTTGCATTAGCTCCGCCATTGGCTTTTGAATCGCATCTGTAGCAATGTAGATTAAATCTAACGTTAGTGGCTGTCCGTTTTTAGAGCGAATTTTTTCACCCTTCTGAAGCTTCCATCCCGCTTCCTCTAACAATTGTTGCGCTTTTTTGGGATTATATAAAATTGGCACTAAATCAATATTGGCATATGGAATAGCATCCCAAAATAGTGTATTGGCAACCTTTTCTGTACCATGTGTAATACTATCAACCATTTGTTCCTTATTGATTGCATATTGAATCGCTTGGCGAACCTTCAATTCTGCTAACGGGCCAGACTGTGTATTGAACAGTAGCGCTTTTGTAGACAAAGGTTCAGACGTAGCGGTTTTATATTTACCACTATCTTTTAAATACGTATAATTATCTAAACTAATAATGCCTCGACCATATATTAAATCTAATTCTTCGTTTTCAAAGGCCAATGAAATAGATTCTGAATCAGGGATGATTTTTACTTTTATTTGTTCTACAAGAGGTTTTTCCCCCCAGTAGTTTTCGTTGCGACTGAATAGAGCGTACTCATCCTTTTTGTAATCTGTTAAAACCCATGGGCCTGTCCCAATTGGCGCATTAATTGCATCTTGGGTCGCATCACCTTTAGGGAATCCATTATCACCTAAAAAACGGAAAGGTCTTACAAAGGCAAGCTCGTTTAAAACAGGATAATACGGTTCATCCAGTTGCAAACGAATTGTAAATTCATCCACTTTCACAACCTCTTTTATATGGTTTATCATACCCATCCAAGAATGCATATCACGATTTGCTAAAACGGCATCAAAGTTTCGTATTACATTATCTGCATTAAAAGCTGTTCCGTCTGAATACTTAACATCTTTTCTTAAATGAAAAGTATAAGCAGTTTTATCATTAGAGATGTCCCAACTTTCTGCTAGTTTCGGCGTAATTGTTCCATCATCGTTATATTCAACCAATGATTCATAGACCATTGCTTGTGCTGTCATTTGATTTGGTAAATATGTATGGGGATTTAATGGACCTACATCTAATGGCCACCCAATCGTGATCATTTTTTCGTCTGTCTGTTGTTTCGATGCTGTCTCTCCCTTTCCATTGCTTGTACAGCCCGTGAGTAAACTGAACATCAAAATAAGCGTGAAAGGAAGTAAATACTTTGTCAATCTCATTTTCTGTCTCCTTCTTTGTTTGTGGTGCACTAAATAAAGAATTTAAAGATTGAAAGAAGGCATAAAAAAACCTTATTCCAAAAGAATAAGGACAGAATAACTTACTTTAAGTAAGCCTCTATCCATCTCCCTATCTTTCGTAGATCATCAATGAATCTCTTTACAAGCAGGCATTCTGGCTCATGAATCATGATTTTGCTTCACCTTCCCAAGTAATTACTCAGTGGTTATCGAAACAAAACTCCTCATTTACAGCTGCGGGACAGCATGGGATTTACACCCATTTTCCTTTTAATTGAATGAAAGCTTATTTCACTCAAACTTGTAATGGTTGCTATGAAATTAGTATTAAACATAACAGGTTTAAACATAACATGCTCTAATGTTCACGTCAATTTCATTTTCTGAATATAATAAAAATCTTATATATTATGACTAACATAACAAGGCTAGGTATCTTAACCCTGACCTCGTATAACTACTTTTTATTTTTAGTCACGCTTCTTCAATGAAAACAGAAGATAGATCGTATCAATTTCATGGGATTCTTCCAAAACCCACGAGGTTTGGCTTAAAATCCGCTGCAATCCCTCTAGCCCAAGATATTGGATTTGCACGCCAACAAACTCTGTAAATCCCAAGTATCCCGGATTTACATGCGCTCGGTCAAAAATTAATGAACCCGTGACCCTAGCGTCCTCCGGAGAGTTAGTATAGAAATGGTTTAGATTTTCAATAATATCTGAATCCGAACCGTACTCAAATAGACCGCCCTCCGATGAACAGAGCTGAATCCAGTCGAAACGTTCTAAACACATCTTTAATAATGCCTCTGGTTGATTCCAGTCATAATGAATAATATTGAGGGTAATGTCCAGGTCTTGAAAGCGTTCCCCTGGCTTCTTCAAAACGTCGATGCATCGTTTGGCAAAATTGGGGCCGTAAGTATCGATATCTAAAATATTGATTTCAATCTTGCGTTCCTTTAATAATTCTGGGTCCGATTCTTGAATGAGAATTAAGGTGTTAATACTGTCGGTAGCGGCTCCCCCAGCGATATTGAAGAAACAAAGGTTCCGTTCAGGGAATTGCTTGAGCTGGGGGAGCAAAATTTCCGACTGGCGCCGGCAAAGATCCCTCAGCCTGATCCGAAGTCCCGTGAAAGAAGTTTGCTTCACCGCCCACTTGTCCCGGAAACCTAATTTTATCCCGGTGGTTAAGTCGGGGCCAAGTTTGTACAGCAAAGTACGCATGCCGCTAAGATAGGAATTGTCAAAATTCGACATTTCCACAAAGATGTTGCGGATAAAGCCAGGCATCTTTTTTAATGATTCAATGCTCTTGGCTGACTTGAGACAGCTCAAATGATACGCTTGTTCATCAATACTTGCGTTGAAAAGGGGATGTGTAATATCCAAAATCGGCAATTGAATATCATTCTCGAAAACGGCATAAAGAATTGACTTATTTTGATTTGCATTGTCCACTTTATCACCACTCTATTTATCAATTTTCAAACCCATTTAGGTGATCAAACAACAAATATATCTTCTCCTCGATCTTCTTATATAAATTGAAACGCAAACTTTAAACCGATAAGAATAGTTAACCAAAGCAGAGAGTTGCTCAATATTATTCTGAAACAAGAAGCATTTTCCAATTTGTTTTTGGTAAGAAATTTCCACATCAATAGTACCCCAATAGCCCATATCGGTAGGATTAAAAAGAATTTTGGTGTTAAAGTTTCAGATTCACCTAATGAACTCTGTCTTTTTGTTTTGATATTCGTGAATTGAATATTAATAACTTCACCATCTTCAAAGAACGTACCCGCTTATTGCTCTAATAAATAAAATATCGGTAGTACTATCAATCCTAGTAGAAAAAGCAGCGGCATCGCGGAAACAATTAACGCAAAAATTCTCAACTTCCCCTTTTGGCTAAAAATGCAGTTAGAAATGAAGCGATTATTAAAGAAATAACCACAATGTCCCCAATTTCCGAGTTTCCGTTCACTTCAATTGGTGTAATAAAGACGAAAATAATGAACAAAGAAAACAATAACAATGAAATAATACTTAAATATTTTTTTAACACCATTACCTCACCTCATCTGCACCTTTAGTTTAAGGCTACTGGGAAAGTCCACTTACAAATGGCGGTTGGATTATTTTCTTTTATCATTAAGGTTCGTCATCTTTAAATAATGATACACTCTCTACTTAATTTGATAAATTCATCCACATCTTTAATGCATAATTCTATTCCTTTTTTCCAAAAAGCTTCCGAAGTGATATCATCACCTAAATGTTTCATCACTAATTCCTCTGTGCACATACTCCCTGAATCGCGAAGCAAATCTAAATAACATCTTTCGAATTCTTTACCTTCTTCTTTTGCCTTTGCAAATAAACTCAATGCAAACAAATATCCGAATGAATATGGAAAATTATAAAAAGGAGATTGTGTCATATAATAATGTGGTGTCCATATCCATGAATGCAGTGAAGGATTATCAAGAGAACCATCATAGCCTTCATCTATTGCTTCTTGCATAATTTCGTTTAAGCGTGATGATGAAACAATTCCTTCTTTACGTTCTTCATAAAATTTCTTTTCAAATAAAAACCGAGAATGAATATTCATTAAATTCATGACACTACGCTTTAATTTCTCATCAAGCAAAAATAATTTTTCATTAGTAGATTCAGCTTTTTGCATTGCCGCATCTAATATAATCATCTCTGAAAACGTTGAAGCAGTTTCAGCAATGCTCATTGGATATTGTTTATTCACGCCATTAATAGATTTCATTGCATCGTTATGGAAGGCATGTCCTAATTCATGAGCAAGTGTTAATACATCTGTAATTGTACCGCCAAATGTCATGAAAATTCTTGATTCTTTCGAAAGTGGAAAACCTGAACAAAATGCAACAGCGGACTTATTTGCACGATCTTCAGCTTCTATCCATCCTTCACTAAATGCCTTTTTAGAGAAATTTTCTAATTCTGTTCCGAATTCACTAAAATGCTCCAAAATAAAATTAACAGCATCTTCGTATTCAATTTTTTGTTTTTTTGTTGTAATAGGTGCCCAAAAGTTAAATGATTGCATCTTTTTATAGCCATTTATTTTTGCTTTTTGATTTAGGTAGTCAGTGAAGGGTTTTTTAAATTTATTAACGACAGACCACATCGCATGAAGCGTTTCCTCCTTCATACGATTTTTAATTAAAGATTCTTGTATTACATTATCTAAGCCACACTTCTTGTAAACTTGTAATCGAAAGCCTGCAATATGATTTAATATTTTCGCAAATAGTTCTTCATTCTCTTTCCACGTATCTTCTAAAGCATAATGGGATTCTTTACGAACATCTTCATTAGGATGTGAACGTAAGTTGATAGCTTGACCGACGGATACATTTTTTTGTTCTCCATTTATTTGAACTTTAATCGTAAAATTATTTATAAAAGAACTATAAAATTGCCCCCAAGCATGATATCCATCTACCATGAGGTCTGAAACTAAATTTTGTTCTCCATCTGAAAGGGTTGTCTCACCGTCTTCACGCCATTCATTCAGTATAAACTTAAAATTTGCTAAAACATCAGTATTCAGTAGACCCTGCCACAAATGATAATCAATTTTCAACAGAGTATTTTTTACTTTTTTCAATGCCGATTCAAAACGAGTATTTATTGTCGTAATGATCCCTTGGAGAATTATAGCCTCCTGATCTTTTGGACTTTGAGCAAGAAGGCAAGTTATAAAAGAATTTGCTTGAGATATATTAGTTCGAATATCTCCTATGTATTCAACTAAAACCACAATATTAATTGATTCATTTATTTTTTGTGGAACATTAAAGGAATTTGCTTTTTCTTCAAATTCAGAAATTTCTTGTTCCAAATATCTTATATGTTCATGTAATTGTGATGATTTACTTCCACCTTGGAACAAACTATCTAAGTTCCATATTTGCCTATACTTTGTTTCGCCCAATCATTTCTCCCCCTTAAACTATTCAGCAATAATCAAACGTACATTCCCATCTTATCACATCATGGAACATTAGCGAGTGTTATTTGCGCAATTGTTTAAGTATTGTTAATTTACTAATATAATCAAAAATATACCCAAATTATACGTTAAGTTCCCCTTTTTGACATCGTTAAGGTATAAAGAAAGGAAGATTTGAAATTTAGGTATGCGCGTGTTAATACGCAAGATCAGTCGTTATCACTTCAATTTAATGTAATTGTCGAAGGACTTTGCGTTTAGTTGCAATCGTGGAAGATTTTGAAGCAAAGGATATTCATATTGTATTTCTGCAAGATAAAATTGACAGAACAACTGCTATGGGAAGTTTTTTTAAAATTTATATTCAAGGAGTAGATAAATATCGCAGTTCCTTTTAACAACTATTCATATTATAGATTGTAGAAAGGAGGTAATAACTATGTCTGAATATTGCGGTAGCGGTAGTGGTTATGGTACTGGTTCAGCATTTGCGCTAATCGTTGTACTATTCATTCTATTGATTATTGTCGGCACTAGCTTCATCGGATTCTATTAATACCCAATACCGCCATCTATCCCATAATTTTTAGGATAATATAAGGTTATCCTTTCCCTTCGAATATTTAAAAAGGGTCATTATCCTCCGGTGACCCTTTATATATTTTATAAAGAAAAGTATATTATTCAGTCGCATCTGGAGAGGCACTAAGTTTCGCTTTGGAGATAGTAAAAAACACTTTATATACGTGTTTTATTCAATTAATGACGTGCACAAGTGCTGGAGAAATCGCATACTACTTCATATATGTAAATATGTCCATAACACGTAGGATACCGACATACCAATCTACATATAGTTAGTCCAAAACTAAAACGATTCCTCAAATAGATAGATGATGTCCCATGTTATTCACCGTATTTAAAGAGAAATATTTATTACACTATTTACAACTATACTCTTGTTCACTTATCTATAAGATTAGTTATTCATCTAGTTCTAAAGGTAAAAACGCATATTCACCGTTTTTAATAACAGCACATTTACGAACTGGAATAGGTTGTTTGAAAATTGGCCCATCTAATACTGTAGTATGGAACTCTCCACCTTCTCCGCAAGGGTCAATACCCCGAGCTTCAAGCTCCTTTATGTATTCATAGGTTAACGTCCGCCCTAAATCTTCCTCGCGCATACCCAAAGATAAATTAACAGTTACAATAATTGTAACAAATCCTAGGTTTATGAACTCTTCAACAGCATCACGATGATCCATCTCCCATAAAGGCATGCCTAGCTTTAACCCAGCATTTTTCGTAACCTTGTCATGCCAGCAGCCATGTTCAGGCATATCTAAATCTCCTGTTACTAAAACTTCTGCCCCTTGATTTTTAGCTTTTTCTAAAAGGCGCATAAATACTTTTTCGTATTCTGTCCAGCTGGCTGCGGCAGTAAAAACAGGTAAACCTATAGATTTCGCTTGAGCATGTATAAGTTCCGGAGGCATTCCGTGGGATCTGGAACGATTTCCTTCTTCCTCCAACATGACGATTAATCCAAGCGCTTCTCCAACTTTCATTGCTTTATATAAAGCTAAGACACTATCCTTTCCACCGCTAAAAGAAGCGATGAATTTCTGCCCTCGAGCATTATTTTTCCAATCCTTTAATTCTGTCATACATATCTTTCCCCTTTAATTTCTAATGACTTTTTAGAAGCTCATCTTCAGAATATCATAAAAACTCATTTGCAATTTTATTATTGCAAATGAGTCTATCTGAAGTAACTTTCGTTAATCTAATTGTTTTGCTCTAGGCATTGGTAAATTGCCATCATATCTCGTTTATTCAACTCGCGAATACGGTTAAAAATTGGAATATCTGCAACAGCCTCTGTTCGTAAGCTTTCTTCCACAACGTCACTTACTTTGCCAGTTAACCATGTTTGCACGTCTACACCATCGACAATTTCCTTACGTCCTTCATCATTGATACCACTTGCAGAGCAACTAACACATGGTACGGATAATTTATAGACGCCATCGTGGAGATTATCTTCTGAAATGACTTTCTTCCCATTACAGAATGGACATTTATGACTTGCTTTAATTTTATTCATTTGTGTCACAATTTTTTTGTAGCCAAATGCTTCATAGACATACGTTAGTTTTTTGTATTTTCCATTTGTGAAATACTTATCAATGATGGTTTCTCTCGTTTCGTCAATGTTGGCAAAATCACAAATTGTTATTAAATTTTTGCTGCTGATTGCATCGATATTGTCTTTAATTTTGTCCCAAAACGGTAAAACATTATTTAGTACTATTTCATAACCAGCAAAGCTTGCTAGATCTAATTCAAGCATTTTTAACGATACTTGTGTTTCTCTAGGAAGTAAGGAGACATCTTCCGTAAGAGTCATATCGCCGCCTACAATTGCTTTTAGTTTTTCAAGCTCTGGTAAGTTCCCTACTGTTTTTATGACCTGTTCGATAGGTTGATGTATTATCTCGCGAATATCAGTGTCGCCAAACGTTAGTTTTTTCTTATGGTTTAGCACCGCTCCTTGACAAATTGGACAGGCAATCATTTCTTTTGATTCTTTCATTTGCTCTTTAATGTTTGATTTCGAAATAACGATATAACGTCCAAGGATAAAATTAAAACCTTCCCATTTTTTTGAGGACTTACTAGCTTTATCATAAAATGATTTTTCCCAATAACCATAGAGGAATGTATGTCTTTCTTCCTCTGTCATTTCATTGTAGCTTTTACTAATATCTTGACCCAGTTCATTCTTGAGCTCATCAAAAAGGAATTGTAATTTCGGATATTGATAATATTTTAATACTTCCATCACGTCTGGATGTAATAAGCCATCCCAGAACGACACTGTTTTGTCTTGTATGACGATATCGAAATCAAATTTTTCAATTTGCAGGCGTCCAGAACAGCTAGGACAATGGTTTTCTTGACTAAAGAAATCGAAGCTTCTCGTATCTTTATTCGTCGGATGTGCAGCCACGATATGGTTAATTAATCCACCGATTTCATATAAAAAACTATACTGACTATATAAGTGTCTTTCTAGATCGATGGCGACGACTGGTGCGATTGTTGCTGATTCATACTCACCATAAATTAAACGGGCCATTGATGACAAGCTTTTTAAAATACCGCCTTTATAAATGTTTTCGGCATTTTTAAAATAGCTAATATGATTGTCTTCTAAGTAATGGATGCCACTTTTTGAAGCAAGTGTTGAAGAGATATGCAATGAAACATCACTATCTGTACTGTTAAGTTGACTAAAATAATCATCATGGCCGACAACATCAAGGTGTTGAACTGGCTCCTGCTGTCTTTTTCCAAAATCAACGATAAAATCAGAGCTCTCAATCATATAAGCATTATGTTCAATCATCATGATAGAAACGGATTCGTCTTTGAGAATGTCCCTAACACTATCAATAAATTGGTTTAAAATATTTTGTGATAAACCTTTTGAAGGCTCGTCAAAAATAAACAGCGTATGGGGATTTCTTGCGTTCGAAAACAGCTCAGACACTAGATGAACACATTGGAATTCCCCTGTCGATAAAGATTGTGTTTTTCTTTCCAACGTCAAGTAACCGAGCCCAAGTTTGATTAGTAAACTTAAACGTTTATGAGCGATGTCTTCATGGGGAAGCTCCTCGATAATGTCTTCAATGGAACGTTGGAAAATATCGTCAATGTCATCACTGTATTTCGTCATTTTCTTTTTAATATCAAGAAACGTTGCAACCGTTGATCGGCTTGTAATTGATTGGTTGCGGTCTTGTCCTACCATGACTAGTTTATCTTTTGGATATCGTTTTAGGAAGTCCTTAGAGATGCACTCATTGACAAGTGTTGATTTCCCACAGCCAGATTCACCTGTAACTGTTACGAGTCTATTTTTTGGAATCTGAATGTTAGCCATTTCAATATTACGACAGTAAAGATCATGAAATTGATAATAGTCTGTAGGCATTGCCTGATTTCGTTCCCAATAGACTGGTTCTGGACGTGGTGATACTTCGACAATTTTACCGCCGTATTTCCCACTGCCAGGTCCAAAGAACAGCTGCTCATCCGCTGTATCGAGCACTGTATCAGAATGATCAATAAGCCAAATTTGGTTTTTATAGCCCAATTGTTTAATTTGCTCTAAAATTTTCAACAGCGTTTGATGATCAAGACCAACAGAAATTTCATCTATAATAATGACCGTATTTTCACTAGCTGCCATAAATTCTGCCAAGTACAGTCGAGTTAATTCTCCACCAGACAAGGTACCCATAATTCGATTTAACGTTAAGTAACCAATATTCATATGGATAATATTTGTAAGAATACGTTGTCTTTCTTCGCTAATCGCCAATTCCTCTGAAAGGGAATAAATCGCTTCTATGCTTAAATTGTTTATATCGGAAATACTATGTGGTTGATTCCATAATTCAAACTTATATTGCTCAACTTCCGGATTATAGCGCTTGCCCTTACACTTTTTACATTCGACATTTTTAGTCGTACCACGCCCTTTACAAGCAGGACACCAACCCAGTGCATTATTAAAGGAAAAAACTTCAGGAGAAAGATCAAACTTATCTGCCAACTTTTCACGTATCTCTTTAAAAACACCTGTATGAGTACCAACTGTCGAACGTGGATTGGCAGAAATGGATGATTTCCCGAGAAAAAGGACTAAAGGCATTTCTTCCATCTTGATGGCACTGAAATTCGTTTCCATAATATTAGGAAACAAATACTGATATTCTGCCTTTGGCAATAAAGAAACAAGACGCTTCTTAGATTCTTCACCAATTGTTTGGCAAAATGTAGTTTTACCAGAGCCCGACAATCCAGCAATTCCTAAAGATTGATCTTCCGACAAGTTGACATCTAAGCGTTTTATATTGTTAGCAATTAATTGATTTATTTTCATCGGATATTCTCTCCATTCCATTTAGTATTGTCATGTTAGCACAACTTCAACTGCATTTGTTATGTTTATGACATCCAATCAATTATGCCTCGGCATAATTGCGTCCGGAATCGGCTTTGTGCAAGCACAAAGTACTCCTTTCCGATTCCGTGACATCCGCCGGAGGCTTTAACTTCTTTCAGCAAAGGCTGAAAGAAGTTAAAAAAATGACGCTTTCTATGTTCCGAAAGCGTCCGATTGTTGAAGAACAGTTTATTTTATTCATTTCTTATATGATACCTGCTTTTTATTTAGAAAAGCAGGTATCATAATGGAGAAATAGTTTACAGTTCTGCTAACACTTTTTCGAGCTGATTACCATTGTTAACCCAAGCGTATTTAGCTCCTTCGATTGCTCCTTGACGAGCTTTTGTTGCTTCACTGAATCCGCTTTGATCAAGATGTAAATGTGTAGTGCCATCTGAACCTTCTGTCAACGTCCATGTCACAGTAGTTGTTTCTCCGGCACTTGCCCAAGTATAAGATAATGTATGAGGTTCTTCTACTTTGAGCACCTCACAATTGACAATTCCATCCCACCATTCATTTGGCTCAGCTCGGAATTGAAATTTATGCCCTACGATTGGTTTAAAGTCATTTTTCCAGATCCATTTTTCAAGAGTGTCCGAATCCGTTAATGCGTTCCAAACTTTCTCGATTGAACTTGTAAATTGATAATCTAAAGATACATCTGCTTTCATTTTTCTTCCTCCAATAAAAGATTTAATCTAGCCATTCTTTCTTTCCAGAATCCTTCGTAATACGATACCCAATCTTGAATTTCTTGCAATGGTTTGGCATTCAATCGATATCTCGTTTCCCTACCAACCCTGCGAGCAATTACGAGATCAGCATCTTTAAGGATCGCCAAATGCTTAGAAACTGCTGTACGCCCCATTTGAAATTGAGACGTTAATTCGTGAAGAGGTAATTCTTCCGCATCCGCCAGCAAGCGTATTAATTGACGTCTTGTTGGGTCAGCAATAGCAGCATAAACATCACGGTCTTGATTTTTCTCGCTCAAAATCTCCTCTCCCTTTTAAATTGGACACTAAATGGTGTCTTAATTATACGACACCATTTAGTGTCCAGTCAATTTTTATTTTGGGATACTTCCATTCGTTTTATTCTCTAATCAATAATACTAATATATAATTTGCTAAGCTTCTCCTCCACCGTGTACTTGTATTTCAAGATGCTTTTTTAAAAAATTTGATGTATTAAATTCAAATCTTAAAAATAAGCCTGGACATATCAGTAATTCTTTTGTCCCTATTTAAACTACCTCTACTTGAAAAAGAAGTACCCACTTTGACGTCCGCGTTTACGGACATGAAAGTAGATACTTCTATTCCTTTATTATAGCTTTTATTCCATTTAGTATTATTTTCGCCTTGTCACTTTAGTATGCCTGTTGCATTTCCGGAAAAGTGATACAAGAAGAATAATCAATTGTCCAAATTTTATTTGATTTTTCGTCTTGATATGTAAAAGCTTTTTTCATACATTCATGTTGATAAAATAAACCTTAAAGAATCTGCCTATAAAAACTACCAGTACAGTGGTTGCTGAGTATCCCAGATGATCCAGCGGTACGATTCACGTATTGAACTTGTGCTAATCTCAAACGGACTTGGCTCTGTACTTGTTAAATCAAGTATATGTAGCATTCCATTGTATGTACCGACAAGCAATATTGTCTCATCAGAGTTTGATGCCATGCCACTGATTGTCCCAGATACGAAGTAACGCCAAAGTTCATTCCCCTCCAAATCAATCATTCGTAAATAACCATATGCGTCACCCAAAATGTTGCCCCCTTGCACTGCAACACCGGCATATACACGCATACTTTCATCTATTGAAAGGGGCTCTTCATTATTGTCCGGTTTAAGATCATGGAGTGAGATACCAAGTGTACATCCATTATAAAAATGACATGCATTGAACCAAACATGCTCATTATCGGCACTGAACAAGCTGTAATGCGGATAACTCGACATCGGTTCAAACGAATGCATAACATACTTTTCCATATCTAACAACATATGATCGCTGTCTTGACTTCCATAAGCCAGCCATCTGCTGCTTCGCGAAACAGCTCCATGTGGCATCGCTAAACTTGCTGTGAAGTCATCCTCTTCCTCTGCCCACTCCCTTATATTTTCCACTGACGGGTGCAACAAGAGGGCATCAGTTTCCTCAATCAAATAAATGCCATCATGCGATACCACCAACAACTTCGTGCCATCAGCGAATGGAATGACATCTGCGCTTCGATAGCTTTCTGGCTGCAAGGTCTCAATATCGGGGTATTTTTCGTGCAATTGGTCGATGATTGTCGCCCATTTGTATGTAGCCAGCAAAGTGCCGTTCAACTCTCGATCGGGCTCGCGTACGATACGAACTCCTAGCTCATCCATCAAAGCAATGTCGCGCCCATCCGCAGAACAACTTGCTGCTTGTATGTGCTCGATACGGTTTGCTTCCTGTTTATCCATCACATAGACAGTTCGTGAAAAATCTTCATTTTGCGCTGCAACAAGTAATGCACCATCATGGAGAAATGCAATTGGATAAACAGCTCGCATCAGTTGGCTGTGCGTTTCCTGAAATGGCCAAGAAGCAGCTGGAAACTGTTCACGGAGCGTTTCCTGTTCCTTTGTTCTATTCGCCTGTTTAATAAACTGGTAAACTTGCGAAGCTAATTGTCCGCGTGAATCTTCAATTGGCTCCTCTCCTGGTGCCTCCCAGTTAGTTTCTAATCCTCTGCGCACGTAGGCATTAATTTCACTTGCATAACGTAACCCCTCTTCTCGCCATTTCTGGGATAATTGTAAAGTATCACTTGTCATTGTATTAGTCTCCTTATTTGTTAACTGACCTTATCATGTTTTACGGTTTCCTCAAGCATCCAAACCGAAACCAACTATCCGCACTACTGGAGTTAGATGCCCCTAGTACTAAGGAGCATAAGCTTTCATTTTCTGTTCACCACTGCTCTACGTTCCTTGTTGAAATCAATAAAACGAAAATTTGTAGCAAGTACTCCATGTCTCCATCTATAAGCTTTAGTGGCTATACTTTTTCATTTTTAAGACATTCCATTGTTAATCGGAAATAGGGATTGCCTTCGAACTTGCTTTCAAAGTTGTTCAATAATTGAACGATTTTTCATAAATTCTTGTGGAAACTGTAATGTCTAGATTCAAGTTAAATCTATTATAGAACAAACATTCCTATTCAAACTAGTCTAAAATACAAAAAGAGATGTCTGAAAAGCTATTTTGAGACATCTCCTTTATGACGAGGATAGTGACAATCGATTACTCGTCGTAGAAACATCTAATTGTAACTAATTTTCCTGTAGCGAAAGGATAGTGAAAGTTACAATGGTTCTTGGCTAATAGCAAGAAGTTGTATGACGAGCCATTCACGTGCAAATAATATTTGTCGATGATATGACCACCTTCATCAATGAAATAAAAAAACAGCCTATCGTTCAGACGAAATCGAAACAGTTAGAACGAAACAATAAGAGTTAGAAAAGATGTCAGATAATGGATTAGAAATATGGACATATTTCCAATAGTTGAATACTTGTGTTTGAAAGCAAATTTGACAACTATTTAATACGCCTGAGCAAACCAAACTGTATGCTTTGCTTCATTTCCACAACAAATACAAGTAGATTTCGTAGTTGGTGGATGAAACGGAATGTTACGAGAAGTATATTTTGTCTCTTCTTTCACTTTTTCCTCGCATGCATCATCTCCGCACCATCCAGCAAGAATCCACCCAGAAATAGATCCATTTTCTTTGGAAGTGTTAATATGCTGCTGTAAATCCTTCAGTGTATCGATATTTATATGAGCGTTTTCATCCCGGAATTTACGTGCTTTATCGAATAAACGAGTTTGCATTGTTATTAATTCTGCCTCAATTGCTGCAACAATGTTATTCAGGTCAATGGATTGCTTGTCATCTTCATCTCGTGCTTTTAACAATGCCTGGTTGTTCTCTAAATCACGTGGTCCTAATTCAATTCGAATTGGTACACCTTTTAATTCCCATTCATTAAATTTGTAGCCTGGTGATTGGTCCGAATCATCTAGACGCACTCGAATTCCCTTCTTTTTAAGGGCTGCAAAAAGGTCATCTAGTTTCTCTATAATTTCAGGGTTCTTTTTCCATGGTCCTACAGGAATTAAGACAACTTGAGTTGGTGCGATTCGTGGCGGTAAAATAAGCCCCTGCTCATCACCATGAACCATAATTACTGAACCTATTAAACGTGTGGAAGTGCCCCAAGATGTTGTGTGTACGTATTCATGCTGATTAGCTTTGTTTAAATATTTAATATCAAAAGCTTCAGCGAACTTTGTCCCTAAATAGTGAGAGGTACCAGCTTGTACGGCCTTCCCATTTTTCATCATTGCTTCAATAGAAAATGTATCGACTGCCCCTGCAAAACGTTCTGAAGGTGTTTTTTGTCCATCATAGACAGGAATGGCAAGTAAACCCTCTACTACTTCCTTATAGATCGTTAACATTTGCATTGTTTCTTGACGTGCATCTTCTTCATCAATATGGGCTGTATGGCCCTCTTGCCACAAAAATTCAGATGTCCGAATGAACGGAAGCGTTTTTTTCTCCCAACGAAAAACATTTGCCCATTGATTAATTAAGACCGGCAAATCACGGTAGCTTTTGATCCAATTCGAATAGAGATGTCCAATCATCGTTTCAGAAGTTGGACGAAGTGCTAAACGTTCTTCTAATTTCTCGCCTGCTGCTTCTGTTACCCAAGGAAGCTCAGGTGAGAAACCTTCGATATGATCTTTTTCTTTTTGGAAGAAGGATTCAGGGATTAACATCGGGAAATAAGCGTTACGATGACCTGTCTCTTTAAAACGACGGTCCATTTCTTTCTGAATATATTCCCAAATTTCATAGCCGTCTGGTTTGAATGCGATACAGCCACGTACTGGTGTATAATCCATTAAGTCTGCCTTTTGGATTGTCTCGATGTACCATTTCGAAAAATCATTTTGTTGTGTTGTCATATTCTCTCCTCCATTTTTGCAACTTTAGCCACTAAAAAATAAAAAGCACAAAGCTGTCCTACAAATAAGGACGTCTTTGTGCAGACTAAACGTGGTACCACCTTGATTTAGTTTTAAGAAAACCTTAAAACCCTCTAACGTTTTGTAACGAAAACGACTCGGTTATGTTTGCATAACATCTCCGTGGTAGGGTTCAGATAAGAAGCGGTGATATAGCTCTCAGCAATTGCTATATTCTCTGTTTCACTATTCTTACTTACTTGGCCACATCAACAATTTATATTTTATATAACTTTAGCAAAACAGTTCAATAATTTCAAATATTAAAACGATTATTTTTCGGGAAATATTAGAAAATTTATTTTACTTATAGACGAAATTACATCTAGCAAGCACAATTACATAGTATTTTTTAGCAATTGATTTGTAATTCATTATTTGTTGCTCCGTTAATTGCGATTATAGCCGAAAGGGATGGTTTGTAACTTTCGTTTAAAGCTACTTTCAATTTCGATTGCTTCTAATGCTGTTATATCTTTTGGTAGCACTTTTAAAACTGTATATTGGAATTGTAAATTTGCTGTTGTATTTTTCGCAAGTAACTGCTTAAATGCTTCATTGCCTCCATGGATCGTTGTGGCATAATCTGACCACCGTCCAAGTAAACCATTTTTATTGTATGAGGATCCGATATAAATTTTACCGTTAGAACAATCTGTAATTGCGTAAATCGCATTGATTGAACTTAAGGCAATGTGCCAATCTGCATATGTTTGAGGGTCATCGATGATTTGTTTTAACTCATTAAATGTTAATAGGACGTTTTCGTATCCAAGAAAGACAAATTGACTCGTATTTACAAGCTGTGTAATGATTTTCTCATTTGTCCCTTTTTGATACCATTTCACAGCGGCTTTACCCCATTCTATAAATAATTTACTTTCATATGTACGTAAAGGATCATTTGAAATTTCAAATAAAGGATGCATGATATCATCTTTATAAGGCTCTAGCAAAAATGGCGAACAGTATGGGGAAACATTTGGTTGCTCTCCATGTCTTACTTCATACGATGTTAAGTATTTCGATGTCGTCCCTTCATCTGAGGAAAAGACAATGATATGATCAAAGGCATCGAAAAAATGAGGTGGCTGTTTTTGCGTATATTCACGTAAAAAACCATCTCGATATGCATTGATGAAACGCTCATGTTTTAGCGAATGACGAATAAGTAATGTTTTATTCAATTTATAGTTGCAACGTTTTAACAAATCAGATAAATAGAAATGGACCATGTTATTATCTCCTTTATAGAAAATGAAATTTTAGCATAGGCAAAATTCAAAACCTTAGGTTCATCACCAAAAGTTGTGGATGACTTTTGTTAAAACGTCTACTATGTAAATAGTTGATTGGAGTGGAGACTGGGCGACTCCTCGGGGATCAGCGATAGAGGAACGAAGGCTAAAAGCATCACATCCTGTGATAACGCCTTCGTGACCAACATCGTGTTGGCCCGAGACCCTGCAGCGAAGCGAAGCGGCTCATCGGACGCCCCCAGGAAAGCGCCCAGTCGGAACGGAAATCAACCACATGCTTTGGTGATGATCCAAACTTTAACGTTAGCTCCGCACATAGGAAATATCGAGATATTCTAAACCTTCCTTTACATAAACACTTAGAGGATCTTGTCCAAACTAAAGACAAGATCCTCCATATTGAACTACCTAGAACTATCTACTTTTTACTATCAATTGTGTAAAGTCCTCTACCGATAATGGCTTACTGAAATAATAGCCTTGTACGTACTCGCAGCCATGTTCACGTAGTACGTTTAATTCTGCCTCTTCCTCGACACCTTCAGCTACTACTTGAAGATTTAAGGCATGCGCTAGAGAGATCATAGCTGAAATCATGGCTATGCCTGATTTTTCAGGCACAATATCACGGACGAATGCACGATCGATTTTCAAAACATCTACTGGGAACGTTTTTAAATAATTTAACGATGAATAACCAGTCCCGAAATCATCTAATGAAATCGTAATACCAAGTGCTTTTAATTGCTTAATTGTATTAATTAAGTCCTCGGTATAATCCAGCATACTCATTTCTGTTATTTCAATTTCTAAAAACTGCGGATCAATTTTTGTTTCTGCTATAACTTCATGTATCATTTCAACAAAGCCTGATGTACTAATATGAATCGGAGAAATGTTTACGGCAACACGTAAGTTTGAATTATGTACTTCATTCCAAGTGCGTACCTGGGCAGATGCTTTCCTTAACACCCAGACCCCTATATCATTAATGAGCCCACATTGCTCAGCAAATGGAATAAAGCGATCCGGTGGCATATAACCTAGTTCAGGGTCATGCCAGCGAAGCAATGCTTCCATGCCAATCACTGTATTCGTTTTTAAATTGATTTTCGGTTGATAATGTAATTCTAAACTATCTTTTTTTAACGCTTGATGTAACTTTGTTTCAAGTAATAACCATTTATCGTTGATTTCCTCCATATTTGGACGATAAAAGCGGTATTGATTACCCCGTGAAGATTTTGCAGCATACATGGCGATATCTGCATTTTTCAATAATTCCTCAGGAGAGTTTGCATGATCTGGGAAAGTACTAATTCCAATACTAATACTTGCGTAAAATTCATATGAATTAACAACAAAACTCTCATTAAAGACGCTAATTATTTCATCAGCCTTGTCCTCAATACAGTCAACGTCGTTTAGTATAATAACAAATTCATCACTATTGTGGCGGTAAATAGAATTTGATGTATAATCAACGTTGCGTAGACGATTCGCCATTTCTACTAAGAACATATCCCCGATGATATGACCAAGTCCATCGTTAATGTTTTTAAAACGATTTACATCAATGAAAAATAACGCAAACTTCTCTCCTGTACGTCGAGATTGATGAAATTCATTTTCTAAACGTTGTTCTAACTTACGACGATTTGGTAGCCCTGTTAATTCATCATGATAAGCAATATGAGTTATCTTTTTTATATCCTTTTGTGCGGTAATATCGACCCTTATAGCAATATATTGATACGGTTTACCATTGTCATCAAGAAAAGGAAATACCGTTGTCTTCACCCAGTAAAGGCTGCCATCCTTCGCTCGATTACACACCTCGGCATTCCACATCTCACCCTTGCCTATAGTTTTCCACATCTCTCTAAAGAAGGATCTTGGATGGAAACCTGAATTGAGTAAACGGTGATCCTGCCCTAATAATTCTTCACGGGTGTATTTAGATATTTTGCAAAAATGATCATTAACAAACGTTATTTTCCCAGTTCGATCTGTAATTGCTACAATGATTGAACTATTCATTACTGAAAAAATATCTTGTAATTCTTTCAGACTATAGTTAACTTGATTGATACTATCAGGCGTGATATTCATCATTTTCATTCTCCGTTCATTAGAGGGGTTTGGTACTTTTATTTTATATTTCCACGGGGTATAAGGTTATGGGATATCGCCCTTTTTTATGTAATTATATTATAGTCTTAGAAAAGCAGTTAATTCAACCCAAATATCAAACCATTCAAATCTACATTTGATGGTTTTCAATAAAATAGCCCCTAATAATAAGGTCTTTTCACTTACTTAATACGATAGTTTTTGATTACTTTAATTACCTTAGTGCTATTCATATGTTATGTTTAGCCTAGTTATCTTTATAATATATGAATCTTCTGTAATTTTACTACACTTGAATAATTGCTTCATTTATGATATGAAGTCAAAATGCCTTACTGTCACATAAAGACAGTGAGGCATTTTTATAAGCTAAGAGATTTCATATTGTATTTGACCTCCCAATGTTTTAGCTCGTTCATTGTAGGCATCTAATTGTTCCTGAGATAAGTTTAATATATAATAGTAAAAATTTATTGGCTCTAAACCATGTTTCTCGCACACTTGTCGGTAAAAATCATAGCCTTTTCGATAATCTGTCATATTAATAACTTCCTTTCAATTGTACAGTTTCATTATAATATTCTAATTGTTCTTGTGATAATTGATTGACATATCTTGTTGTATAACAGAATTACATTTTTAATTATAATATATAACAGACGGTTTGCCACGTCAATGAATTTTCTGATATTTCTTTCAAATGCACAAAAGCCCAGTCCATTTAAATTAGTATGGCTGGGCATTTCATAAAATATTCACGTCGGCTTCCGTTATAACCACATCCTTTAATTACAAACCTTTCAAATTCCTAATTGTTTGGCTTGCATATTATAAGCTGAAAGTTGTTGCTGTGATAACTGTAGCAAATAGTAGCGGAATGAAATTGGCTCAAGACCATAGCGCTCACACATCTCACAATAAAATTCATAACCATCACGATACTTTGACATTAGAATTCCTCCAAACCAAGCTGTTTTATAACAGTTGTTTTTATTTTTATTTAATATATAACAGATGGTTTATTTCGTCAAGTATTTCTAAATAGTTTGATTAAAAACATATCACAAGCCATTGTTTTGATATTGATCAAAACAATGGCTCTCGCTATTTTCACATATTAATTCAAGGAAGTAATTCTACCTCTACCTTTATCTTTCGTTGCTTTTTAAAATACCATTTACAACTTTTGTTTCTTTATCTACATTTCGAATTTTGTATATAAAGCTTTCAGTACCAGTGATGGAACATCTCCATCATAAGTAAAGTATGATTTACTTTCACCTATGAAGACGTTATCTCTTCATCAATCTCAATTGGGTGAGTGGTTCCTGATTCTGGGCCTTTCTCTTTTTGAGTGATATCTAGGACAACAGGTTCACTTTTTACAGCCTCTGACGTTACTTTTGAAGAGGATACTGCTGTTTTAGCTGAAATGCATTACACCCGGATAAGAGTAAAATAAACGATCATATACAAATTGATTTATAAATCTTCATAACTTCTCCTACCTAAAAATAGTAAATAATAATAATTATACCATAAAGCATACAAAAAGAAGGAAAGCTCTTTGCCCCTTCCTTCTTTTTTATGTCTATTTATCAATCTCTTTTGTTGCTCACTAGAAATTGGACCTTCATCATATATTCTTCAATAATCTAATACTCATTCTAGGAATAAAAATTAAGATGTTCCAAATTATTTCAAATACGATTGAATTTAAAATTTCTATTATAATTTCTTTAACATAATGTCGTGCTTTTCTTTTTTTCATTCTTTGTATTCAATCTCCAATTAGGTCATTAATGCTCAACTTTGATGAGTGCTTTGATTTCTTTTATTTGTTCAATATGCCGTTGTTCATGAATATAAACTAGTTCTATCCATTGATCAAGGGGTAATTCGCCCAGAACAGGATGTTTAAAGATTTTTTCTGTTAATAGGGATGGATCTTCAATTGTATCAAGGAAAGTTGTAAATTTCTTTCTAGAATCGTCAAGCAGCGCAATGATTTGCTGAACTGTCAAAAAGTCATTAGCAGGTTCAAGAAATTCTGGTGCTGGAACTTTCGTTGTTCTATCTAATATAAGGTGAACATTTTTACGTTCCTTTTGCTGACTATTCTCTTGTTTTAAACCCCATGCAATTACTTTTATAAAAGACTCTTCCGTTAAAGTTAAGTGATGGCAAACCTGGGCGATACTCCAACAATTAACATCAGACTTAGCATTGAATTGACTATCACTTAATAATTGTATTTCCTCAACTAAGTTATTTCTTGTTTCACATAGATGATCGTTTATTAATTGATTCATTTGTATCTCCTCCACTAATGTTTTTTTACTCCCTTTTCTGTATATGTTTTATACAATGTGAAATATTCTTTTATAGTTGCTTTATGAATATTCGTTTACCAGTCTTTGCAGATTTTCGAACTACATCTAACAATCGATGCAGTTTGACAGCGTCATTAAAATCGGGAATATGCTTTCTGCTCTCAACAATATCTTTTGCCAACATCGTATAAGCTTGATTCACATAACTTATAGCGTCATTATTTTGTTCTGATATTTTTACATCTTCAATTAAAATATCTTTAGAGTTAAACAAATTATTTGGATGGATCATTTTTTCAATGATAAGATTCCCAAATTGGATATGGCCATAGGAATTTTTCTGTGTTAAGCGAAATGCTCCCTTTTCGCCCCTAATTTCTAATTGAAAAGAAGGATAAACCCCTCCTTGGATATGTACAGATGCTGAAGTATCATTTACGAGCGTCCCCTGTATCAATATTTGATCAGCTGTATTTTTTTCTATTGACTGACCTGTTTCTTGTACGAACGCTTCGGTATAGTGGACATTCATTGTAGCAGATAGTTCTTTAAAATCACCTAAAATATAACAGAGAACATCTAGTGAATGCCCGCCGTTAATGGAAAGAAGGGTTGCTCCATTATCTTCGTGTAATAGATAACGGCCTTTTTCATCTGTTATTCCACCTTTTCCTTGTGTTGCAACTTGCATAGTACAGGAAATAACCTTACCAATATCCCCCTTGTGAATTGCTTGTTTTAAATAGTTAACTTCTGGAGATTGCCTACCTTGTAGTCCAATTGCATGATGAATATGTCTTTCTTCTGCCAATTGAGCGATTTTTTCTGCTTGCTGCGTATGAATAGCTAGTGGCCATTCACAATAAATATGTTTATTTTCTTCTAATACTGCTAGTACAGCATCATAATGATGAGGGACTTTGATACTTACAACTACTAAGTCAACATCTTTCGATTGCGCTAATTCCTTATAGTTTGTAAAAGCATGAGGTGCCTTTAGGATTTTAGCACTTTTTTCAGCAGTAACAATATTGGAAGTTCCAATTGCTGTTATTTTGTAGAAGGGATTGTTCTTTAGTGCTGGAATATGTGTTTGACTTGCCCATTGATTATTCAAAGATCCACCTATAATCCCTACATTGATAATTCTATTTTCCATTAACTATACCTCCTATTAACTGGCAGTAATGTATCTATAGCGAAATCGAAGCGACGGCTACAAAGACTCCCACCTCAAAACTTAGCGTGCTGAAGACTAGCTAGGAATGACAAACTCCACTAATAAAAGTTTCTCTATATCCTTTTACAAAGTATAATGAAAACAAGACATCATTTTAAGTGTTAATTAATGATGGCCCTATCACTTTTTTTGATGGATGTGAATAGAAATGGATATTGAAAACATGAAAGCATTTGTGTCAGTTGCAGAATTGAAAAGTATATCAGCTGCTGCCACTAAATTGAATCACCTACAATCAAATATGACGGCAAAAATTAAAAAAATCGAAAATCATTATAATCAAGAATTATTTATTCGAAATTCTAAAGGTGTAACACTAACAAAAGATGGAGAAAAATTATATCATCAATTTAAGAAAATATTGTTTTTTTGGGAAGAAACAGAAAATATGATGAAAAAACATGAGGAAAAACTACGAGTTGGTACGATGATTTCAATGGGAGGAACTCAAATATCACAAGCTTTAAATAAGCTTTATCAAACATACCCTAATTTATCGGTAACCTTAAAAACAGGTTCAACAGAGTATATAGAAAATCAAATTCTGCTAGGGAAAATTGATCTAGCCTATACGATTGGCACATTAAAAAATAATAATATAAAGTATAAAAAAGTTGCTATTGAAGAAATGATTATCATAGGTCAAGGTATTGATCGGAGTACAATCTTCGAGGATTATATATGTGAAAAAAACTTACTTGTGCTATCTGATAACTGTTTGTATCTTTCAATATTGCGAGACATATGTATGAATTTAACTATTACGCAGGGAGAAATAATTGAAGTAGGAGACCCAGAAACTTTGTTACAATTTGCCATGATGGGTATGGGAATTACTTTAGTTTCTAAACGTATAGCAAGACGATACAACATTGAACAATACTTAGATGTACCATCAACCTTTAGATTCGTTGATTTATATTTAATTACTCGTTTACATCACGAATTTACGCCAATTGAAAGACAGTTTATTGAGCAAACAAACTCTATTGATGGAATGGAAGCTAACAACCAGATAATAGAACCAAAAGCCGACTCCTACAAGTAAGGAAAATCGGCTTTTTTAGTTGCCTATTTTATTCAATGAAATGTTCTCTAGTACGAACAATATTGAACGGATTATTTTCGAGTACATGTTGTAGCTCTTCATCTTCAATATGAGTATAGATTTGTGTCGTTGCAACACTTGAATGGCCAAGTATATGCTGGAGACTTCGAATATCTGCCCCAGATTTATACATCATTGTCGCGGAAGTATGCCGTAACTTATGCGGTGTCAGGCGTTCTTTTTGAAGTCCCGATTGCTGATTAATTTGTTTAACGATTTTTGCAACGGTTTGACGGGTGAAGCGTGTTCCCTTTTGTGAGACGAAAAGAGGCTCCTCGTCCCCTCCTTTATATGCAGCCTTTCCGCTATTATCATAGTCTGCAAGTGCCTGGATGCAGCTATCATTCAAATATACTGTCCGCTCCTTATTCCCTTTACCAACAACCGTTAAGTAGCGACCTTGTATAGATGACCTATTTAGCTGACAAAGCTCCGTCACACGAATCCCTAAATTTAAGAAAAACATCATCATACAATAATTCCTCGGTGAAGCACGATTTGGCTGGATGCCATCGATAAATTGCGTGGCTTCCTCAATGTTCATATAGATAGGCTTTTTCCGTCCTATTTTTGGCGTTTCTAATTCATCTGCCGGATTTTCCTCTAGTAGACGTCGTTTCCCTTTTAAATATTTAAAAAATGATTTTAACGTTGCTACTTTACGCGCTCTCGCAGAAGCTGAATTCCCTCGCTGCACCTCGCAATATTCCATAAATAAATAAAGATCCTCTAGTGTCATTTCGCGAATTTCTTCTATTGAAATAGTTGAAATATCTATTTTCGTTAAATCTGATAGTTCATGATCATTCTGAATTGCTATGTAGAAACGGAAGAACAATGTCAAATCATATTCATATTCTTTTCTTGTGCGATGAGACTTCCCTTTAATCGTCGTTAAATAAACAAGGAAATCTCTCATTATTTTAGGAAGCTTTGTCTTTTCCATAAAATCACCTCTATTTTCTCTATTTTACCACAAAAAAACGTTCCCAAATATAAATTTGGGAACTTTATAGTGAAAAAAATGCTCTTTCTCACAACTCAGAACAAACGTTCCTTTTATGGACAATAAAAAAGATGATTCTCTTTAGAAAGAAAATCACCTTTTTTAAAAGTTTTTATGAAAGTTTCATTTTTTAGGTATAAAGAGCAAAAAAAATGAATATTTAAATCTAGTGAGTTAAATGCTCTGAGACGATTCGAAAAATAAAAAGATGGGTAACTGTACGTGTCGATTCTTCTCACAATACACGTGGAATTATTTGGATTTTTGTCGATTTCGGTATGAAAACCGTTACTTTACAAAAATACTATACGTCCCATCAACTTGTTTGGCTAGAGACCAGTTTGTTGATAGCATATGTTGAAGTTTAGCGATAACTTCCTCATCACAAGTTAAATGCTGGATTCCCGTTTCTAATAATTGATAATCCTTTCCTTCTTCTAATTGGAGACGAATATACAATAAGCGTTTAATGCCTGGCAAAGTTACATATTTGATACTGTAGTTACCGTGCAGAGCATCTATGAAAATTTGCTCCCCTTCTTGGTAAAGTGCCATTGTTTCGGAAAATTCATAGTTTGGTACTTTTTCCTGCCAAACTGATACATCCCCTGTTTGCAATGTGCGTAAAATCTCCTCATCAGTAAAATCTAATTTTGAAAGCTTGTCTAGCTCATACGCTTGCATTAAATTAATGATTGTCATTTCATTTGCTCCTTTTATATGTATTTATCTTCATTACTCTAAAGGTGATGAGATGAATGCGGATATGGTGCCTTTTCAATTGGTACCCATTTACTACAATGTCGCCAAGGCGATATTGATTCTTACTAAGTGTAACACGTTTTCTCGACTACTTAAATTCGGAGGGCGATCCATATGATGAAGTTCTATGAATCTGGTATGTTTTTTGATGAGATGTTCGAAGGTAATCAACCGAAGCCTCATTATCGGTCTTTCCACCATAAGCTCCATGCTTTCACTAAGGAACAATTAGATGAAAAATATCAGCAAGCACAATCAACATTCCTTAAACAAGGCATTACATTTACCGTATATGGTGCACAAGGTGGAACAGAGCGGACAATGCCCTTTGATTTTATACCTATTATTATTCCATATGAACAGTGGGAAGTAATAGAAGCTGGTATGAAGCAGCGTGTGAAAGCATTAAATTGTTTTTTACATGATGTTTACCATGAACAGTCCATTTTTGAGAATGGGCTTATTCCGAAACAACTCATTGAAAACAATCGGTATTATTATAAAGAAATGCTTGGTGTAAAAGTACCTATTGATAATCATATTTTTTTAGCAGGCATAGACTTGATTCGTGATGAACATGGCGTTTACTACGTGTTAGAAGATAATTTACGCAATCCTTCAGGGATTTCCTATGTTTTTCAAAATCGATCTGTGATGAAGGAAGTGTATCCTGAATTTTTTTCTAAACATACGATCCAGTCACTCGACAAACAAATGTCCTTTATGAAGAAGGCACTTCTTGCTCATCGTCCACCTTCTATGAATCCAGATAGAGAACCTAAAGCTGTCCTCTTAACAGCAGGTATGTATAATTCGGCCTATTACGATCATGTTTTTTTAGCACAGCAGCTCAATATTCAGCTTGTTGAAGGGCGAGATTTAGTTGTCCGAGATAATAAGGTGTATAAGAAGACAATATACGGTCTAGAGCAAATTGATATTATTTATCGTCGAATTGATGATGATTTCTTAGATCCTGTTGTTTTTCGTGAGGATTCTTTACTTGGAGTTCCTCATATTATGGCTGCTTATAAAGCTGGAAATATTGCTATTTTAAATGCTGTTGGTAATGGTGTTGCTGATGATAAAGCGATGTATGCCTATGTACCGGATATGATTCGCTATTATTTGAAAGAGGAACCTATTTTACGTAATGTGGAGACTTATCATCTAGCTGATGATAGACAGCGAGGTTGGGTCCTTGAGCATATGAGAGAGCTTGTCATAAAAAACGTTAGTGCATCAGGAGGCTATGATATGCTAATTGGTCCGCATGCGAGTGATGAAGAAATGGCTATTTTTAAAGAAAAAATATTGGAAAACCCAGTTCAATACATTGCACAACCAACAATTAGCTTGTCTAGAGCACCAGCTTTTCAGAATGGGAGATTTTATCCTTGTCATGTCGATTTGCGTGTTTATGTCATGAAGGGCGAGGATACTTATGTGCTTCCTGGAGGTTTATCGCGTGTAGCATTAAAAGAAGGATCTTTAGTCGTGAACTCTTCCCAGGGTGGAGGAGCAAAAGATACATGGATATTAAAGGAGGAATTGCAGTATGCTAAGTCGAGTAGCCGATGCACTATACTGGATGGCACGATATAGTGAACGATCACAAACGAATGCACATATATTACAAGTACAGCTGTTGAATATGTTGGAGCAATCTGGCAAAGAAAATGAATACATCGATCATTGGGAAGCGGTGTTAAATATTTGTGCCTCGAAGGAAGAATACATGTCCTTTTATGAGTCGATTCGAGTCAATCCACTTATCGAATATCTACTCTTTTCTAATAATAACTGCAATGCCCTCCATGCTACTTTACGTGCAGTTCGAGAAAACGCCCGTATAACTCGAGATAGCATACCCATTGAGCTTTGGGAATTGCAAAATGCCTTTTATTTATCATTACAGCAAGAAATGTTGAAACGTGAAAGACCAATTCCACTAATTGTTCTAAACTCTTTTTTACAAAATGTTCGAAAGACTTCTTTGACGGTAACGGGGCTTATCGAAGGCTCGATGGATCGAGATTTACCCTTTTATTTCATGCAAGTTGGGAAATGGTTAGAACGTGTAGAAAAGACGATTCGTATGGCTTTAATTATACTGGAGCAACATAAGGAAATAGCCATCTCTTTAAAAGAAGCGGACGGATCGTTTTTACTTGATTTATCGGAGGCGACGGAGTCTTATTTACGCAAGCATCGCCAAACCAATTTACTTTATGTTATTCAATATTTATTACAGGATAAACATTTCCCACGTTCAGTGATGTTTTGCTTAGAAAAATTAGAAGAAGCTTTTATCTGTTTAGAAAGCGACCCTCTTTCAGCAAGATTTTTAGAGCTTCATACCCCATTAAAGAGTTTATTATTTGCCGTGATGAATGTAGATTTATGGAATATTACCTTAGAGGAAACTATTTTGTTAATGGAGGAAAGATTGTGTCAATGTATTGATTTTGGCAATACATTTTCAACAATTTATCATTTATATGAACCCAGCGTACAACCTTGAAAGGAATCAACAACAGCTCCCTTTCAGCAAGCAAGTCAGTAATCCAAAGGAAGCAGACACAATGAAATTTGAAATTCAACATACAAATATTTTTCAATATGAGTCTGAAGTCGATCAAAGCTTAAATACAATCCGCTTAAAACCAAGGGGCGATGAGCGTCAGCGCTTACTATCCTATCGAATTGCCATCACTCCTTCATCTTTAACGCGTGAGCATACAGATATATGGGGCAATACGGTTGGTACATTTTATATACCTGAGCAGCATCAAGTGCTAGAAATTCAAACGACCTCTATTGTCAGCATTCAACGTGCACCATTTATTCATCGCATTCAATATTCACCAGAAATGCAGACAATTTTTCACTCGAAACTGTTTTATGAGCATTATTTGCCCTATTTAAAGTTTACACATTTTACGTTTATGACAGAAAATCAGTTAGAGGAAGTTTATCATGCAATTGGTCATGCTGAAAATCCTGTATTATTTTCATTAAATTTAATGCAATATTTATACTCGACTTTTGAATACGTTCCTGGTGCAACCGATGTTACGACAACTGCAAGCGAAGCCTTTTCCCTTAAGCGAGGTGTTTGCCAGGATTTCACACATGTCATGCTTGCAGTGCTAAGAGCTAAAGGAATTCCAGCACGCTATGTTAGCGGTTATTTATACGTCGATGAAAACTCTGCCTTAATCGGTGATATTGCAACCCACGCTTGGGTAGAAGTCATGATACCAGGAATCGGCTGGATTGGTCTCGATCCAACTAACAATGTAGAAGTATTAGAAAATCACATTATTTTATGCATTGGCCGTGATTATTCCGATATAAGCCCTGTTGAAGGCGTTTATTCAGGTGGAAAACATGATTTAACAGTTAAAGTGAGCGTCAAAGCATTGAATCATTTATAACAAAACGTGCAATGGTATAAATTAAACCCCTGATTTTTCTACGCCAAGCAGAAGAATCAGGGGTTTTATTAAGATGATTTTAATCTTGAATTTTGCAGTAGTCAACAACAATTTATTCTATATCAAAAGAATTTATCTCGGTATCATTCTTGATCATGATACAATACCCATTTCTTTTCCTATTTTCTTAATGTTATTTATGACTACATTGAGTTGCTCCATTGTATGTGTAGCCATCACTGTAATCCGCAACCGGCTTGACCCTTTTGGCACAGTTGGTGGTCGAATCGCTGGAATAAAAACACCTTCATCCATTAGTTTCTCAGAAAATTGCATAGCTTCATGGGCATCACCAATAAGAAGAGATATAATTGGCGTTTCTCCTCCCTTAACTACAAAACCCGATTCCACCAATTTCAAACGTAAATACTTAGCATTATTCAGCAATTGTTCCCTTCGTTCGGGCTCATGTTGAATAATGAAGATTCCTTCTCGCGCTGCTTCAATCGCACTTGGAGATAAAGCTGTTTGGAAAATAAAAGATCTAGCGCAATTGAGTAAATAGTTCTTTGCAATGGACGACGTCGCCACAAAGCCACCCTCTGCACCAATCGCTTTACTCAACGTGCCCACTGTCAAATCAATTTCATCTTTCAATCCAAAATAATCAGCAGTACCACGGCCATCATTTCCTAAGACACCTATCGCATGCGCATCATCAATCATTATGTAAGCATTGTATTTCTTTGCTAGTGCAACTATTTCGGGAAGTGGAGCAATATCACCATCCATACTAAAGACGCCATCTGTCACAATAAACTTCTTTCCATCTCCACGTGATCCCCTTAATTTATGCTCTAAATCTACCATATCCGCATGTTCATAAACAATTGTCTTTGCAGTACTAAGTCGACAACCATCTATTATACTCGCGTGATTCCAAGCATCAGAAAAAATCATATCCCCAGCCTTCATCACACTCGAAATCACACCAATGTTCGCTAAATAACCACTGCTGAAAACAATGGCAGCTTCAGTCTTTTTCAAATCCGCAATTTCAGATTCAAGCTGTTCATGAATGACGAAATTTCCGGTTGTTAATCTCGAACCACCTGCTCCTGTACCGTATTTACTAATACCTTCAAATGCTTTCTTTCTTAACCGAAAATCTGTTGCAAGACCTAAATAGTTATTAGATGAAAAAAGCAAGAATTTCTTACCATTCATGATGATCTCGCTCTCATTTCCATTTGAAAACGAACGTAACTTTCTTGTCAATCCTTTCTCTTCTATTAACTGTAGTTCCTGCTGAAACCAATGCTCCATTTTTTAATCCCTCCTAATGAGAACCGGTACGCTTTCTAAATAGTCTATAAAAGATTCTAGTTCAACTTCATCTGACACAAAATAAATGCGCCCTCCGCTCTCGCAGCCTTCCCTTTTTAACGGTGTAATTCTGACATAACCAATGGCACGATTACTTACATATCCAGTCACGTAATCTGGATCATCAGACCAACATAATTCTGCAATTGTAAACGGAGAATTTGCCACTTTCGTCGCCAGAGCCAACGCTTCACGGACGCGCTCATTCAGCTCCCCATTAGCATCCTGCCAATCGATTCGTGATACACGAACACCCTTCTCCCCCCGATCGTCAAGCCGTAAGCCGCTTTTACTATTTAGAATGATCGCCCCACGGAGGTTTTGATGACTATCAAGTTGATGAAAAGCAACATTCAATGCATGTTCCGAAACACCTAAGGAGGTTAGTATCTTTCTTGCTTCACTATGGGCTTTTTCAATTGAATCGGCCTCAACTGTCGTAATTTCTAATGGTGGCAAATACTGTATCTGATCATGCGCAATTTTTTCAACGGTAATTTGTATAAAGTCAGCATCTCCACGCGAATGATTACTTGCTTTGTTCAATAACTGCTTTACAATTGGCTCTATCTGAGATTTACTACCTATCCGTTCACCACCAGATATATGCTTTTCCCCTAGTTCAGGGCTTCTTTCTGCCGCACGCATTCGAATGCTATAACACGTTTTTAACATGATTATTACCTGCTACTTTCCTATTTATTGTCTGTAACATTTTCGTAATGGGATAAACACTAACAGCTGTGATTACCATGCCTGGAATAGCCAAAACTACTAACGGTAACAATGGAGTTCCTAACGTAAAAGCCAAACCAAATCTAGCAATCGTTGTTCCGATTGGGCCTGCCAAAACAAGTACCGGAATTGAAGTCCCAAATAAAACAATAAGTAGGCCTACAGTCAATCGAAAAATGAATGAGATCTCCACATTTAAGATCGAGTGTATACCTAGTAAAAATAAGATTATACTTGCAATAATCCCCGCTAGAAAATATCGCTTAAATCCAAATACCGCTGCAATCGCAACTGCAATAGGTGCTGATAATTGAAAGTCAGACCCAGGAAAACCTGTTGGAATTTTAAACATGCCTGTAACGATAATAAGACAAGCTAGCAATGAAATCTGGGCAAGATCATATGTAGAAAACTTTCGGATCATTTTATTCCTCCATCTTACTTTTTAAATACTTGATGTCATTGCCTCCTACTCTTTCTATTTGAGTTAACTTATATTAATAATAAGTTAACACAAATGTAGATAGGAAAGTAGATAAAATGGTAGGAATTTTTATTATTTGTGAAAATTCAATTTTGTTAATTATCACTAAGAGGATACAAAATGAAGTTCGTGTTCCTAAGACTAGATACTTTTTTCAGATTCCGCATCGCCGTGTGAACTCTTGCACTTGGCTAGTTACTACTGCTGTCCCACGATTCAAATATATACTCTATAGATCACATACATGTTGGGGCGCACAAAAAAAGTATAGGCTACTCTGTAAAATTAAAGACAAGTGAATGTATATAAAACAGTAATTTCAAGAGGTTGTGTTTAATGTCACACATTATATTAAACAATTAGTACTTCACTTATATATAGTGGTGTACTTTTTTTATTTGTTAGACCCTAAACGACCTCATTTACTACCACATATACCCTATATAAGTAATATCCGTAGTAATTAATTGTTTCGGTAAAATAAAACGTACATCCTTGAAACATACATTCTGTTTGGAGGCAATCGCTTGAAAGAATATAAAGTAAAAGAAGTGGCTGACTTATTAGGTAAACACGAAGAAACTATTAAACTTTAGATACGGTCAGGCAGTGATAAAGAAGGTTGGATAGTTATTGAATCGGATAATAAAGTGATCCCAGTTAGTGAGGCTGAACAGATAGGTGCTATAAAACCAGAAGTCGATGAAACAGTGTTAGTGAAACTGGCGTATCAAGCAGTTACTCTTACTTTTCCTACTGATGAGATGTTATCAATCTTCTCTGTCGTGGGGAGAAAACGAACCTTGGAAATATTATTGATAATGCATCAGGCACCATCGAAAGTGAAGAATCCTGGTGTGTTCATCAAAAAAGCAACACGTGAAAATTTAAGTCCGATTTCAACTCCTATCAAAGACACCATAAACGAGAGTATGACCAATCACGAAAATGTTTAAAAATCCCGTTATAAATAACAACTGAGAACCTTCTATCCCTGTTAATAACGGGCTGAAAGTAGATTAAAATTCATAGTAAAACCTTTGAAAGAAAATAGCAAAGTAAATAAACCGCAGAACAACTTAGATTTGGACATTTATTTCAGGAAACTAAAACCCGACCGTAACCTTGATATTCTTCATAGAAAGTATATGAAACTATCAAAACAAGAACTTATCCAAAGACTGATTCTTGCTGAACAGTATATTTCAGACAACGAAAACAAATGGGTTACAGCTCATTTTGAATTATTTAAGTAGTAAAAAAAGACAGTGATTGCTGTCTCTTTTCAACTAAAGCACCCCGTTAATTAAGTCAATGGTTCACAATCTTTTTTATTTAATGGGTTCCAGCATAGCAGTACATTAGAGAAAAGATAAAGATAAAAGTTAAGAGTGCTCCTATAACATTTTGGTTATGAGTACTTTTTCCATTCTTTAAATTCTTCAAAAAAGTAGTGAAATTTAAAAACCACAAAACTCCTAATAACGGTACGACAAGCAAAAGCATAAATATCAATTCCTCTCCATCTCGTTTACAAAATCTTATTCACCAAAACTTCCCCGTTAGCACTATAATGAAGATTGAGTTCCTTATTTAATCAATACATTTGTCTATAAAAATTAACTTCTTTCACTTTGTCTTGTTTGCCATAAATCATAAATAAGAATCAAAGCATCAATTGAAAATAATATAATACTTAATGTATAAGGAACCCATCCAATTATTTCATTTAGAACTGTCGTAAGTTTACCAGGAGGGTCACCCCAACCTGTTAAATTAGGAATGAATAAAGCAATCGCCAGGTGCATTAATCCGAATGAAAAAAATAATTGCCCCGTTACTTTAATAAAACGACTCCCCAGTAAAAAAACTCATAGTAAGAAAGACAAATGTAAATGTAGTTATTGCTTTTGGTAATTTACGATAAAAGTAAATTAATACTAATCCTATGAGTAGGTGAATAAAAGCAAAAAGAATAAGACTCATTCACCTCACCTCTTACCCAAATTGTACCATTATTTGTAGTGGAAAATAATACTCCCTTTCATTAACTTGCCTCGTTAGTTGAATAGCAACAATCTTTTAGAAAACAACCTATATCTTTTATTACTTAGAAGTTTAAGAAATAGGCTTAATGTACAATTAATAATTGATATAAGCTTCTTTTAAATTACTGCAACATTCGATTGATTTAATTGTTGTAGTAAATAGGGTCATATCTGTGGTAAAAAAGGATAGATAGAGCGAATTTATTTAAGCTCTTCTATCCTTTTAATTTCTATACATATAATGTGTGACATTAAATAAGAATTCACTATTTAAAATAGTTTCAGCTTATAACTCACTTTTAATAAAAAATTTGCCTATACTTTCACACCACGTATCTGATGGAAGCCTAATGAATAATGATAACACCATACAATTTCTTGTAATGACACACTATCTATACACCTCTTTTATTCCCCCAAACAAGGGCATGCAACTGTGGTAGTACTTTGACATCTCTGAATTCCTCATCATTAATCACTCTATCAATCAGTGCATGATATTTATCCAATAAATGTAGTATTAATCGTGAATTGTCAGTCGACGTTAGCTCATCATTACCGACTTGAAGATAAAAAGGAATCATTGGATATCGATGGTGAATTTGTTTAGCATAATCGTAATCCTCTTGATTAAATACGACTATTTTGAGAGATATATGGTGATTACTATTTCGATTTTTAAGCTTTTCGAAGATATCAGAGAGCACCGAATAGTCTGTGGTCATTCCAGAACTAGGTGGCTTTGGTGAGATTGTCAGTTCATCAATCTCATACATCCATTTTTGCCACCTACTTCCCTGTGTTTCTACCCCGACCTTTATGTCATTTTCTTTTAAAATTGCAATGAGTTCTTCCAAATTTTGATGGAGTGCAGGATTGCCGCCTGAAATCGTGACAAATGAAAAACCACTGCCTCCAAGGCTTTTCAACTCAGACCAAATCTCTTCTGCTGTCATTTGGACGATAAGATACTTTCCGCTACCATCCCACGTAAACGATGAATCACACCAAGAACAGGAATAATCACAGCCTGCAGTTCTCACAAACATAGTCTTCTGGCCAACGACCATTCCCTCACCTTGAATCGTCGGTCCAAAAATCTCGATAACAGGTACCTTACTCAACTTCCATCCACTCCCGTCTAGCTTCTGCATAGCTTGTCGGAGTTTCATATAGCCTGATAAACTCTACACGAGCACCGTTATATCTTTGTTTATCAAGCAAGGCCTCAGTTAACTTTTCGTAAATCCAAACAACAATGTTCTCTGCCGTCGTATTCATGGGTGGAAGCGTTTCATTTAAATAACGGTGATCCAAATGAATTTCTATTTTTTGTTTCCATATTGCTTTTATATCGCCAAAATCAATCATCAAACCGCGTTCATCTGTGTATCCACTCAGTCCTAATACTACGCGATACGTATGACCGTGCAGGTTTTTACATTTCCCCTCATAATTGTGTAAATGATGAGCAGCATCGAAGGTAAATTCTTTGCTTATGAGTACACGCTTTGCATGATAGTTCAATTGATTTCTTTGAATATCTTCATCTATTTTTTGGAGTTTATCGACAATTATAAAGTCTGACATGCTTTAAGACTCCTTCCTGAAGCTCAAATACTCATCAAGCCCTTTATTTCGCAGTTTACATGCTGGGCATTCACCACAGCCATCTGCTATTACACCATTATAGCAAGTCAACGTTCTTTCCCGAATAAATTCAAGTGCTCCAAATTGATCGGCAAGCTCCCATGTTTGTGCCTTATTCAGCCACATCAACGGTGTATCAATCACAAAGGAATCATCCATCGATAAATTTAACGTTACATTCAAGGATTTAATAAAAACATCTCGGCAATCCGGATATCCACTAAAATCCGTTTCACAAACGCCAGTTACAATATGCTTAGCTCCTACTTGGCTCGCTAAAACGCCCGCAAATGAAAGAAAAAGAAGATTTCGGCCAGGTACAAAGGTCGATGGAAGCTCACCATTTTCTCCGTCTTCTACCTTTATGTCTTGTCGCGTCAATGCATTCGGAGCAAGCTGATTCAGGAGTGACATATCAAGAATGTGATGCTTAACTCCGAGCTCCCGTGCTATCTCCTTCGCACATTCAATTTCAAGACGATGCCTTTGACCATAATCAAAAGTAACAGCCTCAACTTCTTCAAAACGTTCTTTTGCCCAGAACAAACAGGTTGTACTGTCCTGACCTCCACTAAATACAACAATTGCTTTTTCCTGCTTCATCTATAAAAACTCCCTTATATCGAGAACAGCACTCTAAGAAAGAGCTGCTTTCTTCTTATTTTTTTTTTAACGAATATTGTGTGCCTTGGTACCAATAAGTCCAATCCTTTAATCCATTTTCACGGCTTCGGCAAGACATAAAAAAACCTCCTTGTAAAATGTTTCCCAACACTTTTCAAGAGAGGCAGTACCAATCATTCTACTAAAACATAAGTAAAAACATAAAAAAAAACCACGTCCGATATGGACATGGCATATTGTCATGTTTCCATAGTTTTTTATAGAGGGTATTTGCTATGAACCTCTCCCGTTCTAGTCCGGGCATTCTTTTCTTCAATATAATACAAAAAATAGTATAAAACGTCAATCGGATTTTTCTTTCTGGAAAAACACTGTTATATTGCCCTATATTTTAGCCGTACACTAAACACTTTGCTGAGATTAAATTTATTCATATTTTGAGGATATATAGATAGTCACATTACCTCAATAAATTATAATTCCATTGTCTAGAACTGCTTTATTTTGTACCTGATTTCCTAAAATATATAGCTTTTTCAAATTGGGCAAATTCACTAAAGGCTCTACATTCGAAATAGCGTTATTTTCCAAATGAAGCTCCTCAATTTGTTGCCACTTTTCCATAAAACTTAATGATTGTAGTGAACTATCTTGGATAGTGAATGAATGCAAAGCTGTAAGGCCAACAAAGTAAGGCATTACCTGATCAACTTCATGTACCCAATCACCATTATCTATTCGGAAGGATACATTATTCAAAGTTAAATGTTCCAGTTTGTTGTTGTTAAACGAATTTTGACTATTAAATTGGAACTTACACTCATTACAATTTAACGTTTTTACATGTTGTAAATTGAATAATTCACTCGTCTCTTCATAAAAAGTTGTTTCATTTAAATTTATAGTTTGCAGATTTGGTAGACGATTTAAAGAACGAATGCCTGTAAAATCGCCTGACTCCATCGCTGTAAGTTGTTCTAGCTGTGGGTATTTCAGTAATTCTGCTCCATTCAAATACGACTGTGCCCCACTTATATCAACAGTTAAATCTTTTAAAGTAGGTGCCTCTAACTTAGGTAGGAAAGTACTTGTTAATACTGCTTTTTTTAAATTTGGTGCTACAATCGGTGCTATTTGGCCACTATAACCAGTTATCGATAAATCGGTCAGTGAAGTCAGGCTGTTCATAATATCAAGCAATTCTAATTTATAAAGAGAAGCTAAGCGAAGCTTTGTCAATGATGACTTATTTCTAAGGCGTTCTACATTCGTAATATCCATATTTTCAAGATCAAGTGTTTGCAAACTAGGCATGTTTTGTATAAAATCAAGCGTTTTTAAGTTTTTTACCGCTGTAAGTTTCAAATTTTGTAATTGATTCAGTGAATAGAACGAGCTAAAATCTGTTGCTTCACTATAATCTATTGCTAACGACTCTAAATCACTTAACGGAGACAACCACTTCAAATCGTTGGCAAATTTTAAAGACAATGATTTTAAAGGCAGTTTATTCATAAGTGGGAAATCTGTAACCTCCTCGGTATGATACGAAATTTCAAGTGATTGAAGGTTAGGAAATTCTAATAATAAAGCAAGTTCATCATTACTTCGAATTTGAATAGAGAGCTCTACAACATTAGACTTATCACTAAAATAGTCAGCAATTTTACTAAATGATTCATTAAAGCGACCTGTATAGCTTTTTAAACCTTCCAGATGTCGGAAGCTTACACTTTCACTTTGTGATATTTCATAATCGCCCATCAGATTCAATACCGTCAATCCTGTAAAGGCTTCAAAATCTTTTTGTTCAATTTTTTGTGTATTTAATAACTTATCTATAATAATATAGGTAGAAATTTTGGCTTGCTTATTTGTAAACGGATCGTCAAGACTGTAATCAAAATGCCATTGATCTTCAGAATAGTATGCCTTCAAATAACGGATACTTGCGATTTCTTCTTTAGACGGCATTGCTTCACCTTTATCAAAAATATCTTTTAAAAAGAATAAAAGAACTTCGCTTTCTGGCATTTTCCGAATAGGTATTTCCTTATGGTTACCAAATTCTGTTTGATTGCCACTCAAAAGAACATAGCCAAGAAATGTACAAAGGATAACAATCGGTATTATTAAAAGCGCTTTTAAATTCGTTTTTGGACGTGTATCTTTATGCGCAGAAGTTGTACCATAATAATTATTAATCGTCTGATCAACATAATAAACTTTATTCTCTTTCAACATTATTTCAGTTTCACAAAAAGGACATTTGAATGATTGTCCCTCTCTATATTCAATTTTTCCATTACAATTCGGACAATTTAATTTAATGAATTCCACTGGCAATCCCCTCTCCAGCTCTACTTTTAATTAAGCTTAGTTGTCCGAAAAATAATTGTCAATATTTCTATTAAATACTAATTATCTTCCACCTTAAGACCTACAAAAAAAGTCGCCCATAAGGCGACTTTTTTTGTTTATTCACTTTTTTATACAATAAGTTTAAACTTCTGGTTTACTATTACTTGTGATACGGCACTGGAAATATAAATCTAACAAAGCCGCAACTTCACAACAAGCTCCACAAAGTCTCTATAATCCTCTGACGTAAGAGTAAGCTTTTACGTTTAAAGGTTTACTCATCGCGATCAAGTGCTTCTTTCACAAATGTAGGAAGTGCGAATGCACCAACGTGTAAATCTGTGTTGTAATATTTCGTTTTTAGAGCAAATTTGTCCCAAGCATCTACTTGAATATCTTTAATTGGATGTAATGCTTTTGAAGCAAATCCGAATAGCCAGTGTCCTGATGGATACGTTGGCATATGGAATTGATATACGCTTGCGATTGGGAAAATACCTTTAATTTTTTTATGTGCTTTACGCATGTTTTCTGCATACTCCGTGAAGTAGGGTGATTCGTGTTGGTTAATTAAAATTCCTTTTTCATTTAATACACGGTAGCATTCTTTATAAAAAGCTGTTGTAAATAAACCTTCACCGACAGAAATTGGATCAGTAGAATCTACTAATATTAAATCGAATGATTGATCAGCTGCGTTTTGAACGTAAGCTAAACCATCATCGAAAATCAATTCCATACGAGGATCTTCTTCGACACCTGCAGCTGTAATTGGAAGGTATTTTTGGCTTAAACGGAATACTAATTCATCGATTTCAACCATAACTACTTTTTCTACTGATTCGTAACGTAGTACTTCACGAGCAGTCCCACCATCACCACCACCAATAATTAATACCTTTTTTATATCTAGGTTAGTAGCGAATGCTGGGTGCGTAATCATATCGTGATAAACGAACTCATCTTTTTCATTAACCATCATCAAACCGTCTAACGTGAAGAAAGTACCAAACTCTTCACTTTTATAAAAATCGATTTTTTGGAACGGAGATTGTTCACTATGAATCTCTTCGTTGTATCCGATTGAAAATTTACAGTTATCGCTCCATTGTTCTGTATACCATTTCATTAAATCACGTCCTCTAATACTTCTTGTTTCACTAGAATTGTATCAATTTCTTGTTCTGCAAATTGGCGAATTTTATCTGCCATTCCACGTGGTACTTCAAATGATTCTGTCTTTTTCGCTTGCAGTTTTTGTTCTAAATATTCTGCTGCCTTCCAAGGACTTACTGAGTCACCACAAGTGTAAACATCTACAGAAGCAAATCCGTATTCTGGCCAAGTATGAATCGTTAAATGTGATTCAGCAATAATTACTGCACCCGAAACCCCATATGGGTTGAAATGATGGAAGCAAGATTCTACAATTGTTGCCCCAGAATAGTCAGCAGCTTCATTCATAAACTGCTCGATTAATGCATTTTGCTCAATAATTTCACTTGGGCAACCATAAAATTCAATTAATACGTGTCTTCCTAATGTTGATAATTCAATGCTCATTTATTTGTCTCCCTTACGACTGTAATATAATTTTCTTCTTTCGTTTCGAACAGAACATTCCCAAAATTAAGATAATAGAAGTTATATAATTCTACTACTTCCTCTGAAATAACTTCACCAGGGATAATTAGTGGTATTCCCGGTGGATAAATCATTAATGAATCTGCACTAATTCGACCTACCGCATCATAAATTAACTTTGTTTCTGTTTCAGCATTACACGCCTGTTGCGGTGTCATTGCTAATTTATTAATTTGATTCGCTGTCACATAAGCTGACTGAATCACATCTTTTTTTGCGTGAATACGTTCAATATCTTTTAACGCATGTACTAATTTACCGATTGTTTCATTCGTATCAACATGACTAATGACTGCCATTATGACATATCCTTCAGCAAGTTCTACTTGAACGCCATATTGTTGTTTCAATATTGTGTAAACTTCGAAACCAGTTAAACCGAGATCGTTCACACGAATAACAAGTTTCGTCCAATCATAGGATTGATTGAAATTTTGTTGTACATATTCAGCTTTTAGCACTTCATAGCGTGAATTATTTTCAATTTCCTCAATTGCCGCATCAACAATTGACTTTAATTGGCTATAACGTTGTTGTCCATACACCGCTAATTCTCTTCGTGCTACATCTAAAGAACTCATTAATAAATAATTTGCACTCGTCGTTTGCAGCATATTTAATACTTTTTGCAAATGCTTCGAATCGATTCGTTTTTCTTGTAGTAATAGAAGCGAACTTTGTGTTAATGAACCCCCGGTTTTATGCATACTGACTGTTACTGCATCGGCACCAGCACTAATGGCATCGTTTGCATCAGGTAAAAATGTTAAATGCGCTCCGTGTGCACTATCAACAATAACGGTTACATTTTGTTCATGTGCAAGCTTACAAATTTCTTGCAGTTGATTCATCGATCCAAAATATGTTGGATACGTTACAAGTAAAGCTTTCGCTTGTGGATTTTCTGCAAGCGCTGTTTTGACATTTTCAACTGATATTCCGTGTGCAATACCAAAATGTTGATCAACTTCAGGTTGAATAAATACTGGTTTTGCTCCGCTTAATATAATGCCGTTCATAACTGATTTATGGCAGTTACGAGGTACAATCAATGTATCTCCTTGTTTACATGTCGCTAAAATCATCGCGAGAATACCTACAGTAGTGCCATTTACTAAAAAGTAAGCGTAGTCTACATTAAATGCTTGTGCAGCTAATTGCTGAGCTTCTTTTATAACCGATTCCGGATGACTTAATAAATCAAGCTCCTTCATCGAGTTTACGTCCATTCTTAATGTCATTTCTCCAAGCGTCCATTTTAATGGGTTTTCATGTAGCCCCATTTTATGTCCAGGTACATCAAACGGCGTAACATCTTGTTTAGTATAATTGACTAAAGCTTCAAATAATGGCATGCGGTCTTGAGTGGCTAAAAATTCCGCTGTAGCCACTCGATTTTGCACGCATTGCATTATTGGCCCATAGCAACTGTTAAGAGTTGCTCTAATTGAGAAACTTTGTCTGTTTTTTCCCAAGTTACGTTGACATCACTACGTCCAAAGTGACCATAAGCTGCAACTTGTTGATATTGTGGTTTACGTAGATTTAGCATGTTAATAATGCCAGTTGGCGTTAAGTCGAATAATTGACGAATCGCTGTTAGAATTTCTTCTTTTGCTACTTTTTCTGTACCAAATGTTTCTAAAGCGATACTAATTGGTTCACTTACACCAATTGCATATGATAATTGGATTTCACATTTATCTGCCAAGCCTGCTGCAACAATATTTTTTGCTACGTATCGCGCTGCGTATGCCGCTGAACGGTCAACTTTTGTACAGTCTTTACCAGAGAATGCGCCACCACCATGACGAGCTGCGCCGCCATAAGTATCAACAATAATCTTACGTCCTGTTAAACCTGCATCTCCGTGTGGTCCGCCTACTACGAAACGACCAGTAGGATTAATTAAAATGCGGAAGTCTTCATTCATACCAAATTGCTTCGCAACAGCTTTAATTACATTTTCTGTAACGTAATCAATGAATGCTACTCGGTCAAAATCATCATCATGTTGGATTGACATTAAAACAGTATCAATTTTAGGTTGCATACTATCCGAATAATCAATGGTAACTTGTGATTTCATATCTGGTCGAGCCCATTTGAATTGACCATTTTTACGTAACTCAGTTGCACGTTTGACAAGCATATGTGCCATTTCAATTGCTAAAGGCATATAGTTTTCAGTTTCATTCGTTGCAAAACCGAACATAATACCTTGGTCACCAGCACCAACTTCTTTTGTATCGCTTGAAGAATCAACACCCATTGCGATATCAGGAGATTGCGTATGTACTAAAACTTGTACATTGCAGTTATGACCATCAATGCCGAACTTATCATCTGTGTAACCAATGCCGATTAGGGTATTACGGGCAATTTTTTCGATATCTAGTTCTGCTTTTGTAGTGATCTCTCCACCAACAATTACTGTGTTTGTAGTTGTGAATACTTCACATGCCACACGTGATAGCGGATCTTGCGATAATGCTGCGTCTAATACTGCATCTGAGATTTGGTCTGCAATTTTATCTGGATGTCCTTCCGATACAGACTCCGATGTGAATAATACTTTTTCTGACAATTTTAACTGCTCCTAACAATTATAGATTTTTAGGGCATAAAAAAAAGCTCACCCAATTTTAAGGAAAGCTTCGAATACTATCAGCTGCTGTTCCTCTTATTGTTCACAAAAGTTTAATTTTGTGCTCAGGTTCGGCCCACTGGATTCAATTCATGATGAACTAAATTGTTTGGCCACCGTATCTTCGACCCCTCGTCTCAACGGTTATTAATAAGAGCTATATTATTATGCTGAGACTCATATTAAGTCATAAACATTTGAGTGTCAATTTATTTTTTTATAATTAATCGCTATGAAAATTATTTCATTTACCCTTTTGAACTAAAAAATACTAAGTGTAACGTTTTGCACACATTAATAATTATTATAAAAAATGAATAATGATGCACTCGAAGGTTTTTTATATTAATAATAGAATGAACTCCTATTAAATTTGCTAATAGATGTGTCAAAATAACATATTGTAAACATAAAAAATTTCATTTCATCGAGGAATATATAGGAATTTTTCAGGTCTTTTATTGATAAAAATCATTCAAATTTCTATAATTCAGAATATTATTTTTGGTCAGTTATAAGAAGATCCTGACGATTCTTTCTTTCGAACATGGTGTGTTGATTGACTAAATTTTAACCATATTTATTAAACTACTAGGTGCTTTCCACTAAAGGATACTTCTTCTCTTTAAAACCACTATGGCCACCAAAGCTATGGATTGAAAATTCATTTGTCTTAGCGGAGGCTGATTTAATGCTCTTTCCCTCCTGCTATTAATTATTTGATGCAAATAATTATCTACTAAGTATTTTACTTGCTTGTTTGATAATCCTTTTTATAAAATTTTCACTTTCTATTGACAGAAAATTCAGACTAGATATATAATTTTTGGTATTACCACTGTATTTAATTTGTATTACCACTAAGCAAAGGGGACGAGGATTTGAAAGAAAAGGAACGCTCCTCAGATAAAATTGAAACTGAATTAATTAGATCTATATTGGCTGGTGTTTATTTTGTAGGAAGTATTTTACCGCCGGAAAGAGAGCTTGCCAAAAAATTTGGTGTTGGTCGACCAACTATTCGGGAGGCTCTTCAACGTTTAGGAAGGGGTGGGTGGATAACAGGGAGAAAAGGAATGCCTGCGGTTGTTAATGATTATTGGCGCAATGGGAATCTAACGACACTTGTTAATATTATTGAGAATCATCATACCATAACAGATGAATTTATCATGTACTTATTAGAATTAAGAAGTTCTTTGGCTCCGACTTATATTCGTGATGCTGTCAAGTTTAATCAGCCTAAAGTAGTTGCTCTCCTTGCCAATCTAGAGCAGCTTGAAGATAGTGCTGAAAGCTATGCAGCATTTGATTGGGATTTGCAAAAGAGGTGTGCTGGCCTTGCCGTCAATCCAATCTTTCTACTCATTTTAAATAGCTTCGATTCCATTTATATGGATATGGCAAAAAGATATTTTTCTGTAAAAGAACATCGTGTGTTGTCCTTCAACTATTACCGCGACTTATTAAACGCTGCATTAAAGGGAGATGCAACGGAAGCGGAAAGGCTGTCTACGACAACCATGGCGAAAAGCTTAGTACTCTGGAAAGATAGATAAAAATAAAGAATACTGGAGGCGTGATAAATGAAATTGAAATATTTTAAAGAATATTTTTCCTATCCTGATATATTAATCATGACCTGTCTATTCCTTATTAGTTTTGGATTGATGATTCTACATTTAACGTCTATCGGAAATTTAGGTGCTTTTATTCTAGGAATGATTATGTATTCCTTAGCTGAGTATGTTACACACAGGTTTCTTTTTCATCTGAAACCACCAAAAAGTACATTTTTGTTAAAAATGCTTAAACGTTTACATTACGACCACCATTCAAAGCCGAATGAATTACATTTATTATTTTTACCTTTATGGTATAGTGTGCCAAACATTGTAATTGCAGCAGCCATTTTTTATATTTTTTCATCTAGCTTTGTAATGACAAACGCATTTATAGCAGGCATCATGCTCTTTTTATTATTTTATGAGTGGAAGCATTATATCGCTCACCGCCCCCTTCGACCAATATCTCCATGGGGACGTTGGATGAAAAAAGTTCATTTATGGCATCATTTCAAAAATGAAAATTACTGGTATGGTGTTACGAACCCAGCCTATGATTTTCTCATGGGTACCTTTAAAAAACAAAAGAATGTTGAGCAAAGTAAAACTGCTAAAAATTTAGAGAAACGCGGCGACAACTAGAAAATAGAATTATAAAAAATATGTCTTGTAGGAGGCGCTGTAGGAGCGATTGAGGAAGTATAACAAAAGGACTTGTGTGTTATTTTACTCACAAGTCCTTAGATTGTATGATACATATTGATTTGATTGTTGCATAGTCGAGAATAGTCCTCTACTTAAATTTCTCCGTATCTTCCTCGATCGCCTTTAATAAACTAACCCTATTCAGCGTTCTTATTAACAATTGAATCTTAAAGTTTTTTTGTGTAATAGTATCGCTTACCCATTAGCGGATAATCATTGAGTACAAATTCTTCTTCATAGCCTAGCTTCACGTAAAAATCAGGTGCTTGAAAACTAAAAGTATTGAGGAAGGCATATTTGCATCCTCTATTAATAGCAATCTTCTCAGCTTTACGCATCAATTCCGTACCAATATGCTGTCCACGAAGTTTTTCACTTACCCATAAATACTCCACTTCTAACCAATTTCCATGTGTATCACCAATCAACCCCGCAACTCTATTTCCTTCTTCATCTTCTACAAAAAGACCAATATCTTTTACTACCTTATCTTCAATGTTATCAAGATTGTATTTTAATAATTCTTGAAAAATATGTTCTTTTTCTACTTCAGTGACCTTTTCGGATTCAATGTATTTCATTTATTCGACCCCTTTATACGATTTTAATTAATAAGTTTCCTAATACCTTTATTCAGCACTTCTGCCCTTTTTTAATTACTGTTTAAAGAAGAAGCATCTTTTATAAAATATTCCTGCCGTTTTGCACCTGATACAGTTTTTAATGCCAATAACCCTAATAAGAAGAAGGAAAATGAACCTATTAACCCCACAGGACGGATTGAAGTTAACTCAGCAGTTAAACCTATTAAAACCGTGAAAGCAACAATAAAACCTGCCTCAATGACACTAAAGATGCTTCCGAATCTTCCCATCATCGTCACAGGGACATGATTTTGATAGAAAGTCAAATACCCTGTATTTGCAAACGTTACAGCAAAACCGATTAAAAATACACCAGGCACTGCACTAATAAAGCCACTCGAACTGTAAAGTACTATATAACCTATTGAGGTAAAGATGGTACCAATACCTATTAAAAGATTAACTGCAAGTTGTTTTGAAAATACGGAATTAATAATTGATCCTATTATTATTCCAGCTCCAAAGACACTTAATAAAAACCCATAATTGGTGTCTGATATTGAAAGTACGCCTTTAGCAAATGCTGCCTCGAGAGAATCTATTGCAGTCATGAATATAGTAGTGCAACAAAATAATAAATATATTTTTGTGACATAAATATTGTCCTTACTGAAATTAAAAACAATTCGAACATCACTTTTTATCATATCCCAAGTAAATCTTTGCCCCTCTGTCTCTTTGAGTCTTGTATCAACATTAGGTAGCATCATTATAATAAGTGCTGAAATAAATAATGCCACTGCATTTACATGAATGGCAGTATAAGGAGTACCCATCCAAAATAAAATCCCAGCAATAGCAGGACCTATTAGTGAACCACAAGAGTTGATAAAACTACGTAGTGCATTAAAGCGTTGCCGATCTTGTTCTGGTATAAGTTTAGTCATATAAACCATAGATGTAGGTTGAAAAATAGCACTTCCCATATTTATGATAAACGCTAGTACATAAACATAAATAAGTGAAGGTAAAAATGGAATTAACGCAATACATATTGCTCGGAAAACGTCTAATCTCATCAAAAGTCGCCGTGTATTTACCCGATCAATTAAGCTACCTGACCAAGCATTAGAACATATAGTTGCAATTGGACTTAGTATATATAATAAAGCAATTGCAAGCGGGGAACCTGTTTCGTTCAATATTATTAAATTCAGTGCAATTAGGTAAACCCATGCACCCACATTTGAAATGCCTATTCCTCCTAATAGTATTAAAGGATATTTCCATCTGGACATAATCACCACTCCTATTTTATTTTTTTAAAATCAAAATAAAAAACTCACCCCCAAGATATTTATCTTGGGGGCGAGTCATATCGCGGTGCCACCCCAGTTTCATTTCTACATTGCTGCAGAAACCTTATCGAGTACGGCTTTGTGAATAAATCACCTGCGATACTCTATCTCTATAACGTGAGAATACGTTGCATCATCATTGTTCCAATAAACAAATCCTATACACAGCTCAAAGGCTTGGTTCAACACATTTCCTATCCCTCTTTTTCAGCTACCAGAGGTCTCTGTAGATAGTACATATGTTTACTCTTCTTTTCATAGCTTTTTATATGCATTTTTGTAAATTTTATACTATTCCAAACTGAAATTCAATACAAAAAAGTATGACCACTACTATTCTTTCCATGATAAATACAGAATTATTTTCATTTAAAGTATTGGTGTTACAGAATTTATTTACTTCATGCAAAATATCCATCTTTATTCAAACCGTCCCTGTCTTTCAGTAAGCACCCATTTTCGTACATAGCCCATCTTTTCTTGAATACTTTCGACTGTATTTTCACTTTTAAATGCCTTTTGCATGACAGTGTAGCGCAAATCCGTTGCTCTCACATTTGTAACGATATCCTTTGATATCGTTTGGAAAATTCGCTCAATTGTTTTTGTTGAGATAGCTTTTGATTGACTCACCTCGCTTACCCAAATCCATTCTCCTTGCTTATCTTCATGTAATTCCTCAGTTGCCTCTTTATAGTGCACCAACATGCCCATTAAAATTGGAGAAAGCTTTATTGCTCTACGCCCGTTTTGATTAGCAATGAAAACTACCGAAGATTCAAAATCAATATGAGACCATTTCATACAGACAAGCTCTGCAGGCTTACATCCTGTTTCCATTAGTAGTTGGACAATGCAGCCATTACGTCTTGCTAGCCAAGCATGCTCCTTTGTTTTAGCGTATTGAAAATAAGTTGGCCAGACATTCGCAATTTGCAGCAATTGTTTCTTCGTCAGTAATTTCAAAGCCTTTTTTTGTCGCTTTTTTGGCTGTAAAATGCCCTCATAGTCAAAGGGCTCTACCCACTCTCTTAAAAAGACAAAGTCAACAAAACCCCGTAAAGTAGCAATTTTATGATTAAACGTGTTGACATTTGCGTAGGTCTCTTTCAAATAATTACTATATATATATAACAATTCTTTTAAAAGATGATCTACATACAAGTAGTTGTTCTCATGAGCAAACGCTAAAAATTGCTGTCCATCTATATTGTATTGTTTTTTCGTAGCCGCACTTTTCTTCAAAGAGTTTAAAAGTAAAAAATAGCTATTCCATGCTTCCACTAGTGTGACCATCTTGTGACCCCCTTAGTTACTGTGCGTGTTTTATATAAGTTTACTATATTTTGGGGGCGTCAGTAATAATTCATTTATTTAAATTATAATGTCGGATAATCTGTAGTATTTATACACTATCCAGCTTCCCGTGTTCAAATGCTTCTTTCAAAATGAGGAACCAAATGATCCTATAGCAGTGTCCCACATCTTTTGTTTTCTTACAATAGTAATTTTCCGCACATTGTTGTAGGACAATTTCTTTAAAATGACCCTATTCTTGTATAACCGGGCTAATTTACATGAAAATTCGTATAATTTAGTGTTTATTGCTGTTTGTGTTATATAATAAGAGTATCAACTATACATGTAGGGGGTTTTTTAAGTATGCAAGTAAAAACAACTCGACTTGAAGCAGAAGACGCAAAAATTATTTATCAAGAAACAGCTGGGCTAGCAATAATTACGATCCATCGCCCACAGGCTAAAAACGCACTAACAGCAAATATGTGGGATCAATTGGCAAAAATAGCTTTACAAGTATTAAATAATCCGAAAAATAAAGTATTGATTTTACGCGGCTCTGGTGAAAATTTTACGGCAGGTTCTGATATTAAAGAATTCAACGCCATATCCCTTGAAAAAGCCGAAGAAGCATTTGTACATATGGAAAAAACGATATCCACAATTGAGCGTTTACCGATTCCAACGATTGGCGTCATTAATGGTCCCGCAATGGGGGCTGGTTTAGAGCTTGCGCTAGCTTGTGATATTCGCATCGGCTCTGAAAAGGCAAAGCTCGGCATCCCTGTCGGTAAATTAGGGATCACTTTAAATAACAAATTTGCACAACGTTTAGTTCAACTAGTTGGCCCTTCTACGACGAAAGATTTAGTATTTACTGGTCGTATGTTTAAAGCTGAAGAAGCCTTTAAGATTGGCATGCTTAACTATTTAGTAACTGAAAAAGACTTAAATAAATACATGATTCGCATGGGTAAACTTGTTGCAGGAATGTCACCTGAATCTTTACTGGCTGTGAAGCAATCTGTTCAAGAATGCGTGGACAGTGTACCCACATTATGGCAAGGTTCAACACCGTTTGTCGGAAAGGATTTTGCGGAAGGCTGCAGTGCCTTTGTAGAAAAACGTCAGCCACAATTTACACGTCAATCAAAATAAAAAACAGGTACTCTGCTCGCCCCATTAGCGATTGGAGGTACCTGTTTTTAGTCTTTTCGCTTTAACGCTACCGACTTAATGTGAAGATGAATGGCATCTAATTCATAACCAAAATGCTTATAAAATTCCTCCTGTATCGTTTTTTGTAATGTATGCAATCGATCTGGTAAGGAATAATTAATAGGTAGCTTTAACTGCAATGTAATCGTTGCTTGCGCTAGATCGCCTAATACGAAATGTACGTGCTCGACTTTCTGTACATTATCTTGCTTTGCACAGCAATACGTTAGTAGTTGCACATAAACATGCTTACTAATATCGATATACTCTTGTTGAAAATCAGGGCGAACAATTGTCGTCTCCCCTATTTTTTCACGCTTTGACGAGAAAATCTCGATCCCTCTTTGAACGAGTCGTTTAAAAAAGTTTTGCTCGACTTGTCGATACGGTATAGGCATTACATGCATCCCCTGCGTCTGTCGAATAAAGCGCGCTTTTGCAATTTCTTTTTGGGAACGCACATCCTCAACATAGTAAAATTTATCGATAGGACCAAGCTCTAGCTGTCGAGCTATCGTTTTTGTCATTTTATCGGACGTACCGATCAGTAAAATTGTCTGTACCTTATATGTATCGAGTGCGTTTTTTACTTCCTCGCAATGTGTATCATCTGTAAAAATAGCTCGACGAACGGCTGTTATCGTATTTTTCTCAAATTTTGCGGAGATACCCGCTACTTTCACACCATTGACAATAAGAAGACCATCATCAATAAGAGCATCTACCCCAATTTTATGGGCGAAAACAAGTGCGCTTGTACTTTTCCCTGTTCCACTTGGCCCACTTAAAGAATATACATTCATGTTATACAGCTCCTTTCCATTTCATGATAGCAGAAACATAACATTTTTTTCGTTAAAATTATTATTCCCAACATAAGTTAAATCATTTCCGCTAGCATAGGCACACATCTTCTTTAATTTAGAAATATATTCTTTTTTCAGAATAACTTTCCCTTTATGTGCTTTAGTATGATAAAATGTGAACTACTATTCTGTTATACAACTATAAGGAGTGTACTAGTTTGAAAATCGTACCATCTAAAAAAATGTCATTATTTAAACCAGCAATTTTCGGAGATTTAAAAAATCATGCTAAACAACAGGAAGCTAAAGGCATGAAAATAATAGATTTAAGCTTAGGTAGCCCTGACCTTCCCCCAGACGCTAAAATTCGCGAGCATTTATCGTATAGAGCGGGTTTAGCAGAATCCTATGGCTATACTTTAACAGGCACACAACGTTTTTATGATGCAGTTAGTCGTTATTATAAACGTCGTAGCAATGTAGATTTAGATCCCGCATCTGAAATCATTCAAACGATTGGCTCTCAAGAAGGATTAGTACATTTACCAATCGCCTTTTGTGATCCAGGAGATATCGTATTATCCACAAACCCAGCTTACGTTGCCTATGATGCAGGAATTCATCTAGCAGGGGCAACACCTTACTATATGCCTCAAACAGCTGACAACGATTATTTACCAGACTTAGATGCTGTTCCTGAAGATATTGCGCAAAAAGCTAAGCTACTAATTCTAAACTTACCAGGTAACCCAGTACCTGCAATGCCTTCATTAGCCTATTTTGAAAAAGTCATTGCATTTGCTAAAAAATATAACATCATCGTTCTACATGATGCGGCATACTCTGAGTTCTACTTTACAGGTGATGGCCCGATTAGCTTCCTATCAACTCCTGAAGCAAAAGAAGTCGGGATGGAAATTAACTCATTATCGAAAAGCTTTAGCCTTGCTGGTACACGTATCGCTTATATCGCGGGTAACGCCGAGATGATTTCGATTTTAAAACAATTAAAATCAAATTTAGATTTCGGTATTTTCGAACCAATTCAAGATGCTGCGGTCGTAGCGCTTGATAACGCAGAGGAAATTACAGCAAGCCTACGTGCAATATTCTCAGAACGCCATAAAACATTAATGGACGGCTTGCGTGAATTAGGATGGGATGCAGCCCCTTCTGACGGTGGCATGTTTGTCTGGGCAAAATATCCGTACGATATTGACTGCACAGAGCTTGCATTTAAAATAATTGAACAAGCTGGTATCGTGACAGTCCCTGGTACAGTATTTGGTTCGGCTGGACAAGGTTACTTACGTTTAGCTTTAGTACAACCGAAAGAATTGTTGCAGGAAGCTGTTGATCGTTTAGCACAAGTGCAAATTACATCACAGAAATAAACATATAAACAATATGAAAACCCTTCTAACTTTAATGGTTGGAAGGGCTTTTTCTATAGTTACCGATATAATCCTCAAGTATCGGTCTATCAGGAGGACTAATATTTTTGGGTAAATCATCTAAAGAGTAAAATTGTAGCATTGTTGCCTCATTTTGATCATGAACTAGGAGACCACTATATTCTTTACATTCGAATGCTGTAACAACGATATAAACTTCATCACCATGCGGATATTGATAAAAAAAATCTTGTCCGGAATACGTGTTGATTAATTGTAGACTTTTAGCAGTTAGTCCTGTTTCCTCAAATAATTCTCGATGGGCAACTTGCTCTAATGTTTCACCTAACTCCATTGATCCCCCAATTAACCCCCAACACCCATTATCTTTCCGAAGCTGCATTAAAACCTGTTGACGATTATTAATGACCAATACACAAGCACCACACATAATTAATGGTCGAGTTCCAACTACTTTACGCAAATCTTGTATATATCCCATAAAATCCTCCTTTAAATGTAAGTTTCATTTATACAACGCTCTTATTCGTTAAAATTGACTGATATTTTCACTAACACATAGTCTCCAGTCACTTTTGTGTCGCTACAATCAAATTTCCACCATGTCTTTCAAAGAAGACAATTCGCAGTACCTTTTTGTGCAACTTGGTTTGATATTTCGTGAAGTACCCAGCTTATTGTATAACGACTTCTTTATCTTTTCTTCAATACCTGTAAAATTACCTTTTGCCTGTGCCACCTGAACATACGGGGAGGTTCGTCAAAAAGTTTAATTAACTATATTATACATTTTTGATTGATAAATGTCTCTGAAGCGAGAATTAACGTGTTTAAAATGCTTCTTCAAATAAACTGCACCGTAGTTGTTTAAATTAATACGTTAACTAATTCGAGCAAAATAAAGATTATGTATTCGCATCGTTAAAGAACTTTCTATAATGTAACTTTATTAATGCGATTTGATATACCAATTCGTATGAAAATTGTTAAAAAGTCGCTTTATATCAATAAAAAAAGGATATCCAAATCATTTCGATTTGATATCCCTTTTATCGTGATTTTTTAAGTTTTGGACTCGAAAACAGAACCCGTTATCATAAAGGAGTCCTTTTTTCATCTACGACCCATTTTTATTGTGTAGCATCATTTTTCATCTATCAACACACGTAGTTCAATTACTTTTTCTCCGTCGCATAATAAATCATCGCAATGGTCGGTAAAGCTATTCCAATCAATATTGCTGCTTTCCAGCCAACCATGGCGTATGCCCATGCTCCTGTCGCAGAACCTATAGCGCCGCCACCAAAAAAAATGGCCATATATAAACCATTAAGTCGGCTTCGAAACTCGGCTCCCAATGAGAAAATAGCGCGTTGACCAAGAACCAGATTAGCAGAAACCCCCATATCTAAAAGGACGGCCGAAACAACCAAAGTTACTAAAGCAAACGTCGAGCCGCTTTGGATCATAAGGGGTAGCATTACAGAAATGATAACTAAAGCTAAAGCTACTCCAGTAGCTGGTCTAACCCAACCTTTATCAGCAAGATGGCCTGCCACAGGTGCAGCTACCGCCCCAGACACCCCAACCAATGCGAACAGCGCAACTTCTTTTTGGGAAAAATTAAAAATTGGACTTGTCAATAACATAGGAACAGTTGTCCAGAATAAACTAAAAGTTCCGAACACACAAAAGTGATAGAATGCTCTACGTTGCAGGACTGGTGTCGTTTTAAGTAAATGCAACATCGATTTCAGCAGTGTTGGATATTGTGTTGTTGTTATCGGCTGCCTTGTAGGAAGTAACTTTACTAATAGAAGTGCCAGAACAAAAATTATTGCTGCAGAAAAGATGAATATAGCCCGCCAGCCCATAAACTCCGTCATAACACTTGATATTGGACGAGCTAGCATGATACCAAGTAACAAGCCACTCATAACATTACCCACATTACGGCCGCGTGTGGCTTCGGGCGAAAGATGAGCTGCATACGGTACTAGTACTTGAGCAGCGACTGAGCCTAACCCGATAAACAGTGAAGTTGCAAGAAATAGCGTAGCGCTTTTAACTACAGCAGCAATCGCCAACACGACTGCAGTGAAAAGCAATAACGTAACAACAAGTTTTCGGTTTTCAAGGATATCTCCCAGAGGAACGATAAATAACAATCCGATTCCGTAACCAATTTGAGTCAGCGTGACGATAAGGCCCGCTGCCCCGGAAGATAATCCGAGTGTAGCACTGATGGGTCCTACTAAAGGCTGCGCATAATAAAGATTAGCAACAATCACGCCACAAGCTATGGCAAGAATGAGTATAATCCACGATGAAACAGGTTTCTCTACTTTTGGTTTTGTGATTGAACGCATAGAAAACTCTCCCTCAGTTTTTTTTGGTCGCATTTTTGGAATGATCATTCCAGTAATCGCAAAAAAAAAATTATTTATAGCATCTCAATTACGGTATTCATCATGTCATAAATAATTTTTTTGTTGTTTTTCACCTTGGATACTACTTTGATACTATGATTTAGATTAAGCAATAAATGTGATAAAGCCTTAATATCTTTCTCAGGGTCGATTTCTCCCGTCTGCTGTCCTTTACTTAATAGTTCATAGAAAGCCTGTTCTAATTCCTCAAAGCTGTCTCGTATCAATTTGCTTAGTTGTTCATCCGGTGAATCCAAGCCAATGCTTGCTTTTGTAATCAAGCATCCTTTGGGCAAATCATCGTCAAATGCAGAAGTAATATGCAGATCAAAATACTGCCGTATTCCGACTTTCGCTGACGGCGCATTTACCAAGAGGTTGCGTTTATTTTGATTGAATTTTTTGTATTGGTGTATTGCCTCAATATAAAGTGTCTGTTTGTCCGTAAAAGTTTCGTACAAACTTGATCTGCTTAATTCCATAGCTTTTAACAAATCCGGTATACTTGTTGCATCGTACCCTTTTTCCCAAAATACTAACATTGCCTTATGGAGTACGCGCTCCTCGTCAAACTCTTTTGAACGTCCGATGGTAAATTCCTCCTTTCAATAAGAATACTATAATATTTCCGGAACGAATAGTCCAGTATTATTTTTTCGACTCAATACGGGCGATCAAAATCTTCTCCGCTTGCCTTATCGACATATATGTGGTGAGCTTATACCCTTCATTCTAGTATTTTCTGTAATTGTCGTTGTTTGTTTTATTCTTTCTTACCTACGTGCACCATTCTCAGAACGCTATAAAACATTTATGAACGACAGGGGTTCCATCCCATCCTAATTTACGTAAGGACAGAGCTAGCCTTCCGTTTATATAAGCCCACTTATGATTATATTAGTAAAATTACATTGATGTAATTGCTAATGCTAATAACAATAGACCCAACTTTTAATATAACCATATAAAAAAATAGCTACTGCTTGTTCGCAGTAGCTATCTCTTTTTACACATCATATTTTTGATGTATCTCATCCTCGTAACGATTGTAACGATGTTTAAATAGCTTGAATAAATGTGTCACAAGCACTTTAATAATAGCATAGCCTGGAATACCTAAAATAACACCTGGTACACCAAACAAAGAACCAGCCGTTAATAACACGAAAATAATAGTTATTGGATGGATACTAAGTGATTTACCCATAATTTGTGGAGAAATGAATTTCCCTTCAATCAACTGTACGACCGTCCACACTATGGCTAGCTTAATAAGCATGAATGGTGATGTTACAAGAGCGATAATGACCGCTGGTGTAATGGCGATAACTGGACCTAAGTATGGAACAACGCTCGTAATCATAGCAAGGAACCCTAGCAATAAAGCATATTTCATACCGATAATTAAAAAGCCAATAGTCACCATGGCACCTATGCACATTGACACTAAAATTTGCCCTTGAATATAGGAACTAATTTGCTTGTCCATGTCATGGAAAATTTCGTGTACTTCTTTACGCATACGTGGCGGGCACATTTTTAAAATAAAGCTTGGTAGTTTTTCGCCATCTTTAAGTAAGTAAAATAAAATAAATGGCACCGTTACTAATGATAGAACAATTCCTGTTAAGGCTGAAACGAAGCCAGTAATACCAGAAGCCACGCCTTGCGCTAAATTCGCAGCCGTATCTTTTACCGTCTCCACCATATCCGTAGTAAAATTTTTCACCATTGCGTCATAGTTTAAATTAATTTTATCTAGGAACTCGTTAATACGAGCATTATTCAGATAATCAGCTATATTTTGTGTAAACGCCATAAAATATCCTGGGAATTCCTGCGCTAAATTAGTAAACTGGTCTCGTAAAAACGGATAGACAAGTACTACTAATAACGTAATTATACCAATCAGAATGATATATAGAAGAAAGATACCCCAAACTCTTGGGATACGCCATCTTTCGAATAGCCCTACTATTGGGCGTAATAAATAATACCCAATAATGGCAAGTACCCCTGGTAGAATAACTACCTCAAATAAAACTTTTAGCGGGGTAAATATAAAGGAAACTTTTTGGAACATAAAAATAACGCATGCTAGCAATAATAAAATAATCAGTGTAAAAAATAAGTTTTTACCACCTAAAAAACGAATAAACTTCGTTGAAAAGAAATTCGAACGCTCTTTTGGTCTTTCTTTCTCCATCTACTCACCCCAATACAAATCCTATATCCATATAGTACAGGATAATGTTGGATTTTGCGAAAAATCACTCTAGGGAAATGCCTAAAAAGTTACGTAAAAATTCTTTGTTTTTCTCTACATTAATAACAATTGAATCACCGACACCACTAAAGCTTTTGAAACTATAACTACCTTCAATTGGAACAGTTGCTTTTTCTATTTTGACTTTACCTTTCGACACCATTTTAAGCACTTGCTGAATCTCTCCAGAAGATGAATAGTCCGTTGTTACATAACCTTGTGCTGCACCAACGAATTTTGGTAAGTTCAAAATATTTTGAGGTGATAAAACTTCATTCTTTAACGCTTCGATAACCTTTTGCTGACGTTCTACCCGACCAAAATCTCCTTTTTCATCGTGTCGGAATCGGGCAAAACCAAGTAATTCTTTACCGTTTAAGTTATGCACACCTTGTTTTAATGAAACCCCAATTTTTTCGGACATATCCTTGTCTACATTCATTTCAACTCCATTTGGCGCTATAATATCTACAAGAGATTCAAAATTTTTAAAATCGATAATTGCATAATGATTAATGGGCAGGCCAAACATATTACCGATCGTATCCTTTAATAATTGGACACCGCCTAAATAGTAAGCCGTATTAAGCTTATAGGATTTATAACCTGGTATATCTGCATAAATATCTCGCATTAATGACACGAGCTTCACATCATTTGTTTTCTTATTCCAAGATAATACCATCATTGTATCTGTACGTGATTTTTCTTCACCACGAGTATCGATTCCTAATAATAAATAATTTTCAACATCGCCTTTTACTGCATCACCTTTAAAATCCTCTTGGGCTACCTTTGTATCCGTTGCTAATTCTAGTCCACTGCGGTATTGCATAACGGAATAACCTACAATAACAATGACACAAAGTAATAGCAATGTGAACAATGCTCTCCCTTTACGCAAGCGACGTTTTTTTGGACGTTGCGAGCGTCTTGAATAATCTTGCTCTTCCATAACTGTTAACTCCTCTATTTTTTATAGTTAATGTAACGATTCCATATAAAGAAAGGTTCATTTTATATTATATTATGAATGCTAACAACAACTATTTATAGGTTATTTTACACCCTATTTGCCAGTTATGAACAAAATAATGCTATAATATTTTCACGAAAGAAAGGATGATGTACATGATCGAGAAAGCTACGTTTGCTGGCGGTTGTTTTTGGTGTATGGTAAAGCCATTTGTTGAGTGGGACGGTATACATAAGATCACTTCGGGCTACATGGGTGGCCATTTAGACAACCCTACTTATGAGGATGTCAAAAAAGGTACTTCTGGCCATTTAGAAGTAGTCGAAATTGAATTCGACCCTAACATTTTTAGTTATGAGCAGCTCCTTGATATTTACTGGATGCAAATCGACCCAACGGATGCTTATGGTCAATTCCATGACCGTGGTGAATCATACACAACGGCAATCTTTACATATTCAGAAGAGCAAAAACACATTGCTGAAGCATCCAAAGAAATACTAGCAAAAAGTGGTCGCTTTGATAAACCTATTGTAACCACAATTCGCGATGCCAAGCCCTTCTACCCTGCAGAAGATTATCATCAGGACTATTATAAAAAAGAGTCGGAGCATTATCAGAATGATCGAGCACATTCTGGTCGAGATCAGTTCATCAATAAACATTGGGATAAATAGCCAAATGCAATCATTTATTTCGATAGAAGATTCACTTCCCTGACTCAGAATATAACCGCTTTTTTTCTTTTCATAATAAGATGAAGATTTCAACCTAAACAAGTCGAATTCTCGTACGCGAAGGATTCGACTTGTTTTACATTAATGCCTGTAAAAACGTATGATTAAAAGCGTTTTCTGATCTTTCTATAACGTGTATAAAAAATAATAAATAGCCAATACTATTTAAGATTTCACTTCAAATCCAATGACAAGGAGGGTTAACCCGATGAGTGGGGCTGACCGGTAACTCAGAAGGACCATCAAAGCTGAATGAAGCTAAAGCACAGTTGTCTTAAAGAATTTTAAGATGAATGCGGAAGCGAGGCAGTGTGTCATGGAGCACTATAAGTAAGTGAGAATCAAGCCCGGAATAATAATTATTCCGGGTTATTTTTTTGTTTAATCACCTCTTTAGTTAGGTTTGACTAATATCGTGTCGGCCCTCATGTTGCTGTTGCTACCGCTGCGCTTTCGCACAGAAAACATCTGCTGGCCTAAGCACAAAGCCGATCTTGAACCCATTGTTTATCTGTAGCGAAAAAGCGACAATTATGCCCAGTCACAATTAATCTCGATGTATAGCCGTTTTCAATGGATTTTTTCATTTTTTTAAGTAACGTGTATAGAAAATAATAAACAGTTTATACTATTAAAGATTTCACTTCAAATCCAATGACAAGGAGGGTTAACCCGATGAGTGGGGCTGACCGGTAACTCAGAAGGACCATCAAAGCTAAAGCACAGTTCTTAAAGAATTTTAAGATGAATGCGGAAGCGAGGCAGTGTGTCATGGAGCACTATAAGTAAGTGAGAATCAAGACCCGGAATAATAAATATTCCGGGTTTTTGTTTAATCACCTCTTTAGTTATTTTTGAGGTGATTTTTTCAAGTTTATTTTGGGAAAAATTGTACTCAAAACAGTATAGTTGAAGAAGGAACTGAGCAATAAATTGAAAAACTAAAAATTTGAAGACAGACAGGAGTTAGAACGATGATAAAAGGTGTAGGAGGAATATTTTGGAGAACGAAGAATATTGATGTTATAAAAAAATGGTACGTTGAAGTGTTGAAGACGGACATTGAAGATTGGAATGGGACTGTGATTAAACCCCAATTAGGAAATGAGACTATCTTTTCATTCTAAACGAGACTATTAACCATCTTGATCATATTGGAGTACCTCTTGAAAAGGAACAAGAAATCAGTGAATTTGGAAAGTTTATTTGGATTAAGGATCCTGATGGTCGACTGATCGAGCTTTGGGAAAAATAGCCGTTGTCATACTTTGTAAAATAAAAAGGAGGTGCATAATTCTTTTGAATTAAGCACTTCCCTTTCTTCCTATATCATGTTGTTTTCAAAAAAGAGTGAAGAGCATCGAAGAAACGCTTACCGTATTTTTCGAATTTAACTTCACCAATCCCACTTACATGACGTAAGTCTTCTAGTTCTGTCGGCTTTTTATCACATAAATCACGCAATGTTTTATCAGAGAACACAACAAATGGTGGTACTTGTTCTTCATCCGCAATCTCTTTACGTAATAATCGTAAATGTTCAAATAACGGATCATTGTCAACAAGCTTACGAACAGTAACAGCTTCTTTTCGCATGACCTGTCGATTCCCGAGTAGAACTTCTTTGCCTTCCTCTGATACATAAATAGTTGGAAACGTGCCATGTTTAACGGCAAGTACACCCTCAGCAATTAAAAACTCAATAAAGGTTGAGACATCCTTTGAGGAATATTGTCCTTTTAAAATGCCATAAGTAGACAGCCTTGCAAAGCCAAATTCAGTGACCTTTTGATTTTTGGAGCCAATTAACACTTGAGCCACCATCGTCTTACCGAATTTTTGCCCCATCCTTACAACACAAGCTAATACCTTTTGTGCATCTACCGTCACATCTTTGACTTCTCGCCCATCATTACAATTACTACAACGACTACAAGGTGCCCCTGCTTCCTCGGCAAAATACGTTAAGATGGCATTTTGTAAGCAGCCTTCTGTATGACAATAATCAACCATCGTTTGTAGCTTCGCTAATTCCTGTGCAATGCGTGTTTCATCCTGCGTCTGTTCAATTAAAAAGCGCTGTGTTTGAACATCACCTGATGCATAAAGTAAAATACAGGCACTTGGCAAGCCATCACGTCCTGCACGTCCCGCTTCCTGATAATAGCTCTCCATATTGCGCGGCATTTGATAATGAATAACAAAGCGTACATTACTCTTATCAATACCCATTCCAAATGCATTGGTCGCTACCATAATGCGTGCCTCGTCTTTTAAAAAGCGCTCCTGCTCTGACATACGCATGTCCTCTGACAGTCCCGCATGATATTTTGCCACAGCTTCGCCCGAGCGACTTAAAAGCTCATAGATTGAGTCTACAGCCTTTCGTGTAGCTGCATAAATAATGCCCGTTTCATTTTTATTTTTTACTAAATAATTTTTAATGTAACGCTCTTTGTTTTCACCAATTAACACTGAGAAAGATAAATTCTCACGTGAAAAGCCGGTAATCACCGTTGATTGCTCATCAATCCCTAATAATTGTCTAATATCGTCACATACAGCCGGTGTAGCTGTTGCTGTAAGTGCTAAGACAGTTGGCTTTTGCGGCCATAATGTAAATAATTTTTGGATTGCTCGGTAACTTGGTCTAAAATCATGGCCCCACTGAGAAATACAATGTGCTTCATCCACTGCAAGTAAAGGTACTGATAAATTCGATAATACCTGTAAAAATGTTGCACTCTCTAATCGCTCAGGTGCTATATAAAGGAGCTTTAAATAACCTGCACTCGCTAGCTGCATTGTTTCGTTCACTTCTTGCACGGTTAAAGTACTATTTATATACGCGGCCGGAATATTTGCAGCACGTAATGCTTCTACCTGATCTTGCATAAGAGAAATTAAAGGAGATATGACGACTGTTAGGCCATCTAGCATGAGTGCCGGAATTTGATAGCAAATTGATTTACCTCCGCCAGTTGGCATCACACAAAGACTTGATTGACCTCGTAATGTTTGTTCAATAATTGGTTCTTGTCCATTGCGAAATGAATCATAGCCAAAATGATGTTGTAGCATTTGTCTTGCTTGCTCCATCCAACTTTTCACTCCTCTGTTGTTAGGCGAATAAGCTTATACTCGCCCTGTTTATTTTTATTTAATTCATATACCATCATAGAGTTCGCAAATGCCTCTTGACCAGCAGAATTTGTTAGTACATACTCTATTTTTGCACGAATAACAATAGTTTGGCCCTTCATGCTGATGTTTTTAATCGATGTATTGTAAAAACGAATTTTTGCTTGTTTAGTTGCGTAATGCGCTACCATATTATCCAGCGTGCTTTGTAAATCGTCTGAACCTACAAAAGGCTTCATGACACTAGCATCATGATTTTCAACAGCCGCTTTTAAATGCTTATAAAATGTATCTAAAAATAGTTTTACCTCATCGGCATTATAAGCAAAAATATTTTTCCCGTATTGATCAATAGCTTGCTGGACTGCTTCTTTATCGCCTTGTTCAATATATGGATTTAAGTTTTTGGATTGGGTTAGTCGATCACTTGTCTTCATAGTACCTGAGATCCACTCATCCAATAACTGTACAATATCTTTATATGGCAATATAAACGGCTGTGATCCACCGTTTTGCTGGCGTTTAAAATAGATGCCCACAAGTTCACCATTCTCTGCTTCTAGAACCGGGCTCCCAATAAGTGTATGTTGTTTTGCATCTATGTAATAAGCTGCTACGCTGTCACTATATTTTTTAATGATGTGTGGTAAGCTATCAACATAAACAGCTACCTGATTTAATTCACCTTTATAGACGTTCGGCACCTTTACCGATGCGTTATACGGTACTTCTAAAATGGCTATATTATAAGCGGTAGATATATAGTGCACATCGGCTTCCATAAGTTTATCATTATTAAATTGCACGAGAGCAACTGGCTTTGAAGCGACGAGCGCACCATTTGTCAAAATATAGAGCTTAGTGTCTTCTTTTTTAATAATGACTCCTGCACCGATTCCGTTCTCCCCAACTACTTTTACTTCTGGTACAATTTTTTCTTGCTGCTTCGTCACAGCTTTTTCCGATTTTGCATCGGTCTTTTCAGTATGAAACACCTCTGCCAATGTTTCATTTCCACAGCCTGTTAATAATAAAGCTGTTGCTCCAAGGATGAGCATCTTTTTCCGCATACGTTCACCAAAACTTTCTATCAAATCTGCCTCTGCAAAGGCACGATGTTGGTCACTTAAGCATTCTCACAAATGTGAAGTTCATAGCCTGAGTTCCGCTATCTCAGCGGTTATTTGTAAACCGCCAAACAATAACCTCACCCCGCACCCACTTATCACCAATAGAGGTGATGACTATCAGTGCTAAATGCAAGTTAAACATCTTTCTTTACTATCATAAACAAGGTTACAAAACGTTTCAAGTTTACATAATAATATTATTTGAGATTAAGTGTTATAAAAATATTACCCTCACCTTTTAGTCAATCCGTTATACCTATAAAAAACGTCTCTTTTTTACATTTGCTATGAAAAATGACTTATTATTTGTGGTTAAAATGTTATTAACAATAGAAGTCTTCTCACTTATGTGACCGTTCATTTATTTTATAGACAATATATTGTCTAAAGGAAAGGACATCTTTATGAACAATGACTTATTTCTAATGCAACAAATCTATTCAGCCCTTTTTTCTGTTGGCAATAAAATTCAAGTACAATCCGATCAATATTTAGAAAAACTAACATCTAGACAATTTATGGTGATCTTAGCTATTGCCCATTTACCTGAAGATCAAGCATCGTTCAACAATATCGCAAGAAAATTAGGAACGACTAAACAGAATGTAAAGCAATTAGTCACTACTATGAAAAACAAAGGATATGTTGAAATTGCCCCTAGTCAGCAAGATAAACGTGCGGTCAACACGACGATTACTGAGTTTGGTAAACAAGTTGCGCTAGAGGCGGGAGAAAAAGGAACATATTTTTTAGCGGATCTTTTTAAAAATTTTTCTACTAATGAGCTCGAAACAATGTGGGGTCTATTAAAGAAGTTATTTAGTTTTGATGGTGAAGAACAAGATGGCTTTGAGGAGCGCAGTAACTTGACAATGGATGAAAATCAAATTGACGTTCAGCTAAAGGTTTTAAAGGAGTTTGAAAGACGAAGAAATCATCTAGAGGGAGAATGAGAAATGAACAATAAATCCGAGAAATTAATTAATAGTGAAGAATTTGTCTCGGTTAACGGTGTAAATCATTATTTATTTCATTCAGGTACTAATTATGATAACCCAGTATTGCTTTATTTACATGGTGGTCCTGGTAGTGTTGAATCTCTTTTTGCCCATGCTTTTCAATATAAAATAGAAGAAACGTTTACGATTGTTCATTGGGATCAGCGTGGTGCTGGAAAAACGCTTACTAAAAACCCCTACAAGTACCCTACAATTGATGTCATGCTAGAAGATTTATATGGGATTATTCAATATTTAAAGCAGAAATATAATAAAGAAAAGATTGTTTTACTCGGAAGGTCTTGGGGCACTATTTTAGGAAGTATATTTATCAAGCTATTTCCTGAAGATATTGCTTATTATATTGGCGTGGCACAAGTTGTCTCCCTTCTTGAAAATGAGCGTGTTGCTTATGCCAAAATGAAGGAACAAATAGTAAAGGCAAATGATAAAAAAGCTTTAAAAAAGCTGGAAGCTATAGGAACTTATCCTGGAGAAAAAATAAAATTTGATCGTGAGTTTTTAAAGAAATGTATGAAAATCCGAAAACTTCAAGGGTTATATGGTTTAGCTGTGAAAAGTGATCTTCCTGTATTTATATCAGCGTTTAGAAGTCCTATTTTTAAGTTATCGGATCTTTTCGCATTTTCAAAAGGACTAAAAGCAAATAGCAAAGTCCATGAATTTTTAGAAGACTTTTACCTGGCGGCAGACTCCTCAGATTATAAAGTTCCCATTTATTTCATTTTAGGTGAGGATGACTGGCAGGCTCCCTATATTATTGCCGAAGAATACTTTACTAAAATTAACGCTCCTCATAAAAAATTATTTATCATTCCAAATGCCGGTCATAGAATTATGATGGACCAAACCAACTTGTTCTCAGATACATTACTTCAGATATATAACAATGAACATTGTACGGAGGCGTCTAGATCTTATAAAAGTTCATCATAAAAATGTGAACTAAAAGCCGATTATGGAGCTTTGAAAAAAAGACATGCTCGTACATTTAAGCATGTCTTCCCATTATTTTTTCTTAAGCATAAATGTAGTAGCAATTATGCCAATCATTAATAGTATAAAAATCAAATAGGTAAATGTATGGTTTCCAGTCACATCATAGCAATAGCCGATTAGTATTGGGATAATGGAGCTTATCATAAAACCTCCTGAAAGCACCATAGATGACCAGCTATTTGCCTCCTCGTCATTTCTTGCCTCATCCAGTGGTAGCAATAAACCAATTGGAAATAAGCCGCTTAATACGATACCTATTATGAATACAGCAATCCATAACAAAGTCCCTGAGCCTAACCATAGCAACACAAAGCCAATCACGCCTAAGATCCCTAAAGAAAAGAGCCAACTGATTCGACTGAACCATTTGTCCATTAGTATTGGAACCAAAATATTTCCAATCATTTGTACAATAGACATAAATGTTAGCATAGAGCTTGCTGCTCCAAGAGAAAAGCCCTTAGCCTGTACGATCGGTACTAGCCAAGACATTATTGAGAAGAACAAAGATGTTTGTATCCCAAAGTAAATTAAAATAGTCCAAGCACGTGCATTTTTCCAAGGATTTCGTGCTGCATTTTCTGTCAATACACCTGTTTCTGGCCGCTCTTGATTTTGTATTGCTAGTAACCATATACAAAGAGCAATGATAGCAAGTATTGCCCAATTACCAAGCGCCATCGTCCAGCTCTCATGAAAATGATTAAAAAATGTTATGGTTAGTGCCGCACTCAATGTTGCCCCTGTTCCTATTCCAAATGAATAAACACCTACCACGGTTGTAAAACGATTCGGGAATTTTTTCTTTATATAGGCATTTAAGATGGGGCCAATAAGTGCAATGGCAAATCCTGCAGCGAAGCTTGTGACTACAAGTAGTACATAACTTTCTTTTAAAAAGCGTAGCCCATTTGCTAATGCTAGGATTATTATTAAGAGCGTAATGGCTGTTTTTGTTCCGAGTTTTCTTTGTAATGGTACTGCGAATGGTGCAAAGAGACCCATACAAAACACCGGAATAGAAGTTAAAAAGCTCATTTTTGTATTTGATATATGGAGTGATTCCAAAAGTATATTAAATAGAGGTCCTATTCCTGTGATTGCTGGGCGCATATTGAGTGCAACGAAGAAAATACTAACAACCACAAGTACCATGGAAACACGCCATTGCTTTTTCTCCATACGTTCTAAAAACCTTCTCTCTATTGATACGGTTAAAAATTCAACGAAATTTGTTAGACCTTTGAATTCTCACTATTTCCTTTTACCATTTTTTCTAGTATCGGACAATTTAATGGTAATTATTGATGTAGTATCAAGACATAGCAGCAGCTTACGATACTTACATTTTTTTTGGCGCTGCAATGCCCAATAATGCTAACGATTCTTTTAAAACAATGGCTACACAATGACAAAATGCTAATCGTGATGTTCTCTGGCTATCATCGACCAATATTTTATTTTGAGCATAATATTTATTAAATACACGCGCTAATTGCAAGGCATATTTAGCAATTTGTGATGGATCTGCTTGCTCAAAAGTGTTGACAATTACATTCGGAAACTGTTCCAGTAATAAAACAACTGGCCACGCTTGCTCCCCTAATGCTTCAAACGATACTTCGTAACTATGTTCCTTTGCTTTTTCCAAAAGAGATGAGATACGTGCATACGTATATTGAATATAAGGCCCTGTTTCACCTTCAAAATGCATCATTTGCTCAATCGAAAAGTCAATATCATGAAGACGATCATTTTTTAAATCATTAAAAATAACCGCTCCTACACCAACCTGACGTGCAATGTTCTCTTTATCCACTAGATTTGGATTTTTCCCCTCGATATTTCGCTTCGCCGTAGCTATCGCTTCTGTTAGTACTTCTGCTAATAGAACAATCTTTCCTTTACGCGTCGACATTTTTTTACCGTCTTTTAGAATCATCCCAAAAGGTACATGCTGTAAGTCTTTTGCCCAATCGTATCCCATCTTCTCAATTACGTTAAATAGTTGTTTAAAATGATGAGATTGTTCATTCCCTACAACATAAAATATTTTTTTAGGATCATATTGTTGTTTGCGATAAAAAGCAGCTGCTAAATCACGTGTAGCATAGAGCGTAGCACCGTCTGTTTTAGTGATTAAGCATGGAGGCATATTGTCTATTTCAACGACATACGCACCATCTGATTGCACAAGTAGATCTTTTTCTTTCAATTCTTTAACAACAGCAGTCATTTTGTCATTGTAGAACGCTTCCCCAGCGAAAGAATCAAAGTTTATCCCAAGCAATTGATAAATGGTTTTGAATTCTTCGAGTGATGCATCTCTAAACCATTGCCAAAGAGCTAAAGCCTCTCCATCTCCATCTTCTAATGCTTTAAATGCAGCACGTCCCTGTTCATTGAGTGTTTCATCCTGTTCCGCTTCTTCATGGAACTTTACATATATTTTTAACAGTTCCTCTATTGGGGCAGCTTCAATTATTTTTTGATCGCCCCATTTACGATAGGCAACGATTAACTTACCAAACTGTGTGCCCCAGTCACCTATATGATTTATACGAATTGCTTGATAGCCATTTTTCTCAGCAATATTCGCCAAAGCATTACCGATCACTGTGGAGCGTAAATGGCCCATGGAAAAAGGCTTCGCAATATTTGGGGAAGAAAAGTCTAAAACTACATTCCCCTTTGACTCCTGATGAGTCCCGTATAGATTTTCTTCTTTTACTATTTGGCAAAGTACTTGATGTATAATCGTTGGCTGATGGTAAAAAATATTGACATAGCCACCTACTACTTGAACTTCTTGTATTAAATTACAGCTTAAATTGTGTTTTATGTCGGATGCGATACTGTTTGGAGATTTTCTTAATTTTTTTGCCAGTGTAAAGCACGGGAATGCTACATCTCCTAAGCCCAAATTTTTCGGTCTTTCTAGTAGATTTTGAATGTCATTAACAGATAACTCATTATTTAATGCTACAGCAATTCTTTTCGCAATTTGTGTATGCATGTTCATTCTCCTCTCAATAAAAAAAGCCCCCATCTCTAAATATAGAGACGAGAGCATAGTTATCCCGTGGTACCACTCTAGTTGCCATATAAATATGACCACTTTCCATTGTTAACGAGGTGACTCCCCGATATTCTCTACTACTCATTCGAGAACCTTCTCCAAAGTGCGTTTCATTTATGGCTGCTGCATTAGGCTCACACCATCCCTAATTCGCTTTCCAGTAGCTCCATAAACTACTCTCTTTTTCACCGAATTTGACTGTAATTTCAACATATTCTACACGAGCTACCAATTATTGTCAACAGTCTTTTCAGAAATATCAAGAAGTAAATGTTTACATTAAAAATGTTCTGCTGAATAATTAACAATAACACTTTTTTTAGCTCGCCAAACATTTCGCACCTTATTTTTCTTCATGTCATAGTACGAGAGTACGCTCTCCTTAGGTATTTCCAAAATACTATAACCCTTTTTTTCATCAATAAAACTAGATAAGAAATAAAACCCTTCTTTTTTTTCATCGTATTTAACTGAGCGAATTTTTGAATAAATATTACTACTATCTAGTAGGTGCTTTACTTTTTTTGTTTTGACATCTATTTCAACAACATGCGAAATAGGACTATCTACAGCTTCATCATAGCTAATAATAACAGAGCTTGCATCTGGAGCCAATGATGCGCCACTTATAAATCTTTCTACATCGGCTACATGTTTCTTTTTTTGTCCTTCAATATCATAAATATCTAAACTGTATTTGGTCGGTTGTAATTTCGTTTGATTTTTATTAACCTCGTCAAGTTTCTTCTGATCTTCGTCCTCGGAGAAAGAAACCACAATTAATTGATTATTGTTCGGGTTATAATTAAAATCTAAAATACTGCTATCCTTGTTGTCTTCGTCCCATATTTGTATTTTCTGCGTATCAAGATTATAGGTAGCCATATGAAAATTTTTAAGTTCATCTCTTAATAGCACTCTCATAAAGATAATTCTTTGAGCTTTGTCTATTTGGATAAAGTCAACGTTATGAAATACAGTGGTTAATTGTTTCATTTGATTCGTGTTTAGGTCATTTTCAAATAATTGTATTGTATGATCTGATATGACATCAGCAAAATACAATATATTAGTACGTTCAGAATAAGCGAAAGCAGTAAAATCCGTCGTTTCCTTACTAAATAGTACTTTACTTTTATTTTGACTCTGATCAAAATGATAGAATGTAAACTTCAAACTTTTAGGATCAAACACATTGATATAAAGTTTAGATTCTGAGGGATTATGATCATTAATTGAAAATATTTTTTTACTAAAGACAATGCAAATCATTACGGTAATTATCAAAATTAATGTAAGTCTCTTCAAGATCCCCTCCCTTTCTACTAAAAGTTTGCTATTTCGCCCTACTATTTAATGTACCCCTCATCCTTACCTGCTAGAACTCTTCCTAAAGGTTATTTAGCTTACGAGTACTCACAACACATTTACACGCTTTTTTATAAAAGTAAAACCAGTATTATTTGGCAATCGTCTAATGAATGAACACGTAAGGAGGTACGATATGGAGGAAACAATAACAGCAAGCGGTTTATCACGAGATCAGGTGATTGAGGAGCTAATGTCCAATTATGGCCAAGCGATTCTGCAGCTTGTTTATACATATGTACATGATACTGCTCTTGCTGAAGATTTGACGCAAGAGATTTTTATCAAGTGCTATAAGGCTCTCTCAACATATCAGGGGCATGCCAGTTTGAAAACTTGGTTATGGCGTATTGCTATTAATCATTCAAAGGACTATATAAAGAGCTGGTACAAGAAAAACGTCGATGTTATCGAAACGAATGTGTTAGAGGAAACATTAGAAACGAGCGATTTGCTTGAGCAAGTTGTGAAAAATAGTGAGGACGAGGCGTTGTTTGACTTAGTGATGGCACTTCCCGTAAAGTATCGTGAACTTATTTACTTTTATTATTTTGAGGACTATTCGATCCAGGAAATTGCTAGCATTTTATCATTGAATAACAATACGGTGAAAACAAGACTTCGTAAGGCACGTTCCTTGTTACAAAAAGCGTTAGGAGGGAATCCATTTGACGGAAACACGTTTTAAACAAGCTATGAAAAATCAATTTAAAAAGGTGCAGTTTACGGAGACACATAAGGAAGCTGTGCGCAAAGGCATTCATGAGGAACTTTCGGATCAGGTGCTGTTACCGATGCTACAAACGATGCGCTCAGGCTATGAGATTACGCAACTTCTTTATACAAAAAACAAAGAGGTAGTTCATTTTAACGAAGGGATGATCTATGCTTCTCTACATCGCCTTGAACAGCAACAACTCGTCGTAAGTGAGTGGCACGAGAACGAAAAGCGATATGTTCTTTCACGTAAGGGTGTTAAACTTCTGACGCTTAACAAAGAAACAGACAAGCTCCCTTCTCTTCAGCAATTACTGAAGGAGGTGCGCTATGCGAACGGTTAAAGAATTTATTCAACATGTAAAGGGTCATATTCGGAACAAGGAGGCACATAAAGCTGTTGAAAAGGAGTTAACCTATCATTTAGCGAAGTCAAAACAGGCTTGGCAGGAAAAGGGCTATAACGATGCAGATGCAGAGCAACAGGCTGTAAGTGAAATGGGTAATGCTACAAATCTCGGCGTCTCACTCAATCAAATTCATCAGCCGAAAATCGATTGGTTACTCGTTATTCCATTTGTGCTGGTAGCGATGTGTAGCTTTTTACCGCTCCTACCAGCTGAGCTCTCGTTACGACATTTTATCATGCGTAATGTCGTTATTGTTATTGGTGGAATTGCTGTGACAATTTTCTTAACGCGACTCGATTTCCGCAAGCTAGAGCGCTATTCCACGCATTTGTATGTACTGGGATGTCTCATATTTCTTATTATCTTAAATGGTAATCAAATGATGAATGATGTGATCTTTTTTCAAGCAGGTTCCCTAGAACTTAAAGGTTGGATGACATTGCCTCTCTTTTTAATAGCATTTGCGGGATTTTTTGCTAAACAAAAAAAATCATTATGGTGGTTGCTCATTCTTTATTCTATCGGTGCATATTGCTACATACGATTGCCGGACTTTTCATTATTCTGCACGTACACGGTGATTGTTGCCATATTATTTTATGCGAGTAGCTTTTCTCGCAAACAAAAATTAGCCTGTACCGTAGCTTTTAGTTTCTTATTTGTTGCCTTAATAAGCTACTTAATGGTTGTGCCTTTAGCCCCCTATAACCTTTCACTGGCTCGAATGAAGACTATATATACACCAGGTTTAGAAGATAATGGTGTATCCTATATTTCAACCGTGATGAAGAACCTCACATGGTTTGGCAACAGCAAGGTAATATGGGAGATTGAGGCACATACTAATTATGTATTACTGACGATTTTACAAACGTATGGAATTATTGCAGGAGTAGCCGTTGTATGTCTTCTTGGCTTCATCATTTTCCGTTTAGCATACACACTAGGCTCCATTCATAACGAATACGGTCGTTTATTAATTGTAGGTGGCCTTGCCTATGTCACAACGCAAATTATATATCACATACTTATGCTTTTCGGACTTGTCCCCCTCATGTCAATGCCAATCCCATTCATTAGCCATGGTGTTTTCCCAATGCTACTAGGGAGCGTTGCTATCGGCTTGACGCTAAGTATTTATCGAAGAAAATCATATATTTAATGTTTTTAAGCCATTTAAAGTAACCTTTTACCAATCTATCTGATAAAAGGTTACTTTATTTATAGAAAATAATTTGTCCCTTAACTATATGTCTCTGAAATTAAGTGAGAATTTATCAAAAAAGTTACCCAAGTACAGGTAGTTAAATTTCATTAAGTATCGATATTTAAAAAATCTATTTAGGAAAATAGACAGGTTCTGTGTACATGAAAACCGATATAAATATGCCCACAGTCACTACAAATAAGGCAATTTTCTGTAATAATGAAAAGTCTCGGAATTTTTTATTGTGAAAAGCAAGATCAGAAATTATCGTAAATAGAAAAGCTACTAACAAAACCTCCAAAGCTCTATTAAGAAATGAAATATTGTATATAGCAATTGCTATAATTGCTATAAATGAAAAGATAAACTGCCTAAAATATTTGTTTCTTAATAGCATTTCATCACCTCCACATCCCCTTGTATTACCAAAATGTATTTACATTGATATATATGTGAATAAAACTTTGAATATTTACCTTAGGAGGGAATCACGAGAAGTTTACTTTTACTGCTGGTATGATGGCGAATTTAATCAGAAGTAGGGAAGAGGAAATAATGTAGTAAACTCATGCCCTTCTTACAAGAGAGGGCTTTTATTATTATTACGCGTTCTTTACCTTAGTGACGATAAAATACATATGAAAGTATCTGGCTTTACTTTTTATTAACATTATCCCACTCTCCTATTCCACTCGAACACCCGAGAACTAATAACGCAAACGTTGATTTAATAATGTTTATAGACTATGGTACATATTTCATGATATACTAGTGCCATTGTGAAAAAAGGAGGAACTTGCATGATTCAAGTAAGTAATGTAGGTCTTCGCTATGGCGATCGTAAACTATTTGAAGACGTAAATATAAAATTCAATAAACTTTGTTTACTCAAACCATTTTACGAAAAAATGTAGATAAATCGTGGTTTAAATCTATATTTAAAACGTTTTAGGTATATGAAAAAGTAAGAATAAAATTCTATTACCTTCTTTAACTAAAACTATACACTACTCACCTATTTTTCATCAAGTATTTAATCGAAAAGGAAGGCAAATAAAAAAGAGGGAAATTACCCCCTCTAAGCTACCTCAATTATCTATAAACATATGTAGGAAAATTATTCAAAACGATATATTCTCCACAATTTTTACAATCGATTCTTACTTCCTCTACTCTAATGTCTAAATCGCTAAACTCTTTTGGCGGCTCATCTTCATCAAAGTTTTCATCAAGTTTAATTTCACTAATTCTAAACCTATCATCTAAATCATTCAAGTTAGCATGTCTACCTACAGTTTTCGGAGTTAATTCAACTTCAGTTTCACACTTTTCACAAATAATATTTATTTTCATGCTCTAAACCTCCCATGTATTATTTACCTATATATTACCAAAAGGAACAACACAAGGAAATGTCTTTTTATCGAACTATGAAAGTGATTTTATCTAATGATTTACCATTACAAACAAAAAAAGGGTGTACCCAAAAGTACACCCTAGTCACTTATTTCTCTTTTATGGATATTCTTCCTTCTTCTCTTGCAATCTCTTCGCTCATGATTCTTTTCATTATTTTAGTTAGTACTTTTCTACACCTCATAATAGCTTCTTCACTAGGTTCGTTAACGCCAGTAACTGTATATTCATACTTCCCTATTTTTAATTTTGTAGTTTTACCACTAGTCATTCACATCCTCCTTCTTATGTAAATTATTTTTAAAGTGAGATACGAACATATTTACTATTTTTTCCTGCAATATCTTTTTATATTTTTCAGCTTCAATAGGATCATTGTTATACTCAATAGATTTGACTACTGGAATTGTCTTAACTTTCATACCTTCGAATTCTTTATACTTAACCATACCATATTCTCCTTTTTTAGCTTTAATCTCAAATATAAGGTAGTAAAAATCTAGCCAATACATCTAAATTTGGTTCTCCTATTGTATAGTAGATTGTTCCTTGTTCAGTTAACCTCGCTCGAAGTACTTGTCCACTTTCTTCTGCCCTTTTTAATTGTGATTCGTAAAACTCTTTTTCAGCATCTGTTAACTCTATTTCAATATCTGTATTATGAATCTTTATTGTTCTACTCATCTACATCCTCATCACTATCACATGACATATAAGATTCTATCTCTAGTAATCTTTCTTCTGGTAAAGACGTAAAGTATTTGTCTAACGCATTACGAAGAGCTTCTAGTACTTCTTCATTTTGTATGATGCAACTTCTTGGCTCTGGTTTTATTGACTTTTCTGTATTTTCCATCCTCATTCATCCTTTCTAATAGATTTAAAAATATCTAATCTATACTTTTTATGAATAAATTAAGTAAAAAATGAAAAAACATTTACCCTTTCATGTATTATTTGTTTTTTATATGTACTTTTAAATCTAATTTTCCTAAAATGGTAATATAGAGGGGGAATTTTTAAATGAAAAAGTTATTTTACGTTGGAGCATTATCAGCACTATTATTAACTGCATGTGGTGGTGAAGAAAAAGCTGAATCTAAAGAAGAGGCTCCTGCAAGTGAACAAACTAAAGCTAAAAAAGAACCTGTAGCTGCAGAAAGTAAATATCCATTCCCTAGCGCCTCACCAATCGGTAACGCAACAATAAAAGTGAGTACCCCTGCCGGAGATAGCTCCAATGGAAATGTTCCTACATTATTTGTTGATAAAGACGATGCTATTGTTCAAATAGGTGTCGATTATGAAAACTTTGATGGAAATTTAGAAACGTTTGTTTACATTAATAAGGCTTATTATTCAACTGAACATGTTGGAGAACTAGCGCAATCTTCATTAGATTTATCTGAAGATAATTTAAAGCCTAGTGAGTATACTGTAACAGCTGTGCAATTTACTGATAATGATCCAACAAAAGAACCTATTAATCTAACTCAAACTAAGTTTAAAATTGAAGAAAAAACAAGTTGATGAAATTAACTAGACATGGAAATAAAAATGCCCAAGCTCAAAATTAATTGAGTACCTGGGCATTAGTGTTATACAAGCACTTTCAATTCGGTCTACCAATGATTGACACGTAATCTTGTAATCCTACATTAATTAATCGCATAGCAGCTTTCTCAGCATCTTTTTGAGATATGTATTTTCCAGACTGTAAACGATATCCATCTTTATCATTTCCGAACACTTCAGCATACGCTAAGTAACCATTCTTAACGTAATCAACTTTTGCCTTCTCTGATTCTGCTTTATTCTTAAATGCTGTTGTATGTAGACGATACGCTTTTGAATTTTTAGGAGCATCATAACCAAGATTATATTTCTTAGGTTGTGTAGTCACCTTTTCAAATGTATCAGTACCGTAACCTTTATATTCATATTGCAAGTGAGGTGCATCCCATCCCCAATCACGTCCACTTTCAAAACCAATTGACTTTGCATAGTTGATAACTTTATTTGCATTTGTAGTATTGTAAGCATTCCATAGTGCATTACCCTTAGAATCAACTAAAACCCAGTCTAATGCTTGACCAACGATATGGTATGATTTCATTGTCTGTGAAGCACCTTTTGCAACGTTAGCTTTCTGTTGTTCTACTGAACGAATAGTTTCATATACTAATACTTCAATTTTATTACTAACACAATACTGATACCATTTATATGCTAATGCTCTAGTGTTAACTGCTAACTTATCAAGATTTTCTTTATTACGTTTATCATAAATCATAACTATCAACTCCCTATTTCCGTTCGTTATATTTCAATGCTTGCTCACTATCAGATATACCTTTTGTCGTATTATCTACAACCACACCAAGTAAACCTAAGATCAATAGAACAGTTTCACTGATATTTGTAATTTCTTGAGATATTAATGTAATGTCATAGCCAAATACAGCTGCAATTTGATTTGCAAGAACTACCAATAACGCTAGCAATGATGTCAAAAATTGTTTTGATTGAAAACGTACTTTCCAGTTTATCTTCAATTTAAGCACTCCTTTTTATTCTAGTTACTCAGAGTTTTCTTCTAATGTCTTTAAGCGTTGTTCATGATTTTCTAATCTAATGTCATGTGCATCTAATCGTTTATCATGTTCTTTTGAATCTGCTTGAACAGTTGTTAAATGTTCATTCAAACGGTCTACACTGTTAATTAGATTAGTTAAGGTTGTTTTTAATCCATTTGATATTTTCCAAATACCTAATAAACCTCCAACAACAGCCGTAAGAATGGGTAGCCATAAATTAATAGTTTCTAACATTTATTCACCATCAAAAAACCTGCATACCTATTTAGGTACACAGGTCAATCCTTTCTTACTCTTCTTCTTTAGTTTCAGATGTATTTAAAATAGGGAAAATGCCAACTACAGCATGTTTAATTACTATAATTCCTCCAAAATTAATAAAACCCACTTGATTACTATTTAAAGTATCAGTGAGTTTTTGTGCATCAATTTCTTCTCCGTTTAAGGAATAAATCAATCCGTTATTTAAATGTAATTCATAGTTCATAATTTTCTTTCTCCATTTCTATTTTAAAATTGGAATATACCCAACTTCTCCGTATTCTGTACGTACATAAAGACGTCCGCCGTCTGTACCACCCGACGAACTATTCCAATCTAATCGTAATCCACTTGTATTGGTTAATAATACTGAGCGTCCACCTACATATAAATATCCAGAAGGAATACTTACACCGTTCATTGCACTTAATTGTATAGTATCGCTACTAGTTCCATTAATAGACATAGCTTTAGCCGAACCGCCAAAATAGATAGCATAGTCAGCATTATAATAGTCACCTATAGTCAAATAGTTTCCTACTTTGACATTGTCATTTACTTGAATACTTGTAGCTCCTGAAATAGTACCGTTAACCATTACAGCGCCGTTTAAATTTATTTTATCGGCACTAATAGAAACAGCATACGGATCTTGGTTAATCATAGATGTAATAGTACGTCCGTTATATTCATCTTTCTTGACAACTTCAAATCTAATTTGATTTTCTGTTTGCGTAATTTTAGAATTAGTATCATTAAATCTACTGTTTACTGTAAATTCAAAGCCCGTGAGATCTTGTCTCATTGTTGAAATTGCACGACCATTGTCATTAATACTAGTTCTAAACTCATTAGAAGTTTGTACAAATTCTGAATTTAAATTATCTACTTTATTTTCAATCCTAGTTGAAATCTGTTGAGCTGTTATCTTGAACTCTGCTAGGTTTTTATTTGTTTCTTCAACTCTAAGGTTTATTTCTTTGTCTGTAAGCTTTAATTCAGCAATAGATTCACCAATAGTTTCTACCGCCATTGTTATTTGATTATTAGTTTGCTCAAATTTAGAGCGTGTAATCTTCTTATTCTCATCAATCTCTACCTTTTGTGAGATCAATATATCTGTAGTTGTCTTAGGAAGTGTATTTCCTAGCACTACTTTAGTAGTTCTTAATTCACCATTAACGAATTGTTTAGTCTGAGATAGGATGCGTGTTTGAAATTCCATATCTAATGGTTCGTATATAAGCCATACACGCTCACCTAATTCTTTATCTAACAATTCAATAGAATCTAATTCGAATGTTGCTTCTGGATAGTCAATCAATTCAGATTTAATACGCTCTACTAAACTATCACTATTTGTATATCTGTCATCATAAATAGGGTCTGCTTCACGTTTACCGAATTTCAATTCATTTGGTGATGTATAACTAACCCAAAGATTATCCGCACCAAAACCTTCTATGTATGTCTTTAATTTTGTCGTATCGACATTTTTAGATAATGCCTTAACATTATATCCATAACGATACTGAGCATCGTAATCTCCGCCAATTTGTTTAGCAAAGTGAATATGATTGTTTGGTAAAATCACATATTCACATTCATATACCTGACATAAAGCGTTAATTAAAGCAATTATGTTGTTGTCACCAAAGTTTGCAATTAATCGATGGTCATTTAGATCACTATCAAATGTAAATCTCCATGCTGTACCACCTAAAACGAATGTTAAAAACTCGTTAAAAGTACGAGTACCACCATAGATTTCATTTTTACGAGTGTCTATTAAATCAAAGAATGTGTTAACTGCTACTACTTGTTTACCTCTACGAGTTTCCTTTAACTGTTTAACTCTAAAGTCAAAATCGCCAATAGTTATAACACTTTCTTCTTGCAATATTCTATGTGCAGGATTTCTATCTGTATTATGGGAAACAAGAGAGATATTAAAGTCTCCCTTAATTTCCTGTTGCATTTCAAAGTTAGATACTTGTACTAATGCTTCTACTTCATTGCCATTAGTAACATAAATCATACCTTCACCACCTTAAAAAATAAAAATACGCTACTCAATGAGAGCAGCGCTTAGTAAACAATATGGAACTATCAAGAAATAAATCAGTATTTTTTGCTAGCAAAAACATAGTCCCATCCTTGCCTTAGAGCTGCACCTATATAGGTACCTAAAGTATTCATAAAATTATGAGTAGCCTCTAAAGCTGCCAAGATAAATGTAAATAATGTTAAAACATCAATTTCTGTTATTCCTGTATCTCTCACTTTCACATAAATATAAATGGCTAACGCCCCATATACTAGCATTTTAAAAGCGTTAATAAACATATCATCCATTTTAATTTCTGTATTTTTTATAGGAACAACAGTTCGATAAATTATCGTAAATAAAATTATCGCTTTTAATGGTGCTATGAGGTTTAGTAAATATTTCGAATCAATTGGTAGTACCCCATTAATCATAAAACATCCTCCCTTTCTTCTACTTTTATTTACGCATAAAATTGGGAAAAGTTTCATGTAATAATAAAAATACGCTACCCATTAAGAGTAGCGTTAAACAAAAAGGAAATATTATTTGATTTGTTAAATATTTGATAACAGTAGTAACGTGTAATTACCGAACAATATGGAACTAAGATGACATTTTTACACTCTGCTAAAATTAATGCTTTTTGAATATTATTAAACAAGCTAATGAGGAAAGTATTGCTATCAAACTTCCGATTAGTGACTGATACCACCAATTAGAATTAACTAACTCTGTATTTACTGAATAATGATAACCTACAGGTGTATTTCCGTTAGATGATGACTTTGTCAACATCAGAACCCATTCAAAAACAGAATTCCCTAAGTTCCGAAAGGAAATAACAAAAACAAGTAATGCAACAACTAGGACTATCAACGATACATAGTTAATTGTTTTTCTGATGTCAGGATATCGAGCATTTATATTCATTCTATAATCACCCCTTTACTTTTCAGTTTCGGATGAAAAATGGAAATGTTAATGTTAATAGAATTAAAATTTAATAAGCGTCAAACCTGAAAGATGGGATTGACGCTTTTTAACAATATGGAACTAATGTAAATTTAAATCTCTGATTTTATAAATGTCTTCATGTTTGAAATCATTTCTCTTCTTAATTGCCCGGGAGGGAATTCATTTTCTAGCTTTTGAACATCGTGTATAACGGATCCGTTAATGTAACTTACAGACATTGGGTATATTAGTTCACCTATAATTGGATCTTTAATATAAACAACTATTTCAAATTCCGTTATCGGTTGTCCTAATGAATTTGTTCTGTCGGTTCTAAATTCTACGTCAAAAGAAAACTGTGCCATTGTTAAAACTCCTTACCATTTATAAATTAAGAGTATAATAATATTAATTGGTATGACATCGCTGCATATTTTGGAACTATTTGACAACTAAAACAAATTTCCGAATACTTTATTTCTATCTCTATTCAACTTTTCAGTAAAAATATAATGACCTATAGGGCTAATTAGTTTCATGTTATCTGAAGTTATTTCGCCAACTATATGATTTTCTTCTTTAAATTTTTTATCATATAGTTTCAACTCAGTGTTTGTTAAATTTTTAACTAGTTCATCAATTCCATATCCAGTTTCGTACTTCTTTTGTTGTAAAACATTATCCATCTCTTTTACTGACATAAGTTCATTAAACATTTTTATTACCCCCTAATTTTGTATAACTGTGTATACGAAATAGAGTTTAAAAGGTTTCATAATTTTTCCTATTCAAAGAATTATTATTTAATAAACACTCGAACGATATTAGATGCTACACGCTCCATAACACGAACATTGGTAGGATTTTCGGATAGCGTTAATTCACCATCTAAACCACCAACCTTAGCAAAATTATTAGGGAATAGTGTGCCGTCATCTCGTACTAACAACTTACCTACTAATCCTACAGCATCCCATTCAGCACGTTTTTCACGAGGTGTATATGCTTGGTCAGGATTCCAATTAGGATTCAACTTTTGAACATAGTCCTTGCGTGTCTTAGTAACTTTTTCAATTCCAATAGTTCCGTTTTCATTTACCACTTCTTTATCTTCTTCATATTCAACATCAATCCAATGAAATTGAATACGACCCCATTCATCCGTTACGTATTTATTGTTCCAGTCGTCTTGATAGCTATCTCCGATTACAGAAGGGGTGGCAGATACAATACCTAGAATATAATTGTCTTTAGCCGTTGCTTTACGTATTTTACCTTTATCTAGAGTCACTACATATCCAACCCTATCTTGATTACGTGGATTTCCATCCATCCATTCAAAGTATTCAGC
>NZ_JBIVCA010000012.1:143137-153429 GCF_044746345.1 Lysinibacillus sp. NPDC086135 | reverse complement strand
AGTCTAGTGATGATGGCAAAGAGGTCACACCCGTTCCCATACCGAACACGGAAGTTAAGCTCTTTAGCGCCGATGGTAGTTGGGGGCTTCCCCCTGTGAGAGTAGGACGTCGCTAGGCTATATGATAAAATTATTCCGAAGTAGCTCAGTTGGTAGTAGCACCTGACTGTTAATCAGGTTGTCGCAGGTTCGAGTCCTGCCTTCGGAGCCATTCTTGGAGAGTTGTCCGAGTGGCCGAAGGAGCACGATTGGAAATCGTGTAGGCGGTTAACACTGTCTCAAGGGTTCAAATCCCTTACTCTCCGCCAGCACTTTAAGGATTTTTTATTCCAAACGATGGCCCCTTGGTCAAGTGGTTAAGACACCGCCCTTTCACGGCGGTAACACGGGTTCGAATCCCGTAGGGGTCACCATTTAATACCCAGATGGAGGATTAGCTCAGCTGGGAGAGCATCTGCCTTACAAGCAGAGGGTCGGCGGTTCGAGCCCGTCATCCTCCACCATTATTTTAATAAATCACCTTATTATCGCGGGGTGGAGCAGTGGTAGCTCGTCGGGCTCATAACCCGAAGGTCGTTGGTTCAAATCCGGCCCCCGCAACCAAAATGGTCCCGTGGTGTAGCGGTTAACATGCCTGCCTGTCACGCAGGAGATCGCCGGTTCGATCCCGGTCGGGACCGCCATTTTTTAAAAAATATGGGTCAGTAGCTCAGTTGGTAGAGCATTAGATTGAAGCTCTAAGTGTCGGCGGTTCGATTCCGTCCTGACCCACCATATTTTTTTGCCGGTGTAGCTCAGTTGGTAGAGCAACTGACTTGTAATCAGTAGGTCGTGGGTTCGACTCCTATCGCCGGCACCATGGCATTACCGGAGGGGTAGCGAAGTGGCTAAACGCGGCGGACTGTAAATCCGCTCCTTAGGGTTCGGCGGTTCGAATCCGTCCCCCTCCACCAGTTTTTTTATAGGGGCATAGTTTAACGGTAGAATAGAGGTCTCCAAAACCTTTGATGTGGGTTCGATTCCTACTGCCCCTGCCAATTAATTAATTTCATGGCGGTTGTGGCGAAGTGGTTAACGCACCTGATTGTGGTTCAGGCATTCGTGGGTTCGATTCCCATCAGTCGCCCCATTTAATTTAAAACAATATAATATATAGTAATATGGCGGTTGTGGCGAAGTGGTTAACGCACCTGATTGTGGTTCAGGCATTCGTGGGTTCGATTCCCATCAGTCGCCCCATTTATATATTTAACTTTTGGGGTATAGCCAAGCGGTAAGGCAACGGATTTTGATTCCGTCACGCCCTGGTTCGAATCCAGGTACCCCAGCCATTTATTGCGGAAGTAGTTCAGTGGTAGAACACCACCTTGCCAAGGTGGGGGTCGCGAGTTCGAACCTCGTCTTCCGCTCCAAATATTATGGCGGCATAGCCAAGTGGTAAGGCACAGGTCTGCAACACCTTTATCACCGGTTCAAATCCGGTTGCCGCCTCCATAATTTAGTACTCAATCGGTTTATCCGATTTTTTTTATCTCCATTATGCCGGTGTGGCGGAATTGGCAGACGCGCACGACTCAAAATCGTGTTCCTTTGGAGTGTCGGTTCGACCCCGACCACCGGTATCATATTTAGTAGAGAATCCTTGATTACAAGGGTTCTTTTTTTATTTGTAGAAAGCAATTAAGATCCTCTCAAAGGGTATTTTTGAGAGGATTTTTTTATACGAACCATAGATTGCTATACACAGTACAGAAATGAATTTGCAGAATTTTAAAATTAATAGAAGTAAAAATCAATAATACAAGGGGTGATGACATGAAAAGCAAAAAGTGATGGCGAGTGTGTTGTGTTCAACTTTATTTGTTGCCGCTCCAGTTAGGATTATTAATAAAAGGTAGCAATAAGATTAAGAATTTTAAAACATTGCAAATCTACTCCTTCTTTCATATGATTTTTAACATTAATAGTAACCACATCTTCAACTTTAATAAATCTAGGTTTTCGAGGAGAAATATTGTGTGCTTTACAAAGTGTAATAATCTTGTTGTTCCACTTAGACCACCTCACTTTACATTATGGCCCACTCGCTAAAAAGAAAAGGGGGTTATTTCTGCTTTAGCGTGAGTAGTAATGGTTAAATTAAAGTAGGAAATGACATAATGCCTGATAAGTAGTATTTATGATGAATAGAGAGGTTATAATTATGAACAGACATTTTTTTATTGCCGTCCCACTTCCTTCAGATATTAAAGCAGCTCTTAAAGTGAGATGTGAAGAAATGAAAACAGATTTTCATTTTAAACGATGGGTACACCAGGAAGATTATCACATCACATTGGCTTTTTTAGGTCATGCGGATGAAGAGCAATTACAGGCTGTAATGGATGAAACGAGGAAAAATCTTCGGAATGTTCTACCATTCGAATTAAAAATTCAAGGGTTCAATACTTTTGGGAGAAAAGAATATCCAAGAATTTTATGGGTTAATCTGCTCGAATCGCAGCCATTAAATTTGGTGAAAGAAATAGTATACCGTGATTGTATGAAGGCTGGTTTTGAATTAGATAAGAAGCCCTTTACACCCCATATAACTGTTGCAAGAAAATGGGATGAAGCGTGCGGGGAAATTCCGTTCGGCGCATTGCTAGAAGAAAATTTTCAGCTTCCAAAATTTCTAGTTGAAGAAGTGATTTTGTACGAATCAAAAATAGAGGAAACGCCAAAATATTATAAAAAAGCTGTCATTCGTTTAGATGGCCAATAATTTTACAATCAGCTCGTAAACCTAAAAAAGAAAAGGTTTATGAGCTTTTTTTACTGAAAATATTGTAATTTTAATGATTAGTTCATCTTCCGTTCATTTAAGGTTTTTATGCTAAGGATGTAAAAAGGAATGGAGGAGTTCACTATGAATCTTGCGTGGAAAGAAATTAAGAAGAATAAAGTAAGATTTTTAATATTAGGTTCAATTGTTTTTCTAGTTAGTTTTTTAACTTTTATTATTTCTGGTTTGGCGAATGGATTATCACAGGATAATGCCGCTTTAATTAAAGATTTACCACAAGGACAATTTTATATGAATACGGATGCAGATCAAACTTATAATCTGTCAAAAATAGATAGCGGTACACAAAATGAAATATTGAGCAATGAAAAGGATGCAGTAGCTTTTTCACTACAAATGGGCTTTTTAAATGATCAGGACAATAAGCAGCAAAGCGTTGCCTTTGTTGCATCCACTGATTCAGAGTTATTTGAAAATGTGCAACACGAAGAAGTGATATTAGACAGCTCATTGAAAGATAAAGGAATAAAAGTAGGCGATACATTAACGAATAATCAGTTTAGTGACAAGTTTGTAGTAAAAGGATTTGTAGAGCAAAAGAAATATAGTCATGCACCGGTTGCCTATATTAATAAAGAGGATTATAAAGAAATTTATCATGCTGATGAAATGCAATTGATTTTTGTACCAAATGGTGATTCTTCAAAACAATTTGCTGGATTACAATCATTTTCGAATAAAGAGTTTCTTAATACAATCCCAAGCTATAGCGCAGAACAAATGTCTTTAAATATGATTGTCTGGTTTTTAGTAGTCATTAGTGGGATGCTGTTTGCTATCTTCTTCTATATGATGAACGTTCAAAAAATTGGTTTATACGGAATTTTGAAGGCCATTGGTGTGAAAACGAGCAAACTATTCAAAATGATATGGACACAGATGGCTATCATTACAGTTATTTCACTTATTTTGTCGGTAGCCTTTAGCCAAGCATTTAATCTGATAGCGCCAAAAGGAATGCCTTTCACGTTAACAATTGCGACGACAACGCAATTATCGATCGTATTCCTAATTATTGGATTTATTGGTGCTACAATTTCAGGCATCCAAATTAAAAAAATTCAACCATTACAAGCGATACAGCAAGGAGATGCTTAATATGACTTTATTTAAAATCGATGAAGTTAGAAAAACGTTTAGGAATGGCGAGGTAGAGGAAGAAATACTTAAAGGGATAGATCTTTCTCTAAATGAAGGGGAAATAACAGCATTGGTCGGTGCATCTGGATCAGGTAAGAGTACACTTCTGACAATAGCTGCTGGACTTCAGCCTGCAACAGATGGGTACGTTATATTTGAAGGGAAAAATATGTCCACCATGAAATCTGAAGAGGTTCGAAAAGTACGAGCAAGTGAATTTGGGTTTGTCTTTCAGTTTGCACACCTTGTACCTTTTCTTACAGTTGAGGAGCAGCTACTGCTAATGCTAGATGTTTCTGAATCAAAATTAAAGAAGCAGGAACAAAAAAATGAAGTTAATCGAATACTAAAATTAGTAGGGATGGACCATCGAAAAATGGCTTATCCTTCGTCCTTGTCAGGTGGCGAGAAGCAACGTGTTGCCATTGCCCGAGCAATCATTCATAAACCGAAAGTTCTGTTCGCAGATGAACCAACAGCAAGCTTAGATTCACAAAGATCAAAGGAGGTTATGTTACTAATTAGAGATTTGACTAAAACGTTAAACATTACTACTTTAATGGTGACACATGATGAAGAAATGCTTGCTTATACGGATCGTATTATTAAAATGAGCGACGGTGTCATTTTGCAAGATGCCATTTAGATCGAATCATAAAAACCACAACCGCATTTATTGATGGTTGTGGTTTTTTGACATCCGCTAAAAGAAGTTAAACAGGCTTATCACCATAATGTTAAGCTGATTTTCCGTTCCATCTGGGCGTTATTTATAGATATTTTTAATAAGCCTAGTGTTATGTTACCAAACCACTAAACTAATGAAGCATATTATAGAAGGAAAGGGGGAGGTGATTTCAAATGGCGTTTGTCATTGCTTTATTGATAGTATTAGTTGGTCTAATAGCGGGATTCCAATTAACCGAAGGAAGGTCAGAGAAAGGGAATTACATCGTTTGGGGTATCATTACAATGATAGCGTTTGCACCGTTCTTATCTTTTGTAATTGGCGTAATGTATGGAATAGTAGTTAAAAATAGTTGGGCAACCTCGATTATGATGTTTTTAGCTCCTATAATCTTTGTTATAGGGTTAATTATATTACTTTTAGGTATTTATAAAAATGATAAAGAAAAGTATAAATAACTAGCTATTTATCTCTGAAAAGGGTTATTCCGTTCAGTGTTTAAGTTATCTTAAATATAAAGGTAAAAAGTCGCGAGACGCCTACAAATTGTTTTTAAAGAGTGTAAATGAAAATGTAGCGAAGGAGACATATGCCTTCGTGTCCAACATCCTATTTTTGGCCCTGATGCGGTTCGTGCCTGGCCGGCGGAAAAGCATAGCGGTTTTTTACCTTTGGAAGAAAGCTTTTACGTTAAAAGTTTATGTTAATCGAGCTTTTCGACTTACTTTACAGACCATTCTCATTAAAGCTCTGTGCAACGAAGGGAAGATCGTAAAGAGTACATCCATTGTTTTACGCATAGGCATAGGACAGATAATAGGCTTATTTTTGTGTACGCCTGCAATAGTGATTTTTGCTAGTTGCTGTGGAGACATCATTTTTTGCTTTTTCAATTGTTTGGACATCACTGACTTATCAATATTAATAGCCGTTGCTTTATCGAAAATAGGTGTATCAACAAAAGTCGGACATAGCGTACTTACCTTGATGCCAAATTCCTCAGCCTCATAGTGAAGTGATGTCGTTAAGCCCACAACAGCATGCTTCGTAGTTGAATATGCGGCAGATATAGGCGCTGGCCCCAACCCTGCTGCTGATGAGGTATTGATGATATGTCCAAAACCTTGTTTCTTCATGATTTGATAGCCAACTTGAGTACCATATATAACGCCCCATAAGTTAAGATCCACAATGTTTTTCCATTCGTCCATCGACATATCATACATTTCACCATACATAGCTATACCAGCATTATTGAATAAATAATCTAATCTTTGAAATTCCTCATAGACATTTGTAATGGCATGTTCAACACTTTTATAATCGGTTACATTTAATTCAACAAATCTAGCATTTGAAGCATCTTTATTTAGTTCTGCCTCTAGAAAATGTCCATCATGTTCGTTAATATCTGCAATAATGACAAATACATGACGACCTACTAACTCTTTGCAGATAGCCTTCCCTATACCTGATACACCGCCAGTAACAATCGCAACCTTTCTCATATTCATCACCTCTCACATGACTTCCTATTGTTCAATAGCTTCTTGTAAGTGAAACTGTTCAATGACAGCTGTGTATTCTTTCAAGACAAGTTCTGCTCCGTTACTATTTAAATGAACGCCATCTAACGTTAAATGTAGCCCTCTCTTTTTAGATAATCGGTCAATTCGCAAAGGATTTTTATAAAACAGTACATCTTTCATTACTCGCATAACATTGGTGTTCATATAATCAGAACTAGTAACTTGTTCTAAGTGATGCTCAAACACCTCTTGAATATTTAGAAAGCTTACATTTGCATATTTTGAAGAAATGGATTGAATAATAGAGGAGAGCTCTTTTAATTCTTTATTAGGAGCGTTTTTAATTGTCTCTCCTATTAAAGCTGGTGTTACTAAAACGACATGTTTAGAGGATGCTAAAATGATTTCTAAACAATTTACATAGTAATCTTTAAATTCTTGATGGTCTTTTGTCACTGGTTGTGCCTGCACTTTCAAAAGTTTTCCATAGACATCGTTGACACCAATCCAAAGAAAGCTAAGGTCATAATAAGTAGCTAGCTTCGATTTCTCTAAACGACTGTGTAAGCTTTTTACTGTTTCACCTGGTTTACCGAGATTATCAAATTCGATATGTTGATGTTTTGTTATTAGTAGTTTAAAAAATGAAACCCCCGGTCTACCTTCTGTTAAGCTGTCGCCTATACATGCAATTTTCATTTATATCCCACCTTTTTTTATCTCCTTTAACTTAATTCCTTCGGAGGATATCTCGGAATCGGAAAGGAGTTCTTAGAGGATGTTAGCCTAAAATCATCGCATCCATGCGATAACGGCTAACTGACCTGCATCGTGCAGGCCTAAGCATAAAGCTTATTCCGGACGCAATTATGCCGAGGCATAATTGATAAAAATGGTTATTGCCTTGTTAAAGAGTGGCTCAAGTGTTTTCAGCTCCTGAGTATTTGTAAGCTGACATAATCCCCCTAGCCATGTACCTAGCAGAACTGTCCACTCATCAATATTTCCATGAACAAATTCCCCCTTATCAATTCCTTCTTGCAGAATCGCACGATAAGCACCCATCGGTACAACCGCTAAATTGTATAATTGTTGTACTGATTCAGGGCTCGATTTTGGATTGGAAGCTAGCTCTTGCCCTGATCTTAATAAAGGTGTTTGGTAATGATAGAGAACATGCATGGCCATGCCATATAATTTTTCTGTTGCCGTAGAGTAGTTACATTCTTTTTGCAGCCATTTGTTGTTCCAATCTTGCATTGTTTGGTGCGCTAAAAGAACAAAGAGCTTTTCTTTGTTTTCAAAATGGTAATAAATGTGTCCTTTGCTGTAGCCTGAAGCGGTGGAAATATCGCCAACTGATGTTTGATTATAGCCTTTTTGAGAAAACAAACTAACCGCATGTTCCATAATTTCAACTTTTGCTTTCTCGCTATCGTAACGTCTTTTATTCATTGATTTACCCCTTTAAAACATTTGAACGTTCGTTCTAATTTAATTATACAATATTTTCCTGATTAATAAATAGTTAAATACCTACGTCATTATGTTGTCACAATTGCTAATACCAAGGCTAATTAGTCATCTCCAGGAAAGCACCTAGTTGGAAAGGAATTCAACTCTACATTATGGTGTTGAATAAATGGAGAGAATATCCATTTGGTTATGGAATTATAAATTATGATTTAAAAATTAGGAGGGGAATTAGATGGGGAGAGTTATAGGGTTTGAATTAAATAGCCAGGAGCCTGAAAATGCAGCTGAGTTTTATGCCAAGGTTTTTGGTTGGGATGTAGCCGCACCTAATTGGGATTATTGGGCTGTAACAACCGGGGATGATAAAAAATTAGGGATTAACGGCGGTATTGCTAAGGGGCCACATGATTATCCTTTTGGAACACGTATTCAAATCGAAGTGGATTCTATCGATGAGGCTATGGCTAAAACTAAACATAATGGTGCCATCATTGTTCGTGACAAAATGGAATTTGCTGAGTTTTATCTTGCCTATATGGTAGATCCAACTGGGCTTGGCTTCGGCTTAATTCAAAATAAATAAGCTTTTTAATAAGTCTCTGCCAAACGATTGCGGAGGCTTTTTTGTGATTAAGTCGATAGCACAGGAAAAGCAAGCCTCCTTTTAAATGGGGAGGCTTGCTTTTTGTAGCATCTAATCTAATGAAATATGAAAAAAGCGATGAAGTGCTTGTCGCCATTCCTTTTCGTTATGCGTTGTATAAGTTGTTAGGGAGTATCCCTCGTAAATTCGAAATTCGTTATTAAGCATTGTATGACGGCCACGAGGAGTACGAATCATCGCGATTTTATTTTTTTGTTTAGAAAGTCTTGGTGCAAACTTTGCATCGTTAGCGTCATCAAAAAAACTATAAAGTAAACGCCAATTATTTTTTGTTAGTTCGTACAGCATCCAGCCGTTCGCTTCATCTCGTTCAATTTTATAAAGTTCATTACCTTCACGGTGTTGATGTCCAGCTATTAGTGGAACTGGTTTACAAGGAGCTAGTGCACCTACACCAACATCTGAAATATATGATTGGCCATTGAAATTGACCAGCAATAGCTGATGCATAGGTACATCCTCAACAGGAGTATCTGCTTCATTGTTGCGCCAAAATTGTGCATAGCGGTTGGTTACAGAAAAGCCAAGTTCGCGAAGTAGCCAACTAAATAAAATATTTAGTTCAAAACAATTGCCTCCGCGAAGTTGAATAATCATTTTTTGAAAAAGGTCAGGAATAGCGAAGGAGATGTCATGTTTTAAGGCAACATCTAGGTTCTCATAAGGAATGGTATGTAGATGTTTGGTTTGAAGCTGACCAAGTAACTTAATAGATGGCTCTAAAGATCCTTGAAATTGAATAAGCCTTAAATATTGCTTTATTTGTGAATTCATAAAATCGCCTCATTTCCTTACTAAATAACATAACCGAAATGGTTTGAGAATACACGTGAATAATATAAAGAAAATAATAGAAAAGAAGGTAAATAACTTGTAAAATGAAAGTATTAACTATAATAAAGAAAGATATTTCCTATTATTTTAGTTAATAATAATGATTGTAAGGTAGGTATACGAATGACAAGCGAAATGAAATGGTTAGAAGTAAATTCATACGATGAAATGAGCAAAGTAGCAGCGGATATTTTCACTAAACAATTACAAGTAAAACCAACAAGTATTTTAGGATTAGCGACTGGTGGTTCTCCCTTAGGAATGTATAAGGAATTAGTGAAACGCCAACAAGCTGGCAATATATCTTTTAGCGATGTGATTACCTTTAACCTAGATGAATATATAGGTCTCGATCAAACAAGTCCGGCAAGTTATTGGACATTTATGCATGAGAACTTATTCAATCATGTAGATATTAAGGAAGAAAATATACATTTACCAAATGGTAAGGCAGAAAACTTAGATGCTGAGTGTGCGGCTTATGAAGCTCGCATTAAGGAAGCGGGAGGAATTGATCTGCAGCTTCTAGGCATTGGCATTAACGGACATATTGCTTTTAACGAACCGGGCACATCTTTTGCTTCAATGACTAATATTGTGGAGCTAACTGAATCTACACGTAAAGAAAATGCAATTTATTTTGATAACTCTAAAGATGTACCGACTCATGCAATTACAATGGGCATTCAATCTATTATGAAAGCCAAGGAAATCGTGTTAATTGCATTTGGTGAAAAAAAACTAGAGGCTATGGAAAAATTAAAAAGTGGTATCATCACTGAAGATTTCCCAGCAAGCCAATTATTAAATCATCCAAATGTAACAATTATTTACGGCGGAACAAAATAAGAAATAAGCGTAGACTTTATATTATTTGAAGTCTACGCTTTTTTATTTTGGCGATCAGAGCGACGGACAGAAGGGTCGAAGTGACGGAAAGTAATCCGAGCGACGGAAAGAAGAGTCGGAGTGACGGAAAGAAGAGCCAGAGCGACGGAAGGAAGAGTCGAAGTGACGGAAAGAAATCCGAGCGACGGAAAGAAGAGCCAGAGCGACGGAAAGAAATACGAGCGACAAAAGGAAGAGTCAAAGCGATGGAAAGAAGAGCCAGAGCGA